>NZ_JAFKPJ010000038.1:0-9987 GCF_019633765.1 Bacteroides sp. 11BF
CCGATAGAACTTAGTAAAAGCAATTATAATTATCTTTATTATTAACTAAAAAGCAATACTTATGAAGAAAACCATCTTCTTGATTTTGTGCTTATTATGCTCTATAGGAGCTATAGCTCAAACAAAATCCATCACAGGTGTGGTTACAGATGGTACCGGTGAATCTGTCATCGGTGCAAGTGTCGTTGAGGTAGGTACAACCAATGGTACAATCACTAACCTTGACGGCAAGTTCTCATTAACGATAGCTACTGGCGCTAAATTCACAGTTAGCTATATTGGTTACAAACCTCAAACAATTACTGTTAGCGCTGCAAACACTTACAATGTAGTACTGAAAGAAGATACAGAGGTATTAGATGAAGTGGTGATTACAGGATACGGTGGCTCACAAAAACGTGCAACTTTAACTACTGCTATTTCAAAGCTTGATAATTCTGTACTTAAAAATGCGGCTTTCAGTAATGCAGGACAGTCTTTACAAGGCTCTGTTACAGGTCTTCGTGTTGTTAACAAAACGGGGCAACCTGGTAGTGAACCGGATATTACATTGCGTGGAGGTGCTACTATTACAGGCGACAACAGCAAAGCTCTTATTGTAGTCGATGGTATTGTTCGCAATAGCATGAGTGATATTAATCCCTCTGATATTGAATCTATTCAGGTTTTGAAAGATGCCGCTTCAACAGCTATTTATGGTGCACGTGCCAATGGTGGTGTTATTTTGGTTGAGACTAAAAGTGGAAAAGAAGGAAAAGCATCTGTTAATTACAAATTTAAAATGGGTGTGAACTTCGCTCGTAAAGGCTATGATTTTTGCGATGCACACGATTATATTTATTATAACCGTATGGGCTACAAAAGAACCGGACGTACCAATGTCGATACACAAATGGGATATGGTATTGGAAATAACTTATTTGATATCCGCTATTTGACAGACGAAAATGCTAATCTGAAAAATGAAGGTTGGTCTTCTATGGCAGATCCATTTTATGATGGAAAAACGATCTTGTATAAAGACTACTCTGGTGAATTGGACGATGTGGTGTTTAACAACAGTGCTTTAACTCAAGATCATTATGTGAACATTACAGGTGGTAATGATAAAGGGACTTTTTCTGCAAGTTTAGGCTACTATAAAGAAGATGGTCAGATTAGAGGTACTGGTTACGAGCGCTTCAATGGTGCATTGAACGGTTCTTATAAAGTATTTCCTTTCCTGACAGTAAAGGCTAATGCGACTTACTCTTGGTCAACTCAACCGGAACTTTGGATCGGCCAATATGAATTTTTCTACCGTACACGTTCTCAACGTCCGACATGGAATCCTTGGAATGAAGATGGAACTCCGGCCTCCGGTTTCGGTACAGGAGACGGTAATCCCGATTATTACAGAGATAAGTTGACGAGCGAGAACAGCACTAATAAATCAACCTACAGTGTTGGATTTGCCCTTGACATTTTACCTAAAAAATTAGTGTTAAATGGAAATGCTTCACTTTATCGTTATGACTGGCAGAGAGAGAAGTTTAATAAATCTTATCAAGCTCAATCTTCTGCAACTCCTGATAATACACGTCAGGCTGAGGCTTATGTTCAGAAATACAATCAAATTCAGTTGAACGGAACACTGACATACACAGATACTTTTGCTGAAAAACACAATCTGGAAGCAATGGTAGGAACTGAATACTTCACCTATGATCAGTTCGATTTTGAGGCCAAAACCCAAAACTCTCCAACTGACGATATTCCTACCTTGAATGCTGGTTCTACAAGGACTTATACTTCTACAACTAAAACAGCATACCGTATTCTATCAGGGTTTGGCCGTATCAATTATAACTATGACATGAGATATTTAATTTCATTTGTTGCTCGTTATGATGGTATTTCAAAACTGAAAGATAACCGTTGGGGATTTTTCCCTGGTGTATCTGTGGGTTGGAATATCATGGAAGAGAATTTCTGGAAGGATTCTAAAGTCTCAGAAGTTATTTCTAACTTGAAACCTCGTCTTAGCTATGGTGTAAATGGAAATGTAAATGGTATCGGAAATTTCGATGTATATGGTGCTTACTCTCAAGTAGGTGCAAAGACATACGGAGGTTCAACCGCATTCTACAACTCAGGCTTGGTAAACACCGGATTACGCTGGGAACAAAGTCAGTCATTTGAAGCTGGTCTGGACATCGGATTCTTAAACAATCGGTTAAGTTTCATTCTTGACTACTACAACCGTACTACTAAAGACTTGTTAACTAAACAAGCACTTCCGGGATATACAGGCTTTACAGAGATCATGACTAATATGGGAACTCTGCGTAACTATGGTTTCGAAATGGAAGTAAGAGCCAACATTCTGAATAACCCGAAAGGATTGACATGGGATGTTACAGCCAATCTGTCTTCTGTAGCAAACAAAATTGTGAAATTACCTTATAACGGCAATGAAAATAACCGTGTAGGTGGCTATGAAGTGGCAACCGGACGCAAAAAAGCCGATGGAACTCCTGAAACAAAATGGATTGCCGGCCGTCAGGAAGGTGGTAAACTGGGAGAATTGGTTGCTTACAAACAAAATCATATATTCAAAGATTGGGATGACGTGAAAAAGTATGCCAATAACCGCATCGACGAGGTAGCCAACTTATATGGTCCCGGACTTGCAGCCCAATATGCCGGAAAAGAAGGATGGCAACCGATCGAACCGGGTGATGTTTGTTGGGAAGATATCAATGGCGATGGTGTAATCAATGGATATGACCGTCAAGTAGTAGGAAATATATTTCCCAAAATTACTGGTGGATTCTCTACTACATTGGGTTATAAAAACCTCTCTTTATATGCTCGTTTCGATTACGCTTTAGGACATACCATTTATAATGATCTCGCAGCACGTTCTTTGGGACAGTATCAAGGTTCATTCAATATTATTAAAGAAGTAAAAAAGACATGGAGTGAGACCAATACTGATACAGATTTACCTGCATTCTATTACGCAGACCAGTTAAGCAAGAAAAATATTACACGTTCAAATAACGGTAATACAGCTATTGATAATAACAGTTCACGCTTCTATGAAAAGGGTGATTATCTGGCTTTGCGTGAATTGACATTAAATTATAATCTGCCTAAAGCATGGATCAGTAAAGTTGGTATGACAGATGCATCAGTCTATGTAACAGGACAGAACTTATTCTATATCACCGGATACACGGGTGTTTCTCCTGAACCGGCTGTAGATACAACTTATGGTCGTGGAATAGATAACGGACGTTATCCAACTCCGAGAACAGTTTTATTCGGTTTGTCAGTGACATTCTAAATTATATATGATTAATACAAATAGCATTATGAAGAAAATATTTACATATATGTTAGCAGGGCTTTCTCTCCTGCTGTTTTCAAGATGTGATGCACTGGATATTGAACCTACCAGTTCTATTGCGGATAGTAATTACTGGAAGACTGAAGCTCAGTTCAGTACCTTTAATGTAGGTTTGCATGCATTACTTAGAGAATGTAGTTTTAATTTTTTCTTATTAGGTGAGCCTCGTGCGGACATTTATGGAGACGTTCCCTTTGGAGGAGAAGCCACTCAAGGTATGGAACGCTTGCCTTTCAATACGATAAATAAGGAGAACACAGGGATAACCAACTTTGCAGGAATGTACAAAGTGATCAATCAGATCAATTTGATGATCGCTAAAACCAAAGAAACGACTGTACTTCCCGAAGCTACTAAAAACTATTATTTAGGTGAAGCTTATGGTATGCGGGCATATCTTTATTTTCATTTATTGCGTTCTTGGGGAGATGTTATTCTCTATCTGGATTATACGAATGGAGCCTCTTTAGACTTAAGCAACCTCTCAAAAGCAGCCTCTCCTGCAGAAGATGTGATGAAACAAATCAAAGAAGATATCATTGCTTCTGAAAAGGCATTCGGCAGTGATTACTCTTTCAAATTCGGCAGATATTACTGGTCAATGGCCGCAACACAAATGCTGAAAGGTGAAGTTTATTTATGGAGTGGGCGTCAAATGGGTGGCGGCACAACAGATTATACTACAGCCAAAACAGCTTTACAATCAATTATCAGTAATGTAAATGTCAGCTTGCAGGATGATTTCTCAAAAGTATTTGCTTACAATAATAAAGATAATGCCGAAATTATTTTCTCTATACGTAATGCAAAAGATGAGTATAACATGTGGGACGATAGATTTAGACAAAACTTAGTACCACAGCAGGCATACATGACTGCAACTTACTGTAATAAAGAAGGAATTTCATTTAAAGATTTGCCTGAAGGACAACTTAACGGTTTGATTCGTCTGCAGATAAGATACGATTTGTATAATAAGGCATTCCGTGATGGAGATACCCGTAAGGACGCTTCCATGACAGCTGTTTACCAAAAGCAAGAAGATGGCACAATTAAATATATTGCTCCTTTCTGCAATAAGTATCAGGGAGTCCTGTTGGACGGAGCTTCACAGCGCAGTTTTTTGAATGATTACCCCATTTATCGATATGCAGACTGCCTGTTATTACTTGCTGAAGCAAAAGCGCTGTTGGGAGAAGATCCGGCAGCTGAGATCAATCAAGTTCGTGAACGTGCTTATGGGAAAGAGTTCTTTGAGTTAAACAAAGCTACGCTATCTTATCCGAATGATAAAGGAGACTTCTATACGGATAATAAATACATGTCCGGTGATGAAGATCCTTTGGAAGCCATTTTGAAAGAGCGCATGCGTGAATTTATGTTTGAAGGGAAACGCTGGTATGATTTAAGATTATTGGGTGCAGACTATGTGACAAAGCGCACTTCTGCCGTTGCCACCCGCCTATTATGGCCGATTAATGAAAGTGTATTGACAGACAATCCGGCGTTAAAACAGACTCCGGGATATGAAAATTGATTAGTTAATATAACGGGGAATGTCTGATTGGACATTCCCCGCTTTTATTTTGTTCTCCTCCATCTGCATATATAAAAAATCGGCTCTATGATTGGCGAATAAGGAGTAATGTGTATATGGCAATGAAAAAAGAGAAGCTGTCTCAATAATAACCGAGACAGCTTCTACATTCAATAAATAATCGTATTTAAAACCTATTGATTAAGTTTTATTTTTCATATCCAGGTGTCTGTTTCAGCAACGGATTGACACTCATAATGTCAACATCAATAGGCCATAACAACTTGTATTCCTCACTTGGGTCCAAAAGAGGTTTATCCGAAGGATAATTTGCAGTAGCAGAGAAAGCAAGAGATTTGCCATTAGCATCATGCATACGTACTACATCAAACCACCGCTTACCTTCCCAAACAAACTCTTTATCACGTTCCTGGAGGATGGCCAATTCATTCTCTGCATAATTTCCTTCCGTATATTTATTAGCCTCATAATTGGAGCCATATGCACGTTCACGCACTTCATTAATATAACCTGCACAAGGATTTCCTAAACCATTTTCTATTTCAGCCATCATCAATAAAGCATCGGCATAACGGTAAACAATCACATCGGTATCATAAATACGATTGTTGTTCGAGTTGATAGAACCAATAGCCTTAAGCATAACACAACCAAAGCCTTCTTTATTCTTTTGGGTATAATATTCTAAGAATGTTGCATCACGACGAGTGTCTTTATCGCTATAGCTTTTCCAGAAATCTTCAGTATATTCATGGCGAAATACACCTCCGGTACCCTTCAAATTTAATGTATCCGTTTCAATCTTATTATCATCACGGTCATATACCTGTCCAATGAATACTGCCTCTTGATAGAGGAACATGCCTCCCCAGTTTGTAGCTTCGCCATCAGCAAAATGTAAGGTGAAAATAACTTCTGCATTATTACGGTTAGCTGTACTAAATACATCGCTGAATTTGTTTAATAGCTGAAATTTGCCTATCACTCCATTCAGAGCTGTTTTGGCAGTTTCTAAATCCGATCTTCCAGAAGCTGTATAGCCATTTATAGAAACTTTAGCAGCCCACATATAGATTTCTGCTTTCAACATCAGAGTGGCAGCTTTAGACCACATTGTCTTATCATACTTATTGGTCACTTCTTCTGTACCAAAATAGTTTTCAGATTTACCGATATCCTCTTTTATGAAGGCCATAGTGGCCTCGGGTGTAGCACGTTCGACATAAAATTTATCCGCAGTCACTTTGCCATCCAGCAACTCGACTGTTGTAACAATAGGTACCCCGCCGTAAGTTTTATAAAGCATAAAATAATAAAGAGCTCTTAAACCATATGCTTGTCCTAAATAGGCTTTTCTGTCTGCCTCACTTAAAAAATCACATTCATTCTCAACTTTTTGAATGAAATGATTAACTTGCATAATCGGGCTATATAATCCAAACCAGTTGCTGAATCCCGGATTATCCTGGCTTAAAGTATTGGTACGCAATATGGCATAGTCCAAACTGGTGTTTTGTGAAGAACTACCAACGCGCTGTGTACCACCGCGCAATTCTCCCAAACAATAAAACATATTATAGTTACCTCTCAATTGAGAGTGCATGCCATTCATAAACCCTTCCACCTGGGCTTTATTATTCCAGTAGTTGCCGCTTCCGAAATAGTCTTCCGGAGCGAGATCCAATGCATCGCATGAAGTGTAAAGCACAGACGACACAAATAAGGAAATGATATATATTATCTTTTTCATAATTTGTCTTTTTATATTTAGAAAGAAACATTAATACCAAAAATCACTGTACGAGGTAATGGATATCCTCCATTATTATCTGCTTTTTCCGGTGAGAATAGGTGTTTTGCTTCTGTCAAATAGCCTAAGTTCTGACCTGTAATAGAAAGTTCCACATTGCTCAATTTAGCCTTCTGCGCCCATACAGATGGTAATTTATAGGATAGTGAGAGTTCACGCAATGCCAAGTAGTTTCCATTATAGGCAAACATGGATGAGCTACGGCAATAATTACGTTTACCCAATTGATCGGCCCATACATAAGTTGGATATTTAGCATTCGGATTTTCTGGGGTCCATGTATTTTTGGTCTCCTCAATGGTATTATAAGTACCTTGAGCACATGCCATGATCCACATTGTTTTCCAATCCACTGCGGTGAATCCCAATGCATAGTCGAAACGTGCAGACAAGGTAAGGTCCTTCCAGCTTACAGTAGTATTGATACCTCCTGTCCATTTAGGAACAGTATTCCCAATTTTCACCATGTCATAATTATCAATAACTCCATCACCATTTACATCTTTCCATTTCACGTCACCCGGCTGAATCGGAAGGGCATTGGCTTTTTGAGAATCTGTTAATTTATTGTAACCTTCTGTTCCACCATAAAGAGGACGGCCACTTGAACCGTTATTACCTGTTGTCAAGTCAATCAAGTTAGTCGGGATTTCGTCTTGAGATTTATAAAGTCCTTCTGCCACAAACATGTATAGATCGCCCGGACGTTGACCTTCCTGATATCCACCAACCCACATTTTTTCATCTCCGTTTCCAGTATAAACCTGATAAGCACTTTGACGATTTCTTTCAAGTCCATTGTCCGGCAAAGAAACAACCTTGTTTTTGTTCAAAGCACCATTCCAGTTCAAGTTCCACTTCCAGTCTTTGGAATCAATGATCCGGAATCCTAATTCAAATTCAAATCCTTGATTCTGGAACTCACCATTGTTTGAAGTAACAGAACTTACACCTGAAGTAGACGGTACTGTGATATTAGCATATTTATCACTAGTCAAACGGTTGTAATATGTCAAGTTAGCATTGATGCGATTTTCCAGAAAGCCCATATCCAAACCAATTTCAAAGGTTCTTGATTTTTCCCACATCAGATATGGGTTAGGAATGCTGCTTAACAAGAAACCGGTTGAACCATTATAGCGATTACTGCCATAAGCTCCCTGAACTGTATAGTTTCCAACAAAGTTCTTGTTTACATTACCATTTAAACCAAAGCTGGCACGTAATTTACCGAATGAAAGAATAGATGCTGTGCTTTCCATAAATTCTTCTTTACTGAACACCCAACCCGCTGATACACCCGGAAATACTCCCCAACGGTTTTCTTTAGCGAGTTTTGAATATCCGTCACGTCTTAAAACCAAAGAAAGCAGATACTTAGATTGGTAGTCATAGTTGACACGTCCAAAGAATGACATAATACGTTGACGAGAGTGTGAAGAGTCTATAGAACGCATTCCTTCCTCTTTTGAGGTGTATTCCAAATCCATAAAATCATCAGTGGGAGCTCCGGAACCAGAAGCACTGAATCCCTTGCCGTATGAATCATAGTATTCAAAACCAACCATTGCATCCAAGAAGTTGTCCTTATTGATCTGATAATTATAGTTCAATACGGCATTATATGTTTGGTCTAAAGTACGGCTATATGAAGCAGAGGTGGCGTGAGATGTAATCAAGTTACCCGGAGAGCTCAAATAGTCTTTATTAAAAGCTTCTGTTTTTTCTTCGGAATAATACCAAATGGCTCCTAATTTCAATGAGAGACCTTTCATGAAATCAATTGTGAAAGATTGATTCATCGTAAACTTATCCGTATTATTATCACGAACGAATTGCTTAAAATTGTATTGTTGGTTACCATCACCGGAGTTCGGTCCTAATAGCATATCTCCATCTGCATTATAACCACGGAAAGTAGGAGGTAATGAAAGACAGCGTGAGAAATAGTTAGCCTCAGCTGTTTGCGATGCAGGAAGTCCGTTCCAGGTCGCATCTGCAAAATTGAAACTTGAATTAGAAGTTAACCATTCCTTAAGTTTATAATCAGCATTAAAAGTAAAAGTAATTCGTTGATACCAGTTACCTACTGCTGTACCCTCACTCTTATTGTAGCCCAAGCCGGCATAATAACTTCCTTTATCATTACCACCGCTTACGCTTAAGTTATAATCCTGAGAGAATGAAGGTGTATTTATATTAAAATCGGCAATGTCTGTGTTTTTATAAATAATTTTATCTCCATATACCGGGTCAATCATAGTCTGCCATCCTTGATTGAGCAGAAAAGATAGATTGTCTGAATAGATCATCGGACTCCAAATAGCAGAACTTGTTTTATTTCCGTCTAATGGCGTTACACCATCCTTATCAAAATATAAATTACCTGTTCCATAAGGAGTTGCAGTAGTCAATCCGCTTAGTGAAGACCATCCTTTCACATTAGCACCGTCCGGGTGTTTCATGTCTCCAACGTACGCATTCATATAAGCAGTACGCATCCAATAAAGGTAATCACCGGCATTCATAAAGTTATAAGAATCCTTGAAGTAGTTCAAGCCAAACTTTGCTTTTAGATTTACCTCTGCTCTACCCGCCTTACCACGTTTTGTTGTTACAAGTACTACACCATCATTAGCACGTGCACCGTAAATAGCAGTTGCACCGGCATCTTTCAACACCTCCATCGATTCAATATCATCCGGATTAATATCACTCAGCGAAGAGCGTACCTGACCGTCAATTAAGATCAGTGGAGAACCGGAACCATCAAAGTTCGTACCACCACGGAGTACTAAAGTTGGAGCACTACCCGGATTACCCGAAGTCTGACTTACTGACAAACCTGCTACAGCACCAGAAAGAGCTTGAGCCGGATTAGTAAACATACCTTGTTTTAAAGTTTCCTCTTTTACTTTGGCAATGGAGTTAGTCACTTTAGAACGCAATTGTTTACCGCCATAACCTGTTACGACTACTTCATCCAGCATTTCAGAATCTTCCTTCAACTTAATATTAAAAGAATTTCTGCCCTTTACATCGATCGTTTGAGGCTGATAACCAACATAAGAGACTTTGATCTTTCCGTTGGGATCGACCATTAATGTAAACTTGCCGTCAATGTCGGTAATTACACCATTGGTAGTGCCGACCTCAACAACACTTGCTCCGATGACTGTTTCACCGGTAGCATCCGTAACCACACCTGTGATTGATTTCTTTTGC
>NZ_JAFKPJ010000039.1:0-8634 GCF_019633765.1 Bacteroides sp. 11BF
CTATCGGGACGGTAACCCAAATGTGGAGAAATGGAATAATAAGCACATTTAATAAACAGCTAACATACAGCAATTTAAATAATTTACATAATTATAAAAAAGAAAAAAATAGACCCATTATTTATAAATATTAGCGGTAGCATAAGGGTATAAATGACAAACAAATAAGGTTATATTATAAATATAATCTTCATAATTAACTTATATCATAATAGACAAGACGTTAGTTCAAAATAGTTGACATATATAAATTGGCATATCGAAAAGAACACAATCAGCTATTAACATTATTATACAAAGCGTCAGAGGAATCTTATGAAACATTGTACTTGAAATAATAGAAATAGAGTTATCTTTGTAACCGCGGTTACAGTAACGCCCGTTACAAAGTAAGGACTAAATAAACAAAGAATATGAAGTTTTACAATAGAGAGAATGAATTAGCTGAATTACAAAGGATACAAGAATTATCTTTTGGAGAGAACTCTCGTCTGACAGTAGTTACCGGAAGAAGAAGGATAGGTAAGACAAGTCTTATTATGAGAGCCTTTGAAAAAACTCCTACTATCTATTTGTTTGTGGGGAGAAAAAATGAGGCATCTCTATGTCGGGAATTCATAACCTTAGTTTCCCAGGCACTTGATATTTATGTACCAGAAGAAATATCGACTTTCAAATCCCTCTTTCGGTATATTATGGAAGCTGCTACCAGACAATCATTCAATTTGGTTATAGATGAGTTCCAAGAATTCTACAATATCAATAAGTCAATTTATAGTGATATACAAGATATCTGGGATCAGTATAGACAAAAAACCCACATGAATTTCGTTGTGAGTGGCTCTATTTATTCGTTAATGGAAAAGATTTTTCATAATGAAAAGGAGCCGCTTTTTGGCCGTGCTGACAACATTATAAAACTTTCAGCTTTCAGTCTGAATGTATTAAAGAAGATCATGAAAGACTATCATCCCCAATATACAAATGATGATTTATTGGCACTATACTCATTTTCTGGTGGAGTTCCTAAATACGTCGAATTATTTTGTGATAACAGAGTGTTAACTGTTGATGAAATGATCGATTTCATGGTCAGAGACAACTCCCCTTTTACAGATGAAGGAAAAAATTTATTAATAGAGGAATTCGGCAAGAATTACGGTACTTACTTCTCAATCCTGAGCGCCATCTCTGGCGGGTATAATACTCAGACGGAAATAGAAGCACTACTTGGCGAAAAGAGTCTGGGCGGTTATCTAAAGCGATTAATTGAAGACTATAACATAGTAGTACGCCAACGTCCTGTCTTTTCTAAAGAGGGTTCTCAAACTGTCAGATATGAAATATGCGATAACTTTATTCATTTTTGGTTTAATTATTTCGATAGAAATCGTTCACTCATTGAAATAAAAAATTTCGTTGGCTTACGAAAATTAATAAAAGCTGACTATCCGACATATTCAGGAAAAATCCTGGAACAGTATTTTAAGCAAAAATATGCTGAAAGTTATGAATTCCGCCTTATTGGTTCGTGGTGGGAGCCCAAAGGCAATCAAAACGAAATTGACATTGTAGCTATTTATTTAGATAACAAAAGTGCAATTGTAGCAGAAGTCAAACGTCAAAAAAAGAATTTCAAGCCAGAACTTTTCCAAAAGAAAGTGGAGCACTTAGAGAATAAAGTTTTGGCTAAATACCAAATAAATACAGTCTGTTTATCATTAGAGGATATGTAGTAGATAAATGTTCATTAGTAAAATGATAAAAGTATCTACTATGGAGCAGCCTGTTTTTTGAATACCCCTTTTATCAATTTGATATATTGGTATAGATCTGACATTTTGTATTTCTTGATGTCTCTACATCGTGCTAATCAGAGGGATAACCGGAACCGGAATAGAAAAAACAAAATCTGAACCGTTTTATCAAATCAGAAGGAAAGTGAAATTACTATTCTACTATCAAAAAGAATGCTTTTGCCGATTTACGGTTTACTCTCTCATAGAGACATTTCAAAAAAAAGAACATAGTCACATATTTCTTTTTTCTTAATTTCATTGCCAAATAGAACATATAAAAGATTATTTTCACACTCTTAGCAGTGATTTAGACCGTCTGTTGACAGAGAACTAACAACTTGTTTTCAAGAAATTAATTTCGTATCTGTACGAAGTTAACTTCTTGAAAACACAAAGTTAACATTCTGATTTTAGCCAGTTAATATCTTCCGGTAGCAGTAATGAATTTATATACATTACTTTTGCCAATACAGTATATTATTCCTCAATTTATTCATATTATCTTCTATTTGTAGGATAGGAGATAAAATTACAGGATTCTCAAACAAATAAAATACTATCTTTTTGCATCATATCTTATACTGTCACTTACTATATGTCCAATTGTATATTTCAACAATTAAAAGGAGTATATCAAAAAATAAAACTATATTTGTAAAACCTATAAAATTTAAATCACATGAAAAATATTTTTTTAACAATTGGAATATCACTGTTTTTTAATGGCAGCCTATATGCTCAGTCCGATGGCTGGTCCCCTAAGGATCATAATTTAATCACGTCTGCACGTGAGGACGGGCGATTCTTAAGTTCTTATGGTGTAGTGCACGCTATGCTCAGAAATACTAAGCCACGTTATGCTTTTCATGATGACTTCTCTCCCAAACAATTTCGAAAATGGCAAAAAGGACTTCGCCATGCGATGGAAGAAATAATGAATTTTCCTCAAATAAAAAATTCTCCTGCTCCTGTTTGTATAAAAAGAGAACAGCGGGAAGGTTATCGATTAGAAAAATGGGAATTTTATCCGTTTCCTGAATGCGTTTCTACTTTTCTTGTTTTAATACCTGATAATATAAATAAACCCGTACCTGCCATTTTATGTATTCCCGGTTCCGGAGGAAATAAGGAGGGACTTGCAGGTGAACCGGGGATAGCTCCCAAATTGGACGACCGGTACAAAGATCCGAAACTGACCCAAGCCCTCAACTTTGTAAAAGAAGGGTATATAGCGGTAGCAGTAGATAACCCGGCTGCCGGAGAAGCCTCAGACCTGGAGAGATATACTTTGGGCTCTAATTATGATTACGATGTTGTATCTCGCCATCTTTTAGAATTGGGATGGAGCTATTTGGGATACGCTTCATATTTGGATATGCAGGTTTTAAACTGGATGAAGACCCAGGATCATATTCGTAAAGATCGCATTGTAGTAAGTGGATTTTCTTTGGGAACCGAACCTATGATGGTATTGGGTACGCTTGATACTTCAGTTTATGCTTTTGTTTACAATGATTTCTTATGTCAAACTCAAGAACGGGCGGAAGTGATAACTATGCCTGATAAAAACGGACGCCGTCCATTCCCTAATTCCATACGTCATTTAATACCTGATTTTTGGAAAAATTTCAATTTTCCAGACATTGTAGCAGCTTTGGCACCCCGTCCTATCATACTGACTGAAGGGGGATTAGATAGAGACTTGAATCTTGTGAGAAAAGCGTATGCTATAGCAGGCGCTCCCGATAACGTGAAAGTATATCATTATAAGAAATTCGCAGATCCAAATACACGAAAAAATGTAAAACACTTACCTGAAGGACTGGATCGTAATGAATATTTTCGAATGGTAAATGTAGATGGTCCCAATCATTATTTTAAATCAGAACTGGTTGTACCATGGTTGAGAGAATTATTGGAAGAAAGATGAAGTGTAGTAATTGAAACCTAAATAAACAATCAATTTAAAAGAAAAGCGGAATACACATTACGTGCATTCCGCCCTCTATCATAATCGCATATTGAGAAATACCTATCGGTTATTATTTGTATCCCGGTGTTTGCTTTAGTGCGGGGTCTTTATCCAACATCGTTTTTTCAATTGGCCACAAAAGTTTATGTGCTTCTGTAGATTCATTCAATATTGGGGCATCTCCCAAAAGACTTCCTTCTTTACAGAAAACTAGAGGTGTTCCTCCCTTAGTCAAAGTCATACGTCGTAAATCCCACCAACGTTGTCCTTCTTGGACAAATTCTTTATCCTTCTCGTGTAAAATAGCTAATTCATTAGCTGTAAAATCTGCCGTTTCCGGATATGCATACAGAGTTTCATCCCATGCATTGCCATAGGCACGTTTTCTTACCAGATTTATGTATTTGGCGACAACTGCATTATCTCCTTCCATGTTTGCTATTTCTGCAAGTGTAAGATAAACCCACGGCAGGCGATAGAAGATATAATCACCACAGTAAACACGGGCTCCCTGTGCATTTACATAACCTATATTTTTACGTACATGTGTTCCATAGAGAGATAACTCACCTGTTTTGTCATCTTTATTGTATGAGGCGATAAAGGTCGCTTCCTTACGGGTATCTGCATCATCAAAACTTCGATAAACAGCTTTGTTGTATTCATACGTCTGATTACCAGTATTCTGTATATCTAAAGCATCACCAAACACTTCACCATTGGCTTGATATCTGTTTTTGGTACTACCAGTACCTACATTATAAGTAAATGTACCATTACTATTGGTTGCTTCACCTTCTAAGAAACGAATGGCAAATATAATCTCGTCATTTGCCTTGTTTTTAGCATTGAATACTTGTGAAAAGTTATCCAGCATTTTCAGGTTGTAATTATTCAATACACTTTCAAGGTGAGTTTTAGCTATAGTCAAATCAGCAGGATTTGCTACGTCATCGCCTGTGGTTACTTTAGAAGTCCACAAATAAACTTCTCCCATTAAACATTCGGTTGCAGCTTTTGACCAATATACCTTTTTGCCACGTTTATATGGATCAAAATCATTCATATTTCCAAAATACTCCATCGATTTGTTCAAATCGCTTTTTATTTGAGTCATCACTTCTTTGGGGGTCGAACGAGCCATATACAGTTTGTTTGGATCAATAACTCCTTCAACAACATCAGCCGTCAAGCGCAAAGGTACTCCGCCATAGATGCGGTATAGATCAAAATAGTAGAAAGCACGTAAACCGTACACTTCTCCCAAATAGAAGTTTTTCATTTCATCGGACAGATAGGTGGCATCTGTAACACGTGCTATGAAAAGATTCAAGTTAGTAATACGGCCGAATAAATCTCCGAACTTACTTACTCCGGTATGTGTTTCATCAAAATTTTGCAAAATAATATCACCATTACTAACTCCCATGCCATCACTACTTGCGCCGGTTATGAAACGTCCACTGCGAAGCTCTCCGAATGTGATTGTATGTTGCCATGCCGCATCGCGTAAATGCTTGTGAATACCATCTATATAGGCGGTAGCCTGAGCTTCTGTTTTCCAATAAGACCCACTTCCGTAGTAATCAATCGGAGACAGATCCAATTTATCGGCACATGACGTTACCAACAGCCCCGAAGATGCCACCAGTAAACCATATAATATTGTAGATTTTATTCTTTTCATATCTTTTTCTTTTTAAATCAGTTAACCATTAGAAAGTTACATTCAATCCGAACAAGAGGGTTCTTGGTAAAGCATATCCTGAACCTGCACTTGAAACCTCAGGAGAAGCTACATTAGCCGATGTGATATACCCCAGATTCTGTCCGGTGATCGACACATCCACCTTTTGACAATAAGCCTTGTTTGCCCATGCTTTAGGTAAAGAATAACTTAAAGATATTTCACGGATAGCCAAATAATTACCTTTATAAGCAAACAGTGTGGAAGTACGATAGTAGTTTGCATTCATAAGCTGGTCAGCATACACAAATCGCGGATATTTGGCATTCGGATTCTCTTCAGACCAAGTGTTGAATACATCTTTGGTCGTATTGTAAGTTCCTTGCATACAACCCAAGAACCAAGGAGTAGTATTGTCATAGATCCAGTAATCCAGTGCAAAGTCAAAGCGTCCGTACAGTTGAAAGTTTTTCCAGCGCAATGTGGTGTTGAAACCACCAATCCAATGTGGATTTGTATTTCCTACGACAACCTGATCATAATTATCAATAATTTTATCACCGTTTATATCTCTCCATTTCACATCTCCGGGTTGAATGGGCAATGCATTCTTTTGCTCTGCGGCACTCAACTTCTTCCAAGCTTCCGGTCCATACATTTTTTTACCGAAATAGTTACCGGATGTGACTACCAAGTCTCCGGGAATTTCATCCCAACTGCGATAAAGGCCATCGGCTTTATATGCAATTAAAACACCGGGTTCATAGCCTTCCTGATTACCGCCGACCCAAATCTTTTCATATGTGCCATCAGATAATTGCTTTCCACTGTATATTTGAGCAGCATCCTGTTGATTGCGAATTAAGCCATTATCCGGCAATGAAACTATTTTGTTTTTGTTGAATGATATGTTTCCGCCCAAATCCCAACTCCAATCTTTGGTTTTTAGGATTTTTCCCGACAGTTCTATTTCCACACCACTATTACGGAATTTTCCGTTATTGTTCTTAATTGACGAGAAACCTGTTGTAGAAGGTAAACTTAAGTTAGCATACTTGTCTGAAGTTAAGCGATTATAGTAGGTAAAGTTTGCGTTCAAGCGATTCTCAAAAAAGCTCATATCTATACCGACTTCTGCAGTACGGGTTTTCTCCCATTTCAAACCCGGGTTGGGCAGTGCACCGATTAAGAAGCCGACATTTCCATTATATTTCTGAGAATTGTAAGATCCCTGTAAGTCATAGGCACCAATTCCGGTTGCGTTACCATTTACACCATAACTCGCACGTAATTTACCAAATGACAGGAAAGGCAGAGCATTTTTTACGAAATTTTCTTGTCCAAAAATCCATCCGGCAGAAACTCCTGGGAAAAATCCCCAACGGTTGTCACCTAACAAAGATGAATATCCATCCTGACGGAAGACAGCAGAAAGTAAATAACGGCCTTTATAGTCGTAATTCAGACGTCCGAAATAAGAAAGAATGCGATAATCGCTATGTCCTGAATCAATGGAACGTTTCCCTTCTCCATTATCTGTCAGTGATAAATCGGCAAAATCATCCGTTGGAGCTCCTGAACCGGATGCACTAAAGCTACGGCTATATCTATCAAAATACTCCATACCCAACATAACAGCCACATTATGATCTTTAGCAAAAGTTTGATTATAGTTTAATACCACATTATAAGTCTGAGAGAAATCTCTGGAGAAACTTGCTGAAGAACTGCGTGTTCTCACAAATTGGCCCGGTGTATTTTCATAATCTCTGGTGAAACTTTCAGCCAATGATTCGGAGTAATACCAGTTGGCAGTACCTTTTACAGAAAGATTCTTTAAAATATCAACCTGGAAAGCCTGTACCATGGTAAATTTATCACTCTGATTAAAATTCCACCATTTGTCGGGCTGATAGTTCTGGTTTCCATCACCAGCTACCGGGCCTAAAGTTGGATTCCCGTCCTCATCCTGGAAGCGAACGGTGGGAGGTGTAGACATGATACGTCCGAAGTAATTGCCTTCACTGGTTTGTGATCCTGGCATGTTTTTCCAATTTGCACGGTTATAATTGAAGTTGGATGAACTAGTAAGCCAATCTGTAATTTTATAACTGGCATTCAAAACAAAACTATAACGCTCATAGAATGTCTTGATAGGAAGTCCCTCCTGACGGTTGTAGCCTAATCCTGCATAGTAAGTACCCTTATCATTACCTCCGGACATATTGATATTATAGTCCTGAGATATCGCCGGATTATTCAGGTTATAATCTGCCGGATTAGTATCTTTATATAAAATGGTTTTGCTGGGATCCAGAGGATCCGGCATTTCTTGCCATCCTTTCTGTAACAGATAGGCATTGTCTGCCGTTTTATTCATAATGTTCCAGATCATTTTATCATTCAGTGTATTACCGGTACCGAATGGAGAAGCACTTGTTAAGTTACTAAGTGGAGCAATAGAGACATACTCTCCGTCTGAGGTTGTAAATCCGGACTTACTATATCCTGTACGCAGTACGTTGATATAATCTTTGGCCCCTAAAAACTCATAAGGATTGTTTACATAACTCAACCCCATCTTAGCTTTGAAGTTGATTTCGCGACGTCCTTCTTTACCTGTTTTTGTAGTAATTAAAATTACACCATTACTTGCTCGCGCACCATAAATAGCGGTTGCTCCCGCATCCTTCAAGACTTCCATGGATTCAATATCCTCCGGATTGATATCCTGCATACCATCACGCAATTGCCCGTCTACAATAACCAGAGGATCACCTGAACCATCGAAGTTAGTACCGCCACGAAGCGTTACTTTAGGAGCCGCACCCGGGCTACCAGAGGCTTGGGTAACCTTCAAACCTGCAACTGCTCCGGAGAGTGCCTGGGCGGGGTTAGAGAATAAGCCGACTTTCAATGCTTCATCTTTCACTTTTGCAATAGAGTTCGTCACTTTCGTACGCAGCTGTTTGCCACCATATCCCGTGACAACAACTTCCTCCAACATTTCAGAATCTTCTTTCAATTTGATATTAAAAGAATTTTTGCCCTTTACATCAAGTACCTGAGGCTGATACCCGATATAAGATACTCTGATCTTTCCATTAGGATCGACCATTAACGTAAACTTGCCGCTAATGTCGGTTATAACACCATTGGTGGTACCGACCTCGACA
>NZ_JAFKPJ010000004.1:0-363096 GCF_019633765.1 Bacteroides sp. 11BF
CTTGGATACACTTCCCGTCTCGCTTTTGAAATGCCGTTTGTTGGTAGCCTGTTACGCCGAGGTCTTTGACGAAGAGCTGGCAGCGGAGGCACACGCAATAATAGACGGTTGGAAGGAGCGGGAATTGACGAGGGAAGAGTTTGAGATGGTGGAGCACTTAAAGAGTTTGGAGGAAAATCCGTATCCGAATATGGATATGGAATAATATCATTTGTGAAGTATTTATCTCGTTGAATAGTGAAGTCACGTTTTGGCTGAGGCCTCGCCATAAGTGATTTATCTATATAATTATCTTTGTTTCTTAACTATTAAAATTCAGCATTATGAAAAAACAATGGTTTGTATTTACTTCTCTTGAGAATCCACAAGAGACGAAAACAGCTTCTCCGTATCTTGATTATCTGACTTGGAATACTAAAGGCCGTTGGACGGCGGAGTACAAAGATGGCAAGTTCTATCATTATGAAAATGGTGCTAAGGATAAATGCCATACAGATTCCATCTTGAATTACATATCGGATGCGGGTGAGAACTGGCAGATGAAGATAGAGGGTGATCATTTTGTCCATGCTCCCAATGGTGACTATTCACGTGCGCATACAGACACGGTAATGCATTATATTGGTTGGGATGGCCGTAAGTGGCGTGCTGAACTTCTGACTTTGATTGACAATCTTCATCCAGAACTGGCTTCCGACTGTCCGGAAGGCATGCTCCTCAAAGCTGACAATGCGGATGCGGTTTATTTGGTTCAATTCGGTAGCCTCCATCACATTCCCAATCCGGATGTTTATTTTGCCTTATTTCCTGCCTGGGATAAAATCACGGTGAAAAGTCCGGAGGAAGTGAATGCTATTCCTTTGGGTATTCCTCTCTCTTTGGATGCTTGTCTGATTAAAGCCAATGACTCTGATCCGGTGTATCTGAGTACGAATGGTGTGAAAAGTCACATTAAATCTGTAGAAGATTTTAATAAGGTCGGTTTCGATTGGGATAAAATCAAGGTGATGTCTCCGGCAGAAGTGGATGCAATCCCTACTGCTCCGGAATATGAGATCGCTAATTGGTAATTCATTCGGTTGAAAATAAAATCATAAGGGGGAGGATGTTTTCTTTCCCCTTTTGCGGATTCTCGTAACCACTCGAAAAAAAGCTTAGAATTCTAATTTTACCTTTGCTACGAAACATTAAAGTCAATATGTAGTAGTGAAGAGTTTGAAAGATTCTGCTTTCAATGTTAAGTCGAGGCTTTACCTTATGGAACGTCTATTGAGACATTCTGCTTGAGGAAACTGAAATGCATCCTTGACTAAGGATGTCGTTACCAATTGTGATGAGATTTGGTGCAAGGTGCGCTAATATGATAGAAGTAGTTACTGTTGATCACAGCGCCATTAGTAAGGTAAAATTATGAGGTAAACAAATGTGATCTTATCTGGACAAATCTTTTGCGGAAGTTTTTAACGTGTGCAGATTTTTTTTTGGATCTTATGTCACATAATATTGACTTGGCTTTATGCTGAGTGTTAAATTGCAAACTAAATTGTGCGTACTTTCTTAGTGTAGAACCTTTGAGGTGTTCTACAAAAGGAATATGCTTTAAATTGAATGCTTACTCTGGAATACTATTCTATATAACTAAGAATTCTCATAAATAATTAAATAATCAATGAAAAATTTTGCATTAATCGGAGCAGCTGGCTATATTGCTCCTCGTCATTTACGTGCTATTAAAGATACTGGAAACCGTTTGGTTGCAGCTTATGATACTTTTGATAGCGTCGGAATCATGGATAGTTTCTTTCCGGAATCTTCCTTTTTTGTGGAACAAGAACTTTTCGACCGACATTGTACAAAATTAAAAGGTACTGACAAACAGATTGATTTTGTATCTATTTGTACTCCGAATTATTTACATGATGCACACATGCGTTATGGGCTTCGATTGGGTGCTGACGTAATTTGCGAAAAGCCTTTGGTCTTGAATCCATGGAATGTTGATGCACTTCAAGAAGTCGAAAGAGAAACAGGGCGTCATATTTATACTATTCTCCAACTCCGTTTGCATCAATCTATCATAGGTTTAAAGAAGAAGATAGAGAATGGCCCTCAAGATAAGATTTATGATGTAGATCTAACTTATATTACTTCTCGTGGCAATTGGTATTATACAAGTTGGAAAGGGGATGTGCATAAAAGTGGTGGTATTGCTACTAATATCGGTGTTCATTTTTATGATATGCTTTCGTGGGTCTTCGGTCCTGTGAAAAAGAATATAGTTCATGTATATACACATGATCGTGCTGCTGGTTATCTTGAATTGGAAAAAGCACGTGTTCGTTATTTTTTGAGTATCAATTCTGAAAATCTTCCTGAAAATGCAGTACAAGGTGAGAAACTTACCTACCGTACTATTAATATTGATGGAGAAGAGTTTGAGTTTAGTAAGGGATTTACTGAACTACACACAGAAAGTTATAAAGATATTTTGGCAGGTAATGGCTTTGGCATTGAAGATGCACGTAATGCTATTAATATTGTTTACGATATCCGTCATGCTGAGCCAATTGGTTTAAAAGGAGATTATCATCCTTTGGCAAAACTTCCTTTGTCAAAGCATCCGTTTGGCTGGTAATAAAGTACAGATATAATTATGAAACTTCAAATGGTTGATCTTCACGGTCAATATCTTAATATTAAATCGGAAGTGGATGCCGGTATTCGGCAGGTTATTGAAACTTCCGCTTTTATCAATGGTCCGCAGGTCAAGGAGTTTGCGAAGAACCTGAAGGCTTACATGGGTAGCAAGTATGTGATAACTTGTGGTAATGGTACAGATGCACTTCAAATAGCTTTAATGGCATTGGATTTGAAACCCGGTGATGAAGTGATTGTTCCTGCTTTTACCTATGTTGCTTCTGCCGAGGTGATCGGATTATTAGGGCTGATTCCTGTGATGGTGGATGTGGATTATGCTACCTTCAATGTAACGGTTTCCAATCTGGAAAAGGCTTTGAGTCCTAAAACTAAAGCGATTATTCCGGTGCATCTGTTTGGCCAGTCTTGTGATATGGAACCTATTATGCAGTTTGCCAAACAGCATGGTATTTATGTGATTGAAGACAATGCTCAGGCCATTGGAGCAGTATATACTTTCTCTGATGGTAGAAAGAAGCATACGGGAGCTATCGGTCACATAGGCTGTACTTCTTTTTTCCCTTCTAAAAATCTGGGATGTTATGGTGACGGTGGAGCTATTTTTACGGATGACGATGAATTGGCAGAACGTTTGCGCATGATTGCTAATCATGGACAACAAGTGAAGTATCATCATAAAGTCATCGGATGTAATTCCCGTTTGGATACTCTTCAGGCTGCGATACTCAATGTTAAATTGAAACACTTGGATGAATATAGCCATGCCCGTCATGAAGCGGCACAATATTACACTTTCCAGTTGCAGGGGGTGAAAGGGATTATTACTCCCGAGGAACTTCCTTTAAGTACTCATGTCTACCACCAATATACTTTAAAAGTACTGGATGGCAAACGTGACGTGCTAAAGCAGCATCTTGCTGATGCGGGTATTCCGAGTATGATTTATTATCCGTTGCCTTTGCAGCAACAGGAGGCTTTTCAGACTATCGCACGTGCAGCAGAACCATTAGATACTGCTGAAAAACTGGCATATTCAGTTCTTTCTCTCCCCATTCATACCGAACTATCTACTGAACAACAGGATTTAGTCATCAATAGTATAAAAGATTTTTTTAAATAAATATTCCATGCAAGATTATTTTGCTCATGAAACAGCAATTGTCGATGACGATTGCCGGATCGGTGCGGGCACAAAGATATGGCATTACAGCCATATAATGACGGGATGTGTGCTTGGTGAACGATGCAATATCGGTCAGAATGTGGTAATTTCTCCAGATGTGGTTTTAGGAAATAATGTCAAAGTACAGAATAATGTATCGGTTTATACAGGTGTTACTTGTGAAGATGATGTTTTTCTCGGTCCTTCTTGTGTCTTTACCAATGTGATAAATCCCCGTAGTGCTGTCAATCGTAAATCAGAATATGCAAAGACTCGTGTTGGTAAAGGAGCTACAATAGGTGCTAATGCTACTATTGTATGCGGACATGATATAGGTGAGTATGCTTTTATCGGTGCCGGTGCAGTGGTTACTAAAACAGTTCTTCCTTATGCTCTCTTGGTGGGCAATCCTGCCCGTCAGATAGGTTGGATAAGTGAGCATGGTCATCGACTGGAATTTAATGATATGGGTATTGCTGTGTGTGCTGGAAGTAAAGAGCGTTATCAGCTAAAAGACGGTAGGGTCATAAAGATATAGTTTGTAATTCATAATTAGTAATAAATCAATCATGTACAATAAATTAGTAAACAAAAATGCTAAATTGGCTTTGGTAGGTCTAGGTTATGTAGGGCTTCCTATAGCCTTGGAGTTTGCCAAGAAAATATCAGTTATAGGTTTTGATATAAACGAGGACCGCTTGGCGAAAATGCGTGAAGGAATTGATCCATGCGGTGAATTGGATAGTTCTGCTTTTGAGAATGTAGATATCGAATTTACTTCCTCTATTGAAAAGTTGAAAGAAGCTTCTTTCTTCATAGTGGCTGTTCCTACACCAATTGATAAATATAATAAACCGGATTTAACTCCATTGCTGGGTGCTTCCCGTTCTGTAGCCAAAGCTTTGAAGCCGGGAGATTACATAGTTTATGAATCTACAGTTTATCCGGGTTGTACGGAGGAGGATTGCCTTCCTGTTTTAGAAGAGG
Source organism: Bacteroides sp. 11BF (assembly GCF_019633765.1). NCBI lineage: Bacteria > Pseudomonadati > Bacteroidota > Bacteroidia > Bacteroidales > Bacteroidaceae > Bacteroides > Bacteroides sp. 11BF. The sequence goes on from NZ_JAFKPJ010000004.1 coordinate 4,808, forward strand.
TTAGTGGCTTGAAAGCTGGTATTGATTTTAAATATGGTTATTCTCCTGAACGTATTAATCCTGGTGAGAAAGTACATACACTTCCTAATACTATTAAAATAGTTTCCGGTTGTGATCCAGAGGCTTTGGATATAGTTGCTAGAGTTTATGAATTAGTTGTAAAACCAGGAGTTCATCGTGCTCCAAATGTAAAAGTTGCTGAAGCTGCTAAAATCATTGAAAATACTCAGCGTGATGTCAATATTGCTTTGATGAACGAACTATCTATTATTTTCAGTCGTATCGGAATTAATACTTACGATGTATTAGAGGCAGCCGGTACTAAATGGAACTTCTTGAAATTTTATCCAGGATTAGTCGGAGGACATTGCATTGGTGTTGATCCTTATTATTTGGTTCAAAAAGCCAGTGAACTGAAATATCATTGTCAGATAATCAGTGCAGGACGGTATATCAATGATAGTATGGGAGGATATATTGCCAAGAAGCTTGTGAAACGTTTGATTTCTTTGGGTAAAGGTATATTAGGTGCTCGTGTTTTAGTGATGGGAGTTACTTTTAAAGAAAATGTAGCAGATATTCGTAATTCTAAGGTTGTAGATATTGTCAATGAATTGAAAGATTTTGGTTGCGATGTGGACGTTGTTGATCCATATGCAGATAGTGATGAAGTACATAGAGAGTATGGATTTCGTTTAGTAGAGAAACCGAGGGATAATTATGATGCGGTAATTGTTGCCGTAGCACATGATGAATATAAAAATTTAGAGGAGAAGTATTTTAAAAATATGACCTATGATCATGCTGTACTTGTAGATATTAAGGGGATGTATCGGGAAAAAATACATGAGTTAAAATATTGGAGCTTATAATATTATTGAGATGGATAGGGGAAAGAAAGGGAGATTGGAATATTTGAAATCATCATTCGTGAAAAATGTCTTTACGCTGGTTTCTGGAACAGCTGTCTCTCAATTAGCACCTATCCTTTTTTCTCCTATTCTGTCAAGAATATTTTCTCCTCAAGAATTTGGCTCATTAGCATTCTTTATAGCATTAGCAACTTTTTGTTCAAATATATCAATGTTTCGATATGAAGTTGCAATTGTATTACCTAAAAGTGATAATGAAGCTGTAAAATTAGTCTCTTTATCTTTTATCTTATTATTTACTACTACTGTATTATTCTCTATAATAATTGGTTGCTTTTGTAACCAAATATGTGTGCTTTTGTCTGCTAATGATTTGATAAATTGGATTTTTCTTATTCCATTTTATATATTGATTCAAGGTATATATGCAATTTTGTATAATTGGAATAATCGGAAAGAGAAGTATAAAATAAGTGCTTTTGGAGGAATTGTTCGTACATATAGCAACTCTATTATATCTTTGTTGGTCGGTTCTTTTAAGATAGTTCAAAATGGTGGATTAATAATAGGAAGTGTTGTCGGGCAATTATTGGAGTCTGTTTATTTGTTGTTTGCAGGAAAGAAAATGCTGCGAGTAGCGTTTAAAAGATTAGATATTGTTACATTAAAAGAATATGCATATAAATATAGAAATTTTTTTCTTGTTAATACTCCACATATTTTAATTGATAGTTTAAGAAATCAAGTCTCCCCTTTAGTTATTGTTTATTATTTTTCGAATGAGATCTTGGGACTTTATTCTTTTGTATTAAGAATAATAACTCTACCTGTTTCAGTGCTGGGATCTGCTATTTCACAAGTTTTTTATAGTAAAATTTCATATAAATATTCTCATGGAGAACCAATAGGGAGTTTTGTTAATAAGATCATTGTGTTAACTACATTAATAGCTTTATTTCCTGCTATCTTACTATATTTATGGGCTCCCCAGTTGTTTGGTTTTGTTTTTGGAGATGAATGGGTTATTGCAGGGCAATATGCTTCAAGCCTTTCATTATATATGTTTTCATACTTTGTTTCATGTAGTATGGCATTTGTTCCCTATGTTTTAAATAAGATGAAGGTTGCACTTGTTTTCAGTGTCTTGTATAATTTTTCATTTATAGCAATAATAATTATAGGTGGATTATATTCTGTTTGTTTTGAACTAGTCCTGTCCTGTATTAATTATATTATTTCTTTTTTGTATATAAGCTTTATTTTTTGGGCAATAGTTGTTTCGAATAAAATTAAATAAAAATAATTTATGGAATATTGCATTTGTAAACGTTGCGTAATGGACAATGCATCAGATAGTACAATAATATTTGATAAAAATGGATATTGTGATTATTGTACTGATGCATTGCAAAGAGCTGCTGCGGTATACTTCCCAAATTCGGAAGGAGAAAAAAAACTGGAATTAATGATTGCTGATCTGAAAGAAAAAGGTAAGAATAAGAGCTATGATTGTTTGATGGGAATTTCTGGAGGACTGGATTCTTCGTATTTGGCGTATTTAGGAGCTATTCAATGGGGATTACGTATTTTGGCAGTACATGTTGATGATGGGTTTGATACCCCATTAGCGGTATCTAATATTGAAAAATTGTGTAAATCGTGTGGAATAAATTTAATAATTGAACGTCCTGATTCTGAACAGTTTTGTGATTTAACGAAGTCTTTTATCTTGGCAGAAGTTCCTAATATAGCTATACCACAAGATAACGTGTTATTTGCTTCTCTTTATAAATATGCGAAGCAGTATCAAGTGTATACCTTTTTATCAGGAGGTAATTTTGCATTAGAGTCTATATTACAACGAGGACATACATATATGGTATATGATATGATACATAATAAAAATATACACAATGTTTTCGGAACTAAACCTGTTGATAATTTGCAGTTCTTATCCATTTATCAACGATATTGGGATTTATATATTCATAAAATTAAAAGTCTACGGCCATTAAACTATCTCAATTATAATCGGGATAATGCGATAAAGCAATTGTCAGATTTTTGTGGATATGAATATTACGAAGCTAAACACTTGGAGAATTATTTAACAAAAGTGGCTCAATTATATTGGTTCTATAATAAATTCAAAGTAGATAAACGTAGATCTCATCTTTCTAGTATGATTGTTTCTGGTCAAATGACTCGTGATGAAGCTATAACATTATTGGAAAAACCTATTTATGATGAAGTGTCAATTCAGGATGATCTGAAATTAGTTTTAAATAAGTTGGATCTGGATATGAACGTTTTTGAAGAGATAGTGAGAAGGCCAGGGAGGGAGCATTCTTATTATAAACAGGATAGATTAATTCCAATTTTGTTAAGGCTAAAGAAAATGCTAAGTTTTTAGAAAAATGAAAAAAATATATTTATTTTCTGATGTGTGTGACAATTTTATTGAAAATGAAATACCGTATTTATCTGAATACTTTGATTCGGTAATTATTGTTCCTTTTTGGAGTATTTCTTTTAATAAAAAGTTTGTGTTACCATCAAATTGTGAGTTATTATTGCCTGTTTGTAAGTCCAAGATTGCATTTGTAGCAAATAGCTTTTTCGTGTGGAATACGTTACCTGGCTTTTTGAAAGAATTTTTTTCTAATAGATTGTGGCTGAACAAAAATAGGTTAAAGCGTTTTTTAATATCCTGTTTAACTATAAATTATTATTGTAATTCGTCAGTTGTTAGAACGATAGTTCGCAATGTATCTGATGAAGATATTTTTTATTCTTATTGGGGAATGGGGGCAGCAGAGTGGTTTCCATTTGTTAAATATTTGAATGTGAAAAAAATAGTAAGATTTCATAGAGGAGACTTGTATGAAGAGTACAATTATGGCTATTTACCATTTAGAAAGCGTATTTTTATTTCAATTGATTTAGCTGTTTTTATATCTCTAAATGGAAAGCAATATTTAAATAATAAATATATTGAATTAAAAAACAAATCTATTGTTAGTAGGTTGGGAACCTTTGATCATGGACTGGCTTTACAACGAGGTAATGGAGATATTTTCCATTTGCTGAGTTGTTCTTATGTACACAGTATCAAAAGAGTCCATTTGATATTTGAAGCATTACAATGTGAGCATGTCAGAGTAATTAAGTGGACTCATATTGGTGGTGGAGAAGATTTTGAAGATCTGAAACATTTAGTAAAACAAGCGAATAGTAATTTACAAATTAGTTTACTTGGTGATTTATCCAATGAAGAAGTTTATGAATTTTATAAAACAAATTATGTGACTGCTTTCTTGAATGTTAGTTCTTCAGAAGGAGTTCCAGTTTCGATTATGGAGGCTATCTCTTTTAATATTCCTGTAGTTGCAACTAATGTTGGTGGTACTTCTGAAATTGTAACAGATGAAACTGGTATATTGCTTTCTTCTGATCCAACAGCTGAAGAAATTTTGAATGCATTATATTCTATTGAAAGTATCAACGTACAACCTAGAGAGTTCTGGAAACAAAAATATAATGCTGATACTAACTATAAAGAATTTGTGAAAGTGCTAAACTCTTTGTAATGAGGTGTAAACTGGATGTGATTCTTACTCGGGTGAGTATCTTTTATTTTATTTCATTATGTTTTGGTAGTGCTTTTTATTTAGGAGTACCTACATTCTCTTTAATGAACTTATTACTTCCATTCTCTTTGATTATTAATTTTTATTATGCGGCAAATGGGATTCCTAAAAAGATTGGGTATTTATTGTGCCTTTGTCTATTCTTTATAATAGGATTGGTTCTTCCTTTTTTAATGTTACAAACATCTGAAGAGCAAATTAAAGACTTTGTTTATTTAGTGCATTTTATGAATGTAATTCTTTTATCTGCAAATTTCTCAAAGAATCAATTGAGTTATATTCAAATTATAAAATTTATATTTTTTGCATGGGCAATACTAGCTATTTTGCAATTTGCTTTTATTATAGGTGCTTTACCAACATTTTTTGAATTTCTTTTCTACCAAAAAACAGATTCTGTATCTTTTTATCAGGTAAATGGTATATTTGCTAACTCTAATGATTTTTCATGTGTATTTTTTTTGTTTTACTTTGTGATTGTGTATTATAATGAAAAGTCTTTTAAATTATACTCTTTGATTACAGCTGTTGTTTTGTTGTTATCTTTGTCTAGGAGTGCTATTGTCTTTTTTATAATATTTCTTTTTTATAGAAAAGCAATAATTGAGAAAAAACTGAGTAAAGTATTGAGAGGGTGCATTTGTATGTTTATAGTAATAGGAATCACATTACTTTCTAAAATAGATTTTATAGAATATAGTAGTTCGAATTCTGAATTTGTCATAAGAAATGTAAATCGTTTAATTTCAATTATTAATATTGCACAGGAAGGTTTTGAGAGTGACAATTCATCTTCAATGAGGATTGATTCATATTTATATGCTGCAAAGAATCTTCCTTGTCATTGGCTGGGTACAGGTGCTAAAAATTATGCTTCATTTTATAATAATGCTTCTGTTGATTTAGGAGTATTGAAAGAGAATCCACATTCTTTTATAATTGAGATTGGTATTTCTTATGGTATATTTGCTATTATAATTTTCAATTTTCTTTTTGGCTATTTATTGTTTGCAAAAAAAAGAAATCTAGCTACTGTTGAAAAGAAGTTATTCTTTTTTTTATTATTTACTACTATATTATTTAGTAATATTCCCTCATCTGTTATACGCTTACCTGTTTTATGGATGCCTGTCTTTTTTTTATTTGTCAGTGATAGGCGAATTATTAGAACATTTAATAGTTGATATATTTTAATGTATGAAAAAAAGGAAAATTTGTCATATTACAAGTGTGCATTCGGTATTTGATGTTAGAATATTTTATAAGGAGTGTGGCTCTTTAAGCAATGCTGGTTACGAAGTTTATCTTGTAGCTCCTGAGATATTGAGTCAGATTAAAAATGGAATTCAAATTATAGGAGTACCTAATAAGCCTGCAAATCGATTTTATCGTATTTTGTTCTATACTAAACATATCTATAAGAATGCTTTATTGGTTAATGCTGATATATATCATTTACATGATCCAGAATTAATTCCTTTTGGCTTAATGTTAAAAAAAAAGGGTAAAATTGTAGTTTTTGATTCTCATGAGGATGTTCCAAATCAAATATTGAGTAAGAAATGGATTCCTCTGTTTTTACGTAAATCAGTTTCATTTTTGTATACAATGTTTGAGCATAGCGCACTGAGTAAATTCGATGCTTTGGTTTCTGTGACTCCTATTCTGACAAAACGTTTATTAAGAATAAATTTGAATACATATCAAATTACAAATTATCCCATTATAAATGAATACATTGATAATAGAATATGGAATAGGAGTTTATGTTTTGCAGGAGGAATAACAAGACAATGGTTACATGAAAATGTAATTTCAAGTTTTAATTATTTACCTAAAGATATTTCTTATAATTTAGCAGGTAATATAGATCCTATTTATATGTCCCATTTATCAATGAATCCTAATTGGAGATATGTTTCTTATAAGGGATGTTTGCCTCAAAAGGAAGTGAATGCTTTTTTGCAAAAATCGTCAATAGGTATGGCTTTAAATGAATATTCTCCTAATGTTGGGTATAAAACAGGATCTATTGGAAATACAAAATTGTTTGAATATATGAGTGCAGGTATACCTGTTGTCTGTACGGATTTCGTGTTGTGGAAGGAGATTGTATACAGGTATAAGTGTGGAATTTGTGTTAATCCTTATAATACTTTTGAAATAGCAAATGCTATTAAGTATTTATTAGATAATCCGTCAGTCGCTCGTGAAATGGGAAATAATGGGCGTAAAGCTGTGGAGAAAGAGTTTAATTGGAAAATGCAAGAAGAAGTTCTTTTGCAAATGTATAAGGATTTATGAATATACTTCTTATTAATCATTATGCTGGATATCCAAATTTAGGAATGGAATATCGTCCTTATTATCTTTCTAAAGAATGGGTAAGGATGGGACATCAGGTTAGAGTTTTGGCCGCTAATTATTCTCATTTAAGGATTAAGCAACCTTTAGATAGCTTTAGTGTAATAGATGGCATACATTATCGTTGGATATCAGCAGGAAGGTATAGCGGAAATGGTGTTAAGCGTGTATGTTCAATGTTTTGTTTTGTTCTTAAATTAAGGTTGTATTTCCGGAACTATCTCGATGGCTTTATTCCAGATCTTGTAATTGCATCATCTACTTATCCATTAGATATCTATCCAGCTCATAAAATAGCCCAATATTATCATGCAAAACTTATTTATGAGGTACATGACTTGTGGCCATTATCTCCAATTGAAATAGGAGGATATTCTAAATATCATCCTTTCATTGCACTGTTGCAAAAGGCAGAAAATGATGCATATAAATTTAGTGATAAAGTTATATCGTTACTTCCAAATGCATGTTCACATATGGTCTCTCATGGAATGGATGCAAATAAATTTGTTTATATCCCCAATGGGTATGATCCGGAAGAGTGGACATCTCAATGTGATCTTTCGCCTTTACATATGCAATTTATATCCGAATTGAAAAATAAGGGGAAAAAGGTTATTGGTTATGCAGGTGGCCATGCGAAATCGAATGCATTGGATTATTTGTTGGATGCAATGAAAATAGTCTTTGATAAAAACCAGAATATAGTATGTCTTTTGGTTGGTAATGGGCAAGAAAAGGCACGTTTAGTAGAACGTGTTCAAAAAGAATGTATTAAGAATGTTTATTTTCTGGATCCAGTACCTAAAAAAGAAATACCTGAATTATTAAATCAGATGGATATATTATATATTGGTTGGGAGAAAAACCCATTATATCGTTTTGGTATATCTCCTAATAAGTTAATTGATTATATGATGTCTAGGAAACCGATATTGCATTCGGTTTGTGCCGCAAATGATTGGGTGAAGGAAGCTGACTGTGGAATTACAGTGGATGCAGAGTCGCCACGAGAAATAGCAGCAGGTATTATAAAAATGTTTTCATTTACAAATGCAGAGTTAATTAGTAAAGGGTGTAGAGGGAGAAAATTTGCAGAAGAAAATTTAAGTTATCCTTTTCTTGCAAAAAAAATTGTAGAAGAATATATAAATAATAGAGTATGAAAATAGTGACAATTATAGGGGCTCGTCCTCAATTTATAAAAGCAGCTGTTGTTAGCCGGATGTTTTTGGTGTCTAAAAATGTGGAAGAAATTATTATACATACAGGTCAGCATTTTGATGCTAATATGAGCGATATCTTTTTTTGTGAAATGTGTATTCCTAAGCCACATTATAATCTAAATATAAATAGTTTGAGTCACGGGGCAATGACTGGCCAGATGTTGGAGAAAATAGAAAAAATTTTAGAAAAAGAGCAACCTGATTGGGTGTTGGTATATGGTGATACAAATTCTACTATTGCTGGTGCATTAGCTGCGAAGAAATTACATATAAAAGTTGCTCATGTAGAAGCAGGACTTCGTTCTTTTAATATGAATATGCCTGAAGAAATAAATCGTATTTTGACAGATCGCATCAGTGATATTCTTTTTTGTCCTACAGATAAAGCAATGGAAAATTTGTTGAGCGAAGGGTATGCTAATATAAAATGTAAAATGATAAATAATGGAGATGTAATGCAAGATGCAGCAATATTCTATGCGAGCAAATGCAAAAAACCTTCAATAGGTTTGCTGGATAGGTTTATATTATGTACCGTTCATCGTGCTGAAAATACAGATAGCCCTGAGCGTTTAAAAAGCATTTTTGCTGCTTTAGAAAATATATCTCAGAAGTGCGAGGTCGTTTTACCACTTCATCCGCGTACCAAGAGTAAATTGATTAAAATAGGGTATGATTTCTCTCATTCTAATATATGCTTTATTCAACCTGTCGGATATTTGGAGATGGTATGGCTATTGAAGAATTGTGAAATAGTAATGACTGATAGTGGAGGACTTCAGAAAGAAGCTTATTTCTTTGGGAAGTATTGCGTTACAATGCGTGATGAAACTGAATGGATAGAGTTGGTAGATAATGGTTTTAATTGTTTGGTAGGCAGTGATAAGAAACAAATAGAAGAAAGTTGCTTTTTATTGATGACTACACCTAAAAAAGGATTTGAAAATCGCTTATATGGAAATGGTGATGCTGGGAATAAGATATTAGAAGCCTTGTTGTTAGCGTAAATGATAAGAATCCTATAAATGATTATGTGTTTGTAGTATAATATCTTTATAATAACTTAGATGAATTTTCAAAATTTACATATACTCGGTGAACTAAAAGAAGAGTTGCTTTATCGCATTCTTTATTCAACTGATGCCTCTGCTTACAGAGAGATGCCTATTGCCGTTGCATATCCTAAGGATTCTTCTGATGTGCAGAAGATTAGTGATTTTGCCAGGAAAAATCAAATTAATTTGATTCCTCGTGCTGGAGGAACTTCTTTGGCGGGACAAGTCGTTGGCAAAGGACTTGTTGTTGATATTTCCAAATATATGAACCATATATTGGAAATCAATCAGGAGGAACGTTGGGTAAGAGTACAACCGGGAGTTGTATTGGATGAGCTAAATCTTTATTGTAAGCCTTATGGGTTGTTTTTCGGGCCGGAAACTTCTACTTCTAATCGTTGTTGCTTAGGAGGAATGGTTGGCAATAATTCGTGCGGTTCTCACTCTTTAGTATATGGTAGTACACGTGATCATTTGCTTGAAGCTAACGTCGTTTTAAGTGATGGTTCTGAAGTAGTATTGAAAGGAATGACTTCTAAGGAGATAAACGAGAAATGTAAATTAGACTCATTGGAAGGACGTATTTATAGCCAAATTATTACGTTATTATCGAATTTTGAAAACCAAAAAGAAATCGTCGATAATTATCCTGATGTATCTTTACGAAGACGTAACTCAGGATATGCTATTGACGAATTATTGCGTAGTAACTATTTTGATAAGAATTGTTCTGAGCCTTTTAATCTTTGCAAATTGTTAGCGGGTTCGGAAGGTACATTAGCTTTAATCACAGAGTTAAAACTAAAATTAGTTCCTCTTCCTCCTACGGAAAAAGCCGTGATATGTGTACATTGTTCTACATTGGAAGAATCTTTTGCTGCAAATCTTGTGGCTTTGCGACATGCTCCGGTTGCAATTGAGTTAATGGATAGTACAATACTGGAGTTGAGCAAACAGAATATTTCACAAAATAAGAATCGCTTTTTTATTCAGGGAGATCCTGCTGCTATCCTCATTATTGAGTTAGCTGAGCAAACAAGGGGTGAGGTTGATAAAAAGGCTAATGAAATAATTGATGATTTAAAAATACATCATTATGGAACTCATTATCCTCTTGTATATGGGAAAGATATTAGTCGTGTATGGGCTTTAAGAAAATCTGGATTGGGGTTGCTTTCTGGTATGCCCGGAAGTGCTAAGCCCGTTTCATTGATTGAGGATACTGCCATTGCTCCTGAGCGTTTAGCTGCTTTTATCGCTGATTTGAAAGTTATGTTAAGTAAATATGGTCTGGACTGTATTTATCATGGACATATTAGTACTGGGGAGTTGCATTTACGCCCGGTACTCAATTTGAAAAAGGAGAAAGATAAGAAACTATTCCGTTTAGTTGCTACGGAAACGGCTGAGTTGGTGAGGAAGCACAGAGGCTCATTAAGTGGTGAACATGGGGATGGTCGTTTGAGAGGCGAGTTTATCCCTTTGTTGTTGGGTGATAAAATTTATAGTTTTCTGCGAGACATAAAGGAGACATGGGATTTACCTCATATATTTAATATTGGTAAGATTGTAGATACACCTTTTATGGATATTAATTTACGTTATGAACAGCACAATCTTGGGGTTAAGACATATTTTGACTTTTCTAAACAAAAGGGTTGGTTGTGCGCCATAGAACAATGTAATGGTTCTGGAGATTGCCGGAAATCAAATCTCTTTGGTGGTACAATGTGCCCTACTTATCGGGCTACCAGAGAAGAAAAGAATACGACACGGGCACGTGCCAATACTTTGAGAGAGTTGTTGATACATCCTGCACATGATCGAATATTTAGTCAACCGGAAATTTTGGAAGTATTGGATACATGCGTTTCGTGTAAAGCTTGCAAATCGGAGTGTCCATCGAATGTGGATATGGCTCGTTATAAGGCTGAATATTTGCAGCATCACTATGATGAAACATTTGTTTCTTTACGTTCCAGATTAATAGCTAATTTGACTAAGGTGCAAAAATTGGGGATGGTTGCTCCTTGGCTGTATAATGCTTTTGTTACTGCCCAATTTACTTCCTCATTACTAAAACGTATATTAAAGTTTGCACCTCAACGTTCTATTCCCAGACTTTATAAAATAACATTGAAGAGTTGGTTATACAATAATCCAGATATGAACAAATGTAATAGAAAAGTGTATTTGTTTGCAGATGAATTTACCAATTATATGGATGTAGAGATTGGTGTAAAGTTCATCAAATTATTGCGTACATTGGGCTATGAGGTTATTATACCAAAGCACTTGGAAAGTGGGCGTACTGAAATATCGAAAGGACTTTTGAAGAAAGCTAAGAAAATAGCAGAAAAGAATATATTATTTTTAAAAGATATAGTGACAGAAGAAATTCCTTTAGTTGGAATTGAACCTTCATGCATACTTTCGTTTCGTGATGAGTATCCGGATTTGGTGGATGAGGAATTACAAGGATATGCTCGTAAATTATCGGTAAACTGTCTGTTGTATGATGAGTTTATTGTTCGTGAGATGCGTAAGGGTAATATTAAACAGGAACAATTTACTCAATCATATCTTTATATAAAATTACATGGGCATTGCCATCAGAAGTCGTTAGCGTCTATAGAGCCTTCTAAAGAGATGCTTTCACTCCCTAAAAACTATCAAGTGGATATTATACCGTCAGGGTGTTGTGGTATGGCAGGAGCTTTTGGATATGAAAAAGAGCATTATGACTTATCAATGCAAATAGGTGAGCAGGTCTTGTTTCCAGCAATTCGTCAAGCTAAAGAAGATATATGTATTTCTGCTCCAGGAACCAGTTGTAGGCAGCAGATAAAAGATGGTACGGGAAGGCGAGCTTACCATCCAATTGAAGTATTATATAATGCTTTAATTTAAAATAGATTAGTTGCTATTTTCTTTTTATTTAAATATTTGTGGAAGGAATATGAACAGGGAAATAAAAAAGACAAGTCATAAAAATGTTATCGACTGTTTATTCTGTATATCACAAATCAAAAATATAATTAATTTTTAAACAATAAATCTACTCAAAGTGGAATACAAGCCTCTAAAAGGTTGGGTAATTTCATTATGAGTCTTTTGATAGATTTTCATGTTTTTCAAAAATTTGTTTGACCGCAGTGTATCTTTTCTCGGTCTCCTTTTTCTTTCTCCAATTTTATTAGTAACAGCTATTCTTATTCGTGTTAAGATGCCTGGAGGTCCTGTTATATTCAGACAGAAAAGAGTTGGGCGGTATGGTAGATTATTTACCATGTATAAATTTCGTTCTATGACGGTTGGGCATTCCGGTAGTTCTGTTTCTGTAAAGGGAGAAAGCCGGATCACGCCATTGGGGGCCAAATTGAGAAAATATAAGATTGATGAACTTCCGGAACTGTGGAATGTGCTGATAGGAGATATGAGTTTGGTCGGTCCTCGTCCTGATGTCCCGGGATATGCTGACAATCTGCTGGGAGACGATAGGAGAATGTTGCTTTTAAAACCGGGTATTACCGGACCTGCCAGTTTGAAATATCGTAATGAAGAAGAATTGCTGGCGGGGCAGGATAATCCTCAAAAATATAATGATGAGGTTTTGTTTCCTGACAAAGTGCGAATAAATATAGAGTATTTGGATAACTGGTCATTTGGGAATGATATTAAAATCATCGTTTATACCGTTTTGGGAAAAGATATATAGAATTTTACTTTTCCTCTTGATTCCTTACTACGTAAGAAAATGAAATTATAATAAAGTTTATTATGAACAAACGAATCTGGCTTTCGCTTGCTCACATGGGTGGCCGTGAGCAAGACTTTATAAAAGAGGCCTTTGATACGAACTGGGTTGTGCCTTTGGGACCTAACGTGGATGCTTTTGAGCAATCTTTGACCGAATATTTGCATGAAGATCGCCATGTGGTGGCCTTGAGTGCGGGAACGGCTGCACTTCACTTGGGCTTGATTCTTCTGGATGTAAATCCCGGCGATGAAGTGATCTGCCAAAGCTTTACTTTTGCCGCCTCTGCCAATCCGATTTCTTATCTGGAGGCCAAACCTGTTTTTGTGGACAGTGAGAAGGATACGTGGAATATGGATCCGGTATTGCTTGAGGAGGCTATAAAGGACCGTTTGCGCAAGACGGGTAAGCTTCCGAAGGCTATTATCCCTGTTCACCTTTACGGTATGCCTGCCAAGATGGACGAGATCATGGATATTGCGGGTCGTTATGGTATTCCCGTATTGGAGGATGCCGCGGAGGCTTTGGGTTCGGAACTGAACGGACGGAAGTGTGGCACATTCGGTGAGTTGGCCGCTCTCTCTTTCAATGGCAACAAGATGATCACGACTTCCGGTGGAGGTGCTCTGATCTGTCGTACGTCTGAGGAGGCCCGACAGACAAAGTTCTATGCGACGCAGGCTCGTGATGCCGCTCCGCATTACCAGCATACCCATATCGGCTACAATTACCGTATGAGCAACATCTGTGCGGGTATCGGCCGTGGGCAGATGTACGTTCTGGAAGAGCATATTGCCCGTCGCCGTGCTATTCACTCTTTGTATGTTGATTTGCTGAAAGATGTGGCAGGTATTATGGTTATGGAGAACCCTGATTTGCGGTTTGCTTCCAACTTTTGGCTGACTTGTATCCTGGTTGATCCGAATCTTGCGGGCAAGAGTCGTGAAGATATCCGTTTGAAGCTGGATGTCGAAAATATAGAGACTCGTCCTTTGTGGAAGCCGATGCATCTTCAGCCTGTGTTTACAGATGCTCCGTTTTACGGGAACGGTACGAGTGAGAGGTTGTTCGATATTGGTCTTTGCCTGCCTTCGGGACCTACATTGACAGATGAAGATATCAGGAGGGTGGTAGATACTATTCAATCGGTATAGTTTACGTTAATCTACTTGCTGGTAAAAGGTTGTTTTTGTTAATTGAGATTCTGTTTTGGGGAACTATTCTTTTCTATCTTTGTTTTTAAAGAAAAACGTATAGAACACAATTTCCTCAATATCTATGTTGACATTTACCGATAACTTTGAGAATGATAAAGAGTTGATACTCCGTGATCATTTGGCACTTGAAAGAACAAAGTTGGCCAATGAAAGAACTTTGTTTGCATATATTCGCATGGCACTTTATCTCCTGACTGTAGGAATAGGGATCTTTCAAGTTGAAAGTATCTCACGTTTGCATGGGCTGGCGTGGGTGTGTATTATGGCCGGGATCATTTTATTCTTTTTAGGCTTTGTCCGCTTCGGGCAGATGAGAAAGCATCTGAAACAGTATACGAAAACATGTCGTGAGGCTGAGAGTAAGTCATTGCAGGAGAAGTAATCCCTGTTCTCAATCATCCAATCCGATTGGTTTGTTTTCGTGTATTTCTATGGTTTTGGTGGCTACCGCATATTCATCGGGAAAAATCTTACCACCCATTTCGTTTGCCCATGCTTTGGTGAACTCTGCGCCTGTATATATGATGATGGAAGAATAATAAATCCACGTAACGAAAACGACCATGAATGCTGCTGCTCCGTAAACGGTTCCTACGTTTGCAATCCCTATATAAAATGAGATTCCCCATTGACCTACCAGTAGCAGTAATGTGGTCACAATCGCTCCAATAAAAACATCTCTGCTTTTTATTTTGGCATCGGGCAATATTTTGAAAATCAATGTGAAAATGATGGCCGTTACACCTATATTTATAATGATTCCTACTACCTGAACCAATGACCCGGCTATTTCGGGATAATTAACCATAAACTTTTTACTCAATTCTCCGATGATGCTGGTGATGGTAAATGTAATCAGAAGGATGAAAGCAAATACAAGTATTATGGAAAAAGAGAGTATTCTGTTTTTGATAAACTTGAGCCAGCTTTTTTTAGGAACAGCTTTTATTCCCCAAATTGTGTTCAATGAACTTTGTATCTCTGCAAAAATAGTGGTAGCACCGAAAATAGAAATGCCTAAGCTGACAATGGCAGCAGATCTGGAAGAATCTGTATTTTCTGCATTTTCTATAATGGAGCGAAGTGCTTCGGTGATTTCCGGTCCTACAATGGGTTGTAACTGGACATAAAGCTGGTTGGCCAAATCCATGTGGAAAAAGACTCCGACAGTGACCAGGAGAGAAAGAAAAGGGATAATTGAAAACAATGTCGCATAAGCCAATGAAGCGCTCAGCCTCATAACGCTGTCGTCTATAAATCCCCAAACTGTATCTTTTATTATTTTGAACAGTAGGGGTAAGCTAAGCTTTTTCTTTCTCTCCGAATGAATTTCCATTTTAACTTTTCTTTATCCAAACGGCAATATTACGGGCATTAACAGAGAATTTTCCGTTTCCTTTCTCATCTAAAGTGACCTCTTCGGGAATGCTTCCGGTGATTTCATGCCATACTTCCCCTTTATGTTCCTCACCCGGATTCATCATTTTGCTACCGGCTTCATCATTTGACATTAAGAAGACCAGACCGGAACCAGTGTGTTCTTTATCTCCCGTACGGATGAAACCAATGGTAGAAGGATGATCGAAATATTCGATCTGATCACCGTAGGCATATTTTCGCCTTGCATTCAGTAAAGTATCAATGATCGGGGCATGGGGAGACTTTTCGCCTTTTACACCATAATAGTCTCCATAGAACAGGCAGGGATAACCGTTTTTCATCAATAATATCAAACCATAGGCCAGTGGCTTGAACCAGTCCTCTATTTGTGATTCTAACGAACTGCCCAATTGTGAATCGTGATTGTCGACAAAGGTGACTGCTAAATCGCAATGATGTTCGACCAATGTGCCCTTCAAGATATTCTGCAAATCATAATTTTTGCCTTCTTGTGAAGCCTGAAACATATTGTAATGTAACGGAACATCAAATAAGTTGACTTTATGGTCCACAGATTCTATGTATGCATCGAGTGTTTTCAGATCTCCGTTCCAGTATTCACCTACAGCGTAAAAGTTGTTTCCTCTTTCACTCCTTACCGCATCCAGAAATTGTGCGATGAACTTATCCTTCATGTGCTTGATGGCATCCAAACGCATTCCGTCAAGGTTCAGTTCTTTGGAAACCCATTTTCCCCAGCGATTCAGTTCGGCAATTACTTCCGGATGATCCAGGTCGATATCGTTACATAACAGGAAATCATAGTTTCCATTTTCGCTATCTACACCCTCGCTCCATGCTTTACCTTCTCCTTGTATCTGGAAGATGCCGCTCCGCTTTTTGGCATCGTCAAAACCGGTTCCGGAGAAGTGATACCAATGCCAATTGAAATCAGAATATTTATCCTTGCGTCCATGGAAACTATATCCGGTCCAGCTTTGTATCTCGAACGGCTTTCCCAATCCTTGGGTTCTGTCATGGGGATCGACTTCCACAACCATAAATTTTTCAGTGAAATCACCTCCGGCTTTATGGTTGAGTACTACATCCAGATATACTGAAATATGGTTTTTATGTAACTCGTCGATCGCTTCTTTCAATTCATCTTTTGTGCCATACTTCGTTCTTACGGTTCCTTTTTGTTCGAACTCGCCAAGATCATACAAGTCATAGGTTGCATAACCTTCATCTTGCTGCTCGTCGGCTTTATAAGCAGGCGGAATCCAAACTGCTGTCACACCGATTTTATGTAGATGTGATGCGTCTTCTTTTAATTGTTTCCACAACTTTCCATCGTTTGGCAGATTCCATTCAAAATACTGCATCATTACGCCATTTTCCATCATCTTAATGCATTTAATTATCAGCAAATAACAAAAAAAGCGGCATAAGGTTCCTTTGTATTTGCCAAAAAGCACTTTGGGCTATTTTGCTTTAAAAAGCTATCTGATGTTGACGGTGGCGTGATTATGACTTTCTGTGGCTAAGCTTGTGTGCTGGTGGCGTTATTTATCTTTCCGTCATATCCCCATTTCACGTAGACGGCTCCCCAGGCAAATCCGGCTCCGAAAGCGGTAAAGATCAAATTATCACCTTTTTTGAGCTTATCTTCGAAATCCCATATACATAACGGAAGTGTGCCGGCACTGGTGTTGCCATAGTGTTCGATATTGATCATGACTTTTTCTAATGGCATATCCAGGCGTTGGGCGACAGCATTGATAATGCGTTGATTGGCTTGGTGGGGAATAACCCAGTCGATTTGGTCTTTCGTTAGCTGATTTCTTTCGATAATCGATTCACAAGCATCTGACATATTGGCTACAGCATATTTGAATACTGTACGGCCTTCCTGATAAAGATAGTGCATGTGATTGTCTATCGTAAAATAAGAAGGAGAACATACGGAGCCGCCGGCTTTCATATGTAAAAAAGGGAGTCCTTTGCCGTCTGTTCTTAAAACAGAATCTATAATGCCTAAATGATCCGTAGTAGGTTCCAGTAAGAAAGCTGCTGCACCATCACCAAAAATAGGACAAGTGGCGCGATCGGTGTAATCTATCACCGATGACATCTTATCGGCACCAACTATGATGACCTTTTTGTATCTTCCCGAACGAATAAAGTTGGCTCCGGTCTCCAGAGCATATAAGAAACCACTGCATACTGCCTGCATATCAAAGGCGAATGCATTTTTCAATCCCACTCTTTCACACAGAATGGAAGCTGTTGAAGGAAGCCGATAATCGGGAGTGGTTGTAGCGACAATTACCAGATCGATGTCATCCGGATGGCTTTTTGTACGTTGCATCAATTGCTTCACAGCCTTACGTGCCATGTATGAAGTGCCAAGACCTTCTTCATTCAGAATACGTCTTTCCTTGATGCCGATACGCCCCATGATCCATTCATCGGTGGTATCTACAATTCTGGATATCTCATCATTAGTCAGGATGTAATCGGGTACATATCCTCCAACTCCTGTAATTACTGCATTGATTTGTTTCATTAACTTTGTCTAAATAAGTAAGTTCTTAAGTGGGGGAAGTATAAAATGACTCCGAAAACTTACGACTTTTCGGAATTGCATCTAAAATACCGGGCGCAAATATACAGAAAAGAAAGACTTATTCTATATTTTGTAATCTAAATGCATTGATTTTCGTAGTGAGATTAGGATAAGTTATAATACTGAAAATAGAATTAGGGAAATGATAGAGAAAAGGAGAGGTGTTTTTTGTTTAAAAAAGGAAGAAATAATCTATTCTGATTTATACAATAAAAAACTCCTGCAATCATATGACTGCAGGAGTTTGTCAATATAGAATGGCTTAATTTACTTTGCCAAAGCCTGAGCTACGTCAACTGCACAAGCTACTGTACAACCTACCATCGGGTTGTTACCAATTCCCAGGAATCCCATCATTTCTACGTGAGCAGGAACTGAGGATGAACCGGCGAACTGAGCGTCTGAGTGCATACGACCCATTGTGTCGGTCATACCATAAGAAGCAGGACCAGCAGCCATGTTGTCCGGGTGAAGAGTACGACCTGTACCACCACCTGAAGCTACTGAGAAGTATGGCTTACCGGCCAATACACGTTCTTTCTTGTAAGTACCTGCAACCGGGTGCTGGAAACGAGTCGGGTTAGTAGAGTTACCTGTGATAGATACGTCCACGCCTTCTTTCCACATGATGGCTACACCTTCACGTACATCATCTGCACCATAGCATTTTACTTTTGCACGAGGACCGTCAGAGTAAGCAATTTCACGTACTACTTTCAGTTCGCCTGTGAAATAGTCAAACTGTGTCTGAACATAAGTAAAGCCGTTGATACGAGAGATGATCTGAGCAGCGTCTTTTCCAAGACCGTTCAAGATACAACGCAGAGGTTCTTTACGTACTTTGTCTGCTTTTGCAGCGATTTTGATAGCACCTTCGGCAGCAGCGAAAGATTCGTGACCTGCCAGGAAAGCGAAACATTTAGTTTCTTCACGCAACAACATAGCAGCCAGGTTACCATGACCGATACCAACCTTACGGTCGTCGGCTACAGAACCCGGGATACAGAATGCCTGCAGACCGATGCCGATAGCTTCGGCAGCGTCAGCTGCATTTTTGCAACCTTTCTTGATAGCGATAGCAGCACCTACTACGTAAGCCCACTTAGCATTTTCAAAACAGATCGGTTGAGTTTCTTCACACGTTTTATAAGGATCAACTCCAGCAGCTTCGCAGATAGCGTTAGCTTCTTCGATGTCTTTGATACCGTTAGCGTTCAAGGCTTCGATGATGCCTTTGATACGGCGGTCCTGACTTTCAAATTTTACTTCTCTAATCATAATTTCTTTTCCTCCTTATATTATTCGTGACGTGGATCAATGTGTTTAACAGCTCCCTGTTCTGCAGTGAAGCGTCCGTAAGTACCGGTAACTTTCTTCAATGCTTCATTCGCATCAGTACCCTTCTTGATTTCGTCCATGAATTTACCCATGTGGACGAATTCGTATCCGCAGATTTCATCGTTTTTGTCAAGAGCAATTGTCTTGATGTAACCTTCAGCCATTTCAAGGTAACGCGGACCTTTAGCCAAAGTACCGTACAATGTACCTACCTGGCTACGCAGACCTTTACCCAAGTCTTCCAGACCTGCACCGATGATCAGACCACCTTCTGAGAAAGCTGACTGAGTACGTCCGTAAACGATCTGCAGGAAGAGTTCGCGCATAGCAGTGTTGATGGCATCACAAACTAAGTCTGTGTTCAATGCTTCGAGGATAGTTTTTCCCGGGAGGATTTCAGCAGCCATAGCAGCTGAGTGAGTCATACCTGAACAGCCGATAGTTTCAACCAGAGCTTCCTGGATGATACCTTCTTTTACGTTCAGAGTCAGCTTACATGCACCCTGCTGAGGAGCACACCAACCCACACCGTGTGTCAGACCTGAAATATCAACAATTTCTTTTGATTTTACCCATTTTCCTTCTTCGGGTATGGGAGCCGGTCCATGGTTAGGACCCTTCTTTACAACACACATGTGTTCCACTTCGTGTGAATAAGTCATAATTAGCTCTTTTTTTAAGTGATATAATTAAAAATACGTAGTCACGATTCTCAAATCGCTCACAAAGGTAGTCGTTTTATTTGTTTTTGCAAATCGGGTTTTATTACTTTTTTATGAAAAGGGAAAAATAGAAATTTCAGTTTCGTTAGATTGTAATGTGGAGATGACATTTTAGATAATCTTTATTTTGTTGAACTATTACTCTGATTCTTTGTTTCTTTTGAGAAAAATTGATCGGTTATGAATTTGAATGAAGTAGATATACATTATTTAATAGCAGCCATTTGTGTGATAACTTCTGCATTGGTGTTTTACACAATAGGAGTGTGGGGAGAGCGGTTGCAGGAGAAACTGAAATTTTGGCATCTGGTCTTTTTCTTATTGGGGCTATTGGCCGATTCTGTGGGAACAGCTTTAATGGAGAATATTGCGCGACTCACACACCTGCATGATGAAATACATACTGTGACCGGCATTATCGCTATCTTGTTGATGTTTGTTCACGCTATGTGGGCTATCTGGACGTATGTAAAAGGGAGTGAAAAGGCTAAAGAACATTTCAATCGTTTCAGTATTGTTGTGTGGTGCATTTGGTTGATACCCTACTGTATAGGCGTATATCTTGGTATGTCGTTGCATCATTGAAAATAACCTTATTTGAGAAAGTAATAAAGCTTCATCTCAGCCGCTAAGATGAAGAATTATCCCGTAAGAGAACCATTGAAGAACTCAGGAGATATATTCCAAAGCGATTGGGGAATTTTTAATTATGGGCTTTAAAAATAGGACAGTTTCTAAAAAACTCTTCAAAAAGCCTTTCTGAACCATATATTTCCGTATTTTTGTTTCCTGATATTTATAAATGTAGAATTTACCTTATTATATATAGTGGAAATGATAGAAGTTACGGATGCCTCCTTGCAAAAAGCTGCGGGCGAGGGAATGGATGAATTTATCCAGGTGTTTACAGATAAGTATAAAGAAGTGATTGGCGGGGAGCTTACTGCCGAAACAATGCCACTATTGACAGGAGAGCAGCACTCTTTGTTGGCCTATCAGATTTTTCGGGATGAAGTCATGTTTGGTGGTTTTTGTCAATTGATTCAGAATGGGTATGGAGGTTATATCTTTGATAATCCTTTTGCAAAAGTGATGCGTTTGTGGGGAGCCGAGGATTTCTCGAAGTTGGTTTATAAAGCTAAGAAGATATACGATGCCCATCGCCAGGATCTGGAGAAAGAGCGTACGGAGGATGAATTTATGGCGATGTACGAGCAATACGAGGCCTTTGATGATCTTGAAGAAGAATATCTGGATATTGAGGAGGAGGTTACAGCACTGGTAGCAAGCTATGTAGACGATCATTTGGAGTTGTTTGCAAAAATAGTTAAGTGATGGATGCAGTATTTTTTAAGTCTCTGCATTTACTTATTGTGAATTAGAATTTATATCTTTGCAAACTCTAAAAAATAGATTTATGAAACAATTGAAATTAATGGTGTTGGCCTTAACCCTGTTGATGGGTACTATGTTTACTTCATGTATGGATTCCGGAGAAAACGGTCCTCAGCAGTGGGCTGGTGTGGTGAAAGTTAATGATAGAATGGGTTATGTTACGTTTACAGATGCCGCCGGTACGGAACTTATCCCCACTAACACAGTTCCTGTTACTTTGAGTGCAAGAATGGCCTATATTTATTGTCAGGTTGATGAAGGTCAGGACCTCTCGACAAATCCTAAACAGATTAAGGTTACACTTTTAGCAGATCCGACTGGAATCGATGCTCCTGCAGTTACTACTACGGCTGTCGGTGGTTCGGGAGATGTGACTACTAATGCACCAATTGGTTCATTGAGTTTTGCATCAGGATATTCAACGGTAGCTCCATTCCAGTTTAGTGAAAATACAATTGTATTGCCGGTACTTTACCGTGTGAAAAATGTAAGTACTCCGGAAGATATTAAGAATGAACTCGCTAAACATTCTTTTACTCTGGTTTGCTATACAGATGATATTACTTCAGGTGCTACAGAACTGAAACTCCATTTGCGTTATGCTGTTAATGATGAAACTACTGCTATAGTAGAACGTGCGACACGTACTTCCAGCTTTAAAGCTTATGATATCACTGAATTTTTGAGAGAATATAAGCAGAAGAGTGGACAAGATAAACCAGCCAAAATTATTGTGGTGGCACAGCAGAATGAATACAACAATAAAATAGAAGATTCTTCTACTACAGAGAAGGCGTATGAAATAGAATATAAAACCGCTAAATAATTTGAATTACAAAGCATTATTTCAAATAGCAATGTCATTGATTTCCTCTCCGGCCAAGGCCTGGGAGGAAATTCGTTTAGAGGATAGACGGGCAGTTCTTACTGTTTTTGTCTATCCTATGATTGGTTTATGCGGTTTATCCGTATTCATTGGTGCTTTGTGGACCAATGGATGGGGAGGACCGCAAAGTTTTCAATTGGCCATGACGCAGTGTTGTGCAGTGGCGGTAGCTTTGTTCGGAGGCTATTTTCTGGCAGCTTATGCCATCAATCAGATGGGGATAAAAATGTTTGGCATGTCCAATGATATCCCTTTGGCACAGCAGTTTGCAGGCTATGCATTAGTTGTCACCTTTTTGTTGCATATAGTGACCGGATTGCTTCCGGATTTCAGTATTATCGGTTGGTTGCTCCAGTTTTATATCGTTTATGTGGTATGGGAAGGAGCAAGAGTCGTGATGCTGGTGGAAGAAAAGAATCGGTTGCGTTACACCATTTTCTCGTCGATTTTGTTAATACTATGTCCGGCGGTAATACAAGTTGTGTTCAACAAGCTAACAGCTATATTAAATTAAGAAGATAAAATGAAACTGGCTCCTATAAATATAAAGAATAAACGTGCTACTTTCGACTATGAGTTGATCGATACTTATACAGCAGGTATTGTGCTGACAGGAACGGAGATTAAGTCCATCCGTTTGGGAAAAGCAAGTCTTGTAGATACGTTTTGTTATTTTGCGAAAGGTGAATTGTGGGTGAAGAACATGCACATTGCCGAATATTTTTATGGTTCGTATAATAACCATGCGGCCCGACGTGACCGTAAATTGTTATTGAGCAAAAAGGAGCTGAATAAGTTGGAACGAGGGACGAAAGACGCCGGATTTACCATTGTCCCGGTTCGTTTGTTTATTAATGAAAGAGGTCTGGCCAAAGTAGTTGTGGCTTTGGCAAAAGGTAAAAAGCAATATGACAAGCGGGAGGCTTTGAAAGAAAAAGACGACCGCCGCGATATGGACAGAATGTTTAAACGATGATAGGTTTGTACCTTTAGCAATGAAAAGAACTATTCAACAGCTGGTACCCGAACGTATCCTTATATTGGATGGCGCTATGGGTACTATGATTCAGCAATATAATCTTAGAGAAGAGGATTTCCGCAGTGAGCGCTTTGCGCATATTCCCGGTCAACTGAAAGGGAATAATGATTTACTTTGTCTCACACGCCCTGACGTGGTTCAGGATATACACCGTAAATATCTGGAAGCCGGTGCCGATATCATTGAGACGAATACATTTAGTTCCACCACAATTTCTATGGCCGATTATCATGTACAGGAGTATGTGCGTGAAATCAATCAGACGGCCGTGAAGCTGGCACGAGAAGTAGCCGATGAATATACGGCACTCAATCCCGATAAACCTCGTTTTGTGGCCGGTTCGGTTGGTCCTACCAATAAAACATGTTCCATGTCTCCGGATGTGAATAATCCGGCCTATCGTGCCGTGACTTATGATGAAATGGCCGATGCTTATCAACAGCAAATGGAAGCGATGCTTGAAAGTGGGGTAGATGCTTTGTTGATAGAAACTATTTTTGATACGCTGAATGCAAAAGCTGCTATTCTGGCAGCGGAGCGTGCTATGCAGGCAACCGGGCTTAAAGTACCGGTTATGTTGTCGGTGACGGTTTCTGATACAGGGGGGCGTACCCTTTCCGGCCAGACACTGGAAGCTTTTCTGGCTTCGGTACAACATGCCGATATTTTTTCTGTCGGTCTGAACTGTTCATTTGGTGCAAAGCAATTGAAGCCGTTTTTGGAGCAACTGGCCGCACGTGCTCCTTACTATATCAGTGCATATCCGAATGCAGGTTTGCCTAACAGTCTGGGAAAATATGACCAGACCCCGGCGGATATGGCACATGAAGTAAAAGAATATATCCATGAAGGTTTGATTAATATCATTGGCGGATGCTGTGGTACTACCGATGCTTATATTGCCGAATATCCCGCGTTGATTGCCGGTGCCAAACCGCATGTTCCGGCTCGTAGGCCGGATTGTATGTGGCTTTCGGGATTGGAACTGCTGGAAGTAAAGCCTGAAATTAATTTTGTCAACGTTGGTGAACGTTGCAATGTAGCGGGTTCCCGTAAGTTCCTCCGTCTTATAAATGAAAAGAAATACGATGAAGCATTGTCTATAGCCCGGCAGCAGGTGGAAGACGGGGCGCTGATTATCGATGTCAATATGGATGACGGACTGCTGGATGCGAAAGAAGAGATGACAACTTTCCTGAATCTGGTGGCTTCGGAACCTGAAATAGCTCGTGTCCCTGTGATGATCGATTCTTCAAAATGGGAGGTTATCGAGGCCGGCTTGAAGTGTCTCCAGGGAAAATCAATTGTGAATTCCATTTCGTTGAAAGAAGGAGAGGAAAAATTCCTTGAACACGCTCAAACAGTTCGCCAGTATGGCGCGGCTGTAGTAGTGATGGCTTTTGACGAAAAAGGACAGGCTGATACGGCTGCCCGTAAAATAGAAGTTTGTGAACGTGCTTATCGTTTACTTGTAGATAAGATTGGGTTTAACCCGCACGATATCATTTTCGATCCGAACGTGCTGGCTGTAGCAACAGGTATTGAGGAACATAATAATTATGCGGTAGACTTTATAGAAGCAACTGCCTGGATTAAAAAGAATCTTCCCGGAGCACATATCAGCGGAGGAGTAAGTAACTTATCGTTCTCATTCCGTGGAAATAATTATATTCGTGAAGCTATGCATGCCGTATTCCTTTACCATGCCATTCAGAAAGGTATGGATATGGGGATTGTAAACCCTGGTACTTCTGTGCTGTATACGGATATTCCGGCGGATGTGCTTGATAGAATAGAGGATGTGGTATTGAACCGGCGTCCTGATGCTGCCGAACGACTGATTGAACTGGCTGATAAATTGAAGGAGGCTTCGGCAGGTAATACTTCAGCAGGACAACCGGTGAAGCATGATGCGTGGCGGGACGGGACGGTAGAAGAACGGTTGCAATATGCTTTGGTAAAGGGGATCGGAGATTTTCTGGAAGAAGATCTTGCAGAAGCCTTGCCCCAATATGATAAGGCGGTAGATGTGATTGAGGGACCGTTGATGGATGGAATGAATCATGTAGGCGAGTTGTTCGGTGAAGGTAAAATGTTCCTTCCGCAAGTGGTGAAAACAGCCCGTACGATGAAGAAAGCCGTTGCAATCTTACAACCGGTCATAGAGTCGGAAAAGGTGGAAGGAACCTCTTCTGCCGGAAAGGTTCTGTTGGCTACAGTGAAGGGAGATGTGCATGATATCGGTAAAAATATTGTTTCGGTTGTGATGGCTTGTAACGGCTATGATATCATTGACCTGGGAGTGATGGTGCCGGCTGAATCGATTGTTCAAAAAGCCATAGAGGAAAAGGTAGATATGATAGGCCTTAGTGGATTGATTACTCCTTCGTTGGAGGAGATGGTGCATGTGGCTATGGAGTTGGAGAAAGCCGGACTGGATATTCCATTATTAATAGGTGGAGCAACCACATCCAAACTACATACTGCGCTGAAGATCGCTCCGGTATATCATGCACCGGTGGTTCATCTGAAAGATGCTTCACAGAATGCCGGTGTCGCTGCCCGGTTGATGAGTCCGAAATTGAAAGAAGAACTGGCGCAGGAGCTGTCTGGTGAATATCAGGTACTCCGTGATAAGAGTGGTCTGATGAAGCGGGAAACTGTTTCATTGAAAGAAGCTCAAGAAAAAAGGTTGAAACTATTTTGATAAAAAAGAATCTATGGGAACAAAGAAAGTGATTTATGCATGGGCGATTGGATTGCTTTGGATGATTTCATTCACTGCTTGTTCATCTTCTTCCCCAAAAGAAGTCCCGTCAACATCCAATGCTGCTTTGGATAATATTTTTGCGCGTAAGAGTGTACGTGCTTATCTGGATAAGGAAGTAGAGAAAGAGAAAATAGACTTGATGTTATGTGCCGGTATGGCTGCTCCGTCAGGAAAAGACCTTCGTCCCTGGGAGTTTGTGCTGGTCACTGATCGGGTTGCTCTCGATTCTATGGCTTCTGCATTGCCTTATGCAAAGATGTTGACTCAGGCTCGTTATGCCATTGTTGTATGTGGTGATGTAGCCCGTTCTTCTTATTGGTATCTGGATTGTTCGGCTGCTGCGCAGAATATTCTGTTAGCTGCTGAGGCTCAGGGATTGGGTGCAGTATGGACAGCTGCTTATCCTTATGAAGACCGCATCCGGGTTGTCCGCAAGTATACGGAGCTTCCGGGAAACATAGTGCCCTTATGTGTGATTCCTTTCGGGTATCCGGCTGCTCTGCAGGAACCTAAGCAGAAATACGATGAGAAGAAGGTTCATTACGAGAAATATTAAACCGTAAATTGATTTTTCTGAAAGCTGCCCTGATAAAAAGAGGCGGCTTTTTTATTTTTGTTCCTTTTCTTTTTTTATAAATTCTGCCTTTTGTTTTTTCATTTCAATAAATTCCTTACATTTGCACCAATATTAATCGAAATCTAATACAAGAATGTTTGGAATAAGCGACTCTCTTATCATTTTGCCATATCTGCTTTCGGTAGTATGTGTGCTTTTTGCTGCCTGGTTTGGTCTTAAATATTGGAATAAAGACGACGAAAAAGATAAAACACGATGAATACATTTACACTTGGACTGATTGTGATAGCTTATCTGCTATCATTGGCTTATCTTGGTTTTTTAGGTTATAAAAAGACAACTTCCGCCAGTGATTATCTGGTAGGGGGACGACAGATGAATCCATTTGTCATGGCACTTTCTTATGGTGCTACTTTCATATCTGCTTCTGCCATTGTCGGTTTTGGTGGGGTGGCTGCTGCCTTCGGTATGGGTATTCAGTGGCTTTGTTTTCTGAATATGTTTATCGGGGTGGTGATTGCGTTTATCTTTTTCGGCCTCCGGACACGCAGGATGGGAGCCAGACTGAATGTCAGTACATTTCCACAATTGTTGGGCAGGCATTATCGTTCACGGGGGATACAGGTGTTTGTGGCCGCAGTTATTTTTCTTGGAATGCCTTTGTATGCGGCAGTGGTAATGAAGGGAGGAGCAGTTTTTATCGAACAGATTTTTCAGATTGATTTTAATGTCTCGCTTTTGATATTCACCCTGGTGATAGCAGCCTATGTGATAGCTGGAGGTATGAAGGGGGTGATGTATACGGATGCTTTGCAGGCGGTTATTATGTTTGGCTGTATGCTGTTCTTGCTTTTTTCATTGTATCGGGTACTGGATATGGGCTTTACGGAAGCTAATCAGGCGCTGACAGATATTGCTCCTTTGGTTCCGGAGAAATTCAAGGCGTTAGGACATCAGGGATGGACTGCCATGCCTGTTACCGGTTCACCTCAATGGTATACATTGGTCACTTCTTTGATTCTGGGAGTTGGGATCGGTTGTCTTGCTCAACCTCAACTGGTGGTTCGTTTTATGACTGTAGAGAGTAGTAAACAACTGAACCGGGGAGTCTTTATCGGATGTTTTTTCCTGATTATCACCGTAGGTGCTATTTATCATGCAGGGGCACTAAGTAATCTTTTCTTTCTTAAAACCGAAGGTGTAGTGGCTACAGAAGCAGTCAAAGATATGGATAAAATTATTCCATACTTTATAAATAAAGCAATGCCGGACTGGTTTGCCGCACTTTTCATGCTTTGCATTCTTTCTGCCAGTATGTCTACACTGAGTTCACAGTTCCATACGATGGGTGCCTCGGTCGGTTCTGATATTTATGGTACTTACAAGCCTCGTTCACGTGGCAAACTGACTAATGTAATTCGTCTGGGAGTGCTGTTCTCAATATTAGTGAGTTATATCATTTGTTATATGTTGCCTAATGATATTATTGCCCGTGGAACTTCTATTTTTATGGGTATCTGTGCAGCAGCTTTCCTTCCTGCATATTTTTGTGCCTTATATTGGAAACGCGCTACTCGGCAGGGAGTGATGGCAAGCCTTTGGATAGGAACTATAGGAAGTTTATTTGCTTTAGCCTTTCTTCATCAGAAAGAAGCGGCAGCTATGGGGGTATGCAGATGGCTTTTCGGTAAGGATGTGTTGATTGAAACCTATCCTTTTCCGATGATAGATCCTATATTGTTTGCATTACCATTGTCAGTGGCAGCTGTTATCATTATAAGTTTGCTGACAGGAAAAGGAAAAAAATAAAAATGCGTTGTCAAGAGTCTGCAATTTTTTTGATTGCAGACTTTAGAAGCATTTCAGCTTTTTATTTTTTTCTTGTACGATTCGTACCTCGAATTGATATCTCTCACAAAATTATATGTTTCTATTCCACGAAAATATCCGTTTTTACACACCGGATCGGTGAAGTACTCTTCATTGCTTTTCAGTAGGATGTAATTTTCTACATTATCGGTCCATACCGTTTTATTTTTGCCATATTTATCTGCCAGTGCAATAGCGTCAAAAATATGTCCCAATCCGGCATTATATGAAGCGAGGATAAATTTAATCCGCTCCTGTTTATCCGGAACTATACTCAGACTACGGTCTGTGGCTGCAATATATTTTACGGCAGCTTTGATACTTTCTTCCGGATTTTGTTCTTTTCCCGGTGGGACTCCCATTGCACGTGCGGTAGCAGGCATTAATTGCATCAATCCCTTTGCTCCCGCCCATGATACGGCAGTAGTATCGAAATTGGATTCTGTATAAGCTAAAGATGCCAGCAGGCGCCAGTCCCAGCCAATCTCTTTGGCGTATTTTTTGAATAAGTTATCGTAGTGAGAGATTTTGCCTTCTTTTAAGGACAAGATGGGAGAGTGGGGCATTGCCTTGCTGATTTCGAAATATCTTTTCATACTGGCTGTATACGCAGGTGAGGTCATATTTTCTTTATGCCATTTGTTTGCTGCTTCTGCCAGTTGCGGGCAATCTTTACGCACTGCCCATGCAGCCCGTTGGTCAAAACTGATAGAAAGGCCGGTATTCAGATTGGGATAATAAGTAGCATTCAGTTTGGCTACATCATTATCCGCAACTGTATAGGGGATTTTACCTTGTGCAACCTGAGTTATCAGATCTTCAGCGGTAATGCTGTCATTGGTTACTTTATGAATATGAATACCTCCGCCAAGCTCTTTATCCAGATTGACCAACCGCTCGTAATATTTGCCAGGTTTCACGTATATATCTTTGCCGATCAATTCGGTTACATCCTTCAGTGGTTTTATTTTTCCGGTGTTTCGTTGAACAATCACCTGGTGGGTGATCACTTCTTCACCGCAATAAATCAGACTGTCTTTTAATTCTTTGGTAATTGGAATATTATATGCGATAAGATCTCCTTCACCATTCAGCAATTTCCGGATTAATTCCGGTACATTCTTGGCAACCTCTATGCGTAATTTTACGCCTAAATTTTTAGCGAATTGTTCACTGAGCTCATACTGGAAACCCATGTCTTGCCCACGGTAAATGAAATAAGATGTTGAACTGTAAAGAGTGAGAACGACGAGTTCGCCACTATCTTTGATTTGCTCCAGATCGTGTGCAGAAGTATCTTCTGTAATGATTACCTGCTTATTACGGCAGGACAGTATACAGAAGAGCAGGAAAAAGAGAGAGTAAACTACGAGGTGCCGTTTCATGACTAACCGATGTGTTTTTTGATGTACATGGTCAATATATCGATAGCTACTTGATTGCTTCCCCCTTCAGGGACAATCAGGTCGGCATAACGCTTACAAGGTTCGATGAACTGCAAATGCATGGGTTTCAGGACGCGTGTGTATCGCTCCATTACAGCTTCTGCCGTACGGCCCCGTTCCACTACATCACGTTGGATGACGCGTATCAGCCGTTCATCCGGATCGGCATCGACGAATATTTTCAGGTCCATCATATTACGCAGTTTTTTGTCGCATAGGGCCAGGATACCTTCGATAATGACAACTTCACGTGGCTTAATATGTATTGTTTCGGGCTGACGGGTACAGGTCAGATAGGAATAGGTGGGCTGCTCAATGCACTTGCCTTCTTTCAGCATGGAAACATGTTTAGACAAAAGGCTCCACTCAAAAGCGTCCGGATGATCAAAATTGATGTTCTGCCGTTCCTCCACCGGCACATGACTGCTGTCTTTATAGTATGAATCCTGTGGCAGTAATACTACTTCGCCAGCCGGCAGACTCTCAATGATTTTCCGTACGACGGTGGTCTTTCCTGAGCCTGTTCCGCCTGCTATTCCTATTATTAACATCCTTTTATAGTGTATATTTGAAACAAATAGAGTAATTTTGCAACTGTAAAAAACAACTTTGGCTGACAAATATAAAAACAAATAATTAAAATAACAACGTAATGGTAAAACACATTGTATTATTTAAGTTAAGAGACGATGTTTCTGTAGAAAAGAAACTCGTTGTGATGAATAGTTTTAAAGAGGCTATCGAAGCATTGCCTGCTAAAATCTCTGTGATCCGTAAGATTGAGGTGGGGCTGAATATGAACCCGGGGGAAACTTGGAATATTGCGTTGTATAGTGAATTTGATAATCTGGATGATGTAAAGTTCTACGCTACCCATCCCGAACATGTGGCTGCCGGTAAAATTCTGGCGGAAACGAAAGAGAGCCGGGCGTGTGTAGATTATGAATTTTAGTTATAAAAAATGATAGCTATTTAAGATTTGCCGAAAACTCAAACCCGGAAATTTGGATAGCTGTTATATTTTTAGAAACATCATAAACAATTTAAAGAATGAAGAAATTATCCTCTTTTCTGCTTTTACTGCTGGTTGTGTTTACGGCACAGGCGCAGATACAAGAGCCTGTAAAGTTTAAAACAGAGCTGAAAACCCTGTCGGGAGCTGAAGCGGAAATCGTTTTTACTGGTACGATTGATGCCGGTTGGCACGTATATTCTACCGATCTGGGTGATGGCGGCCCTATCTCTGCAACTTTTAATGTAGAGAAGATATCAGGTGCCGAAGTGGTTGGTAAATTGGCCCCGAGGGGAAAAGAAGTTTCGAGCTTTGACAAACTGTTCGAAATGAAAGTGCGTTATTTTGAAAAGACGGCCCAGTTCGTACAAAAGATAAAGTTTACCGGCAGTGATTATTCGATTGAAGGTTATCTGGAGTACGGAGCTTGTAACGATGAGAATTGCCTGCCTCCTACACAAGTCCCTTTCAAACTTTCGGGTAAGGCGGTTGCGACTTCTGCAGCTTCGGTAAAAGAGACTCCTGCAGCACCGGTTGAAGAGCCTGTCGCATCAGTTTCTGATAGTATTATAGAACCGGTAGCTACTGCTGTAACTTCTGCTGTAGGCAGCATTGATTTATGGAAGCCGGTTATTAATGATTTGAAGAAGTTCGGAGAAGCAAATTCTCAGGAAGATATGTCCTGGATCTATATCTTTATTACAGGATTCCTGGGAGGTTTGCTGGCCTTGTTTACTCCTTGTGTATGGCCTATTATACCGATGACGGTAAGCTTCTTTTTAAAAAGGAGCAAAGATAAAAAGAAAGGTATCCGTGATGCATGGACTTATGGTGCATCTATCGTTGTGATCTATGTGGCATTGGGACTTGCCATTACTTTGATATTCGGTGCCAGTGCGTTGAATGCTCTTTCTACCAATGCGGTCTTCAATATTCTGTTCTGTCTGATGTTGATCGTATTTGCCGCCTCTTTCTTTGGAGCTTTCGAACTGACACTTCCTGCAAAATGGAGTACGGCTGTAGATAGTAAAGCAGAAGCTACCAGCGGATTACTGAGTATTTTCTTGATGGCATTTACATTATCGCTTGTATCTTTCTCTTGTACAGGCCCTATTATCGGATTCCTGTTAGTACAGGTTTCTACTACCGGCAGCGTAGTTGCTCCTGCGATTGGTATGCTCGGTTTTGCCATTGCGCTGGCTCTGCCGTTCACTTTATTCGCCTTATTCCCGTCTTGGCTGAAATCAATGCCTAAGTCAGGAGGCTGGATGAATGTGATTAAAGTAACATTGGGCTTTTTGGAATTGGCTTTTGCTCTAAAATTCCTGTCTGTTGCCGATTTGGCATATGGATGGAGAATTCTGGATCGTGAAACTTTCCTTGCTTTGTGGATTGTGATTTTTGCTTTGCTTGGTTTTTATCTGTTAGGCAAGATCAAGTTTCCACACGATGACGATGATACGAAAGTGAGCGTTCCTCGTTTTTTCATGGCACTGATCTCTTTGGCTTTTGCCATTTATATGATTCCGGGCCTGTGGGGAGCACCTTTGAAGGCTGTCAGTGCGTTTGCACCACCTATGAAGACTCAGGACTTTAATCTTTATACCAATGAGGTACATGCTAAGTTCGACGATTATGACTTGGGTATGGAATATGCCCGCCAGCATAACAAACCGGTGATGCTCGATTTTACAGGATATGGTTGTGTGAACTGTCGTAAGATGGAGCTTGCCGTATGGACTGATCCGAAGGTAAGTAGCATTATCAATAATGATTATGTATTGATTACCCTTTATGTTGATAACAAGACTCCACTTACCGAACCGGTGAAGATTACAGAGAATGGAACAGAACGTACTCTGCGTACGGTAGGTGATAAGTGGAGTTATCTGCAGCGTGTGAAATTTGGTGCCAATGCCCAGCCTTTTTATGTTCTGATTGATAATGAAGGTAAGCCGCTGAACAAGTCATATGCTTATGATGAAGATATATCCAAGTATATAGACTTCTTGCAGACCGGACTTGAGAACTACCGGAAAGAAAAATAAATAATGTGTTCAATAAATGAAAAGAAAGGCTGCCTTCGCATAAAGCGGGGTAGCCTTTCTTATGTTTTATTATTGCTTTATCGCATTGGTACTTCCATTAACAATAAAGTTGCTTCTTGGATTACCTCCACTTTAAAGTTCTTCGTATCCCAGAGTCCGATACCGTCACGCTTTGATAACAGATTATCTGCAACCTTCACATCCCCTTCGATGATGAAGATATAAACTCCGTTGCCTTCTTGGTGCAATTTGTATTCAAAGCTTTTTCCGGCATCAAATGTTCCCATGGAAAACCAGGCATCTTGTTTGATGGAAGCAGGTACCTTACCGTCAGGCGAGATAATCAAGACCGGTTCGTTTCTTTTCAGTAAGGGGCGGATATCGTAGTTGTTATATTCCGGTTCTGTATTCTCGATTCTCGGAAATATCCATATTTGTAGGAATTCTAACTGTTCTTTATCGCTGCCATTATATTCGCTGTGAAAGATACCTTTACCCGTACTCATTACTTGGATATCGCCGGGAGTGATGGTTTGGGTGTTTTTTACACTGTCACCATGTCTCAGATAACCTTTCAAGGGAATAGAAATCACTTCCATATTCTGGTGAGGATGTGTATCAAATCCCATTGATGGAGCTACACTGTCATCATTCAGCACCCTCAATGCGCCAAAATGCATTCTCGATGGGTTGTAATAGTTTGCAAAGCTAAATGTATGGTAGGTTTTAAGCCAGCCATGATTGAAATAACCTCTGGAGGAGGCTTTGTCTACTACTGTTTTCATATTTTTCCTTTCTTCAATAGAATATTCGTATAACAAATGAATGATAGATAAAGTTCTGGTAGCGAGAATTGTGCATTTTACAAAAAGATTTATATCTTTGAGCAATTTAAAATAGGAAAGTATGAAAAAGATTATTAATCCTTGGAAGGGAATGGAAGGATATAATTGCTTTGGTTGTGCTCCCAACAATGAAGCCGGTGTGAAAATGGAATTTTATGAAGAGGATGATGAAGTGATAAGTATCTGGCGTCCGCGTCCCGAATACCAAGGATGGATTGATACGTTGCATGGAGGCATTCAGGCGGTACTTCTCGATGAAATCTGTGCCTGGGTGGTTCTCCGGAAGTTACAGACGACAGGAGTGACATCGAAAATGGAAACTCGCTATCGTAAGTCGATCAATACTAATGATTCGCATGTAGTACTCAAGGCACATATTAAAGAGGTGAAACGCAATATTGTACTGATAGAGGCACGTCTTTATAACAAAAATGGAGAATTGTGTACGGAAGCGATCTGCACTTATTTCACTTTTCCGAAGGAAAAAGCTAAAGAAGAGATGCACTTTTTATCATGTGGAGTAGAAGATGAAGAGATACTCCCTTTGATTTGAAAGAAAAACGGAAGTTTTTCTGATAATTGTTTGGTGATTCGGAACTAATAGTTTATTTTTGTCGCATAAAGAATGAAGATATGAACATTACTATTACACATCGCCATCATCATTACTCGATCGAATAACTCGGTGGGCAGGATGATATTGTGTATATATATGATAGAATACGAGGCTTACCGATAAGGTGGGCCTTTTTTATTTTCCGGATATTGAATTTAAATTGTAAATTAAGATATTGTAATTATGTTAAGAATCGCAGTACAAGCCAAGGGGCGCCTTTTTGAAGAAACTATGGCCCTTCTTGAAGAATCAGACATCAAACTGAGCACAACTAAACGTACTTTACTCGTACAGTCGTCCAATTTTCCAATTGAGGTGCTTTTCCTCCGTGATGACGATATTCCACAATCTGTGGCTACGGGAGTTGCTGATCTTGGTATAGTGGGAGAAAATGAATTCGTAGAAAAACAAGAAGACGCAGAAATTATTAAGCGTCTTGGATTCAGCAAATGTCGTTTATCTCTGGCTATGCCCAAAGATATTGAATATCCCGGTCTAAGTTGGTTTAATGGAAAGAAAATTGCTACTTCATATCCGGGAATTCTGGATAATTTCATGAAAAGTAATGGAGTTAAAGCCGAGGTTCATGTCATTACCGGATCTGTAGAGGTTGCTCCAGGCATCGGACTGGCGGATGCCATTTTTGATATTGTCAGTTCCGGTTCTACGTTGGTCAGCAATCGTCTGAAAGAAGTGGAGGTTGTGATGAAGTCGGAAGCTCTGCTGATAGGCAATAAGAATATGAGTAAAGAGAAGAAAGAGGTATTGGACGAATTGCTTTTCCGTATGGATGCCGTGAAAACAGCCGAAGATAAAAAATATGTATTGATGAATGCACCTAAAGATAAGCTGGACGATATTATTGCCGTATTGCCGGGGATGAAGAGTCCTACCGTAATGCCATTGGCACAGGAAGGCTGGTGCTCTGTGCATACAGTACTTGATGAAAAACGATTTTGGGAGATTATAGGTAAACTGAAAGCACTGGGAGCAGAGGGAATTTTAGTATTGCCTATTGAAAAGATGATTATTTAGGCGAGTCTGTTTGTTGAACTTTTAATTAGAAAAATAATGAAACTGATTAAATACCCCGATAGATCGCAGTGGGATGAAATTCTGAAGCGGCCCGTACTCAACACAGAAAGCCTTTTTGATACTGTACGTGATATTATTAATCGTGTAAGAGTTGGTGGAGACCGGACGGTGATGGAGTATGAAGCTATGTTTGATAAAGCCGAACTCACTTCACTGGCCGTTACACTCGAAGAGATTGAAGAAGCTGAAAAAGAGGTTCCTATAGAATTGAAAGCTGCCATTTATCTGGCTAAACGCAATATTGAAGCTTTCCATGCTGCACAGCGTTTTGAGGGAAAAAAGGTAGATACTATGGAAGGGGTTACTTGTTGGCAGAAGGCAGTAGCCATTGAAAAGGTCGGCTTATATATCCCCGGAGGAACGGCCCCTTTATTCTCTACCGTGCTTATGCTTGCAATTCCTGCCAAGATTGCCGGCTGCAAAGAGATCGTACTTTGCACACCACCTGACAAAAATGGGAAAGTGCATCCGGCAATCCTTTTTGCTGCCCATCTGGCCGGAGTCAGCAAAATATTTAAGGCGGGTGGAGTACAGGCCATTGCTTCCATGGCATACGGAACAGAGAGTATTCCTAAGGTTTATAAGATATTTGGTCCGGGAAACCAGTATGTTACAGCAGCCAAACAACTTGTCAGCTTGAGGGATGTAGCCATTGATATGCCGGCCGGACCTTCAGAAGTAGAAGTGCTGGCTGACGAATCTGCTAATCCAGTGTTTGTTGCCGCTGATCTTCTGTCTCAGGCGGAACATGGAGTGGATAGTCAGGCTGTGTTGATTACGACGTCTGAAAAATTGCAAACGGAAGTCGTATATGAAGTTGAGCGACAGTTGGGCTATCTGAACCGTCGCGACATTGCCGAGAAATCTTTGGCCAACAGTAAGTTGATATTAGTGAAGGATATGGATGAGGCGCTGGAATTGACTAATGCTTATGCGCCAGAACATCTGATTATTGAGACTAAGAATTACATGGAAGTATCCGGACGGATCATTAATGCCGGTTCTGTATTCTTGGGAGCCTTCTCTCCCGAAAGTGCAGGTGATTATGCTTCGGGAACTAATCATACCCTGCCAACGAATGGTTATGCCAAAGCTTATAGTGGGGTAAGTCTCGACAGTTTCATCCGTAAAATTACCTTTCAGGAGATACTTCCTGATGGAATGGCTGCTATTGGTCCGGCTATCGAAGTAATGGCTGCAAATGAACATTTGGATGCACACAAAAATGCAGTAACCGTTAGATTAAAGGAGATAAGAAAATGAGAACATTGCAAGAATTAACCCGGTCGAATATCTGGAGGCTAAAACCTTATTCTTCGGCTCGTGACGAATATAACGGAGCGGCTGCATCCGTCTTTTTGGATGCTAACGAGAATCCCTATAACTTACCGCACAATCGTTATCCCGATCCGATGCAGCGGGATCTGAAATCGGAGTTATCCAAAATCAAAAAAGTACCTCCCGCCCATATATTTCTCGGGAATGGCAGTGATGAAGCTATCGACCTGGTATTCCGTGCTTTCTGTGAACCGGGTGAAGATAACGTAGTAGCCATTGATCCTACATACGGCATGTATCAGGTTTGTGCCGATGTCAATGATGTGGAATATCGCAAAGTGTTACTCCACGATGATTTCCAGTTTTCGGCTGAAGAGTTGTTGGCGGCGGCGGATGAACGGACAAAGATGATTTTTATTTGTTCTCCTAATAATCCCACGGGAAACGATCTGCTTCGTTCTGAGATAGTAAAGGTCATTGGCGGATTCGAAGGATTGGTTATTTTGGATGAAGCTTACAATGACTTCTCTGACCAACCGTCATTCTTATCCGAGTTGGATAAATATCCGAATCTGGTTGTTTTACAGACCTTTTCCAAGGCATTTGGGTGCGCAGCCATTCGTTTGGGAATGGCCTTTGCTTCCGAAGGGATTATCGCAATCCTGAACAAAATTAAATATCCGTATAATGTGAATCAGTTGACCCAGCAGCAAGCTATAGAGATGCTTCACAAATATTACGAGATAGAACGTTGGGTAAAAACGTTGAAAGAGGAGAGGGGATATCTGGAAGAAGCTTTTATTGAGCTGCCTTGCGTGTTACAGGTGTTTCCGTCGAATGCGAATTTTTTCCTGGCGCGTGTAACCGATGCGGTGAAGATTTATAACTATCTGGTGGGAGAGGGAATTATTGTACGTAACAGAAATTCCATTTCATTGTGTGGTAATTGCCTTCGCGTAACTGTAGGTACACGGGCTGAGAATGCCAGACTGATTGGAGCACTGAAAAAATATCAATAGGAAAAATGAAAAAAAAAGTACTGTTTATAGACCGTGATGGCACCCTTGTCATCGAACCTCCCATCGACTATCAACTCGATTCTTTGGAGAAGCTTGAGTTTTATCCTAAAGTCTTTCGTAATCTGGGCTTTATCCATAGTAAACTCGACTTTGAGTTTGTTATGGTGACTAACCAGGATGGACTGGGTACTTCTTCTTTTCCGGAGGAGACATTCTGGCCGGCCCACAATCTGATGCTGAAAACTTTAGAGGGAGAAGGTATTACGTTCGATGATATATTGATAGACCGTAGTATGCCGGCAGATCATGCACCTACGAGGAAGCCGCGTACCGGTATGCTGACTAAATACATTTCTAATCCGGAATATGATCTGGAAGGCAGTTTTGTCATAGGTGACCGTCCGACAGATGTCGAACTTGCCAAAAATTTAGGTTGCCGTGCTATCTATCTTCAGGAGAACACTGACTTATTGAAAGAAAAGGGGTTAGAATCCTACTGTGTCCTTGCTACTACAGACTGGGATCGGATAACTGAATTTCTTTTTGCAGGAGAACGAAAAGCAGAAGTGCATCGTACGACAAAGGAAACGGATATTTGGGTAGCTCTCAACTTGGATGGTAATGGTGCCTGTGAAATTTCTACCGGATTGGGCTTTTTCGACCACATGCTTGAGCAGATCGGTAAGCACTCTGGCATGGATCTGAGCATTCGGGTGAAGGGTGATCTGGAGGTAGACGAGCATCATACCATAGAGGATACGGCCATAGCTTTGGGCGATTGTATTTATCAGGCGCTGGGCAGTAAACGTGGAATTGAACGTTATGGCTATGCTTTACCCATGGATGATTGTCTTTGCCAGGTATGCCTTGATTTCGGAGGTCGTCCTTGGTTAGTATGGGATGCCGAATTCAAACGTGAAAAAATAGGAGAGATGCCCACTGAGATGTTTCTACACTTTTTTAAGTCGTTGAGCGATGCTGCCAAGATGAATTTGAATGTCAAAGCCGAGGGACAGAATGAACATCATAAGATAGAAGGCATTTTCAAAGCTTTGGCCCGTGCACTGAAAATGGCATTGAAACGGGATATTTATCATTTTGAATTGCCATCCAGTAAAGGGGTACTGTAAAGAATCAAGGATTATCTTTGCTTTTTTAATTATAAATCCCCCTTTTGTAATAAATGCACGTTTATTATAAAAGGGGGATTTATGAATAACTCTGTAACTTTCCTTATAGAACGTTTTGTGTAAGCTGAAAAAGAAGGATCTCTATTTCTTTTTCACGAACGAGTCCGGATAGGTGCAGACATTTAGCTTTTCCGTATTTTCTTTCTCACGAAGCCAAGTGTCGAATTCCCGTTTACCTTCTTTAAGAACGATCATACGGCTGCCGGGTGTTTTGTCACCATAAGTGTTTTTACCGCCCGAAGCGCGTCCGTACCCCAAAGCGATATTATAAAGTGTAGCGATGTAGTCGTTCACATGGTCATGACCGGCAAAAATTCCCATCACATCACCGCATTCCAGCATCTGGGTAAACATTCCGCTATTTATGTTTGGGCTGCATTCTTTCTCGTTGCGGTCGCCGTATCGTTTGGTATCAAATGACTCCCATGCCTGAGTATATTCCGGCAATGGAATATGGAGGAAAGCTAATGCGGGCAGAGGTTGTCCTCCGTTCTGCTCGGTATACTTTTGGCTTTCATGGGTATACCAGTTGATTTGTGATTGTCCGATCCAATCATATCCTTTCACTGTTTTGAGTTTTGAGTAGGCATTCGTGTCCAGACAGTAGAGCAGTGCAGCTACTTTTTTGTTATCTGCCGAACCATAGATTGGGATAATGTGATTACCTTCTCCCTTAATACCTTCAGCGATGTTTTTTATCATACAATAAGGTTGTTGCTGGATGATACGTATAATCTCATCCCGTTTTACTGCATATTCATCATCGTGGTTACCCAAGACGGCAGTCCAGGGGAGCCGGCGAGTGGCGAGTTCGCCGGCTATGGCTTCCCATGCCTGGCTGACCTCGTCCATCGTGGTAATGTCTCCTGTGAAAACCACAAGATCCGGCTTTTCAGAGTCAAGTACTTCTTTTATCATGTCTGCTACAATCATGTTTTTTTCCTGGTCGTGTCCCAGGTGCATATCGGTAAACTGTGCAATCTTGAATTCTCCGTTCTTATTGAAGTTTATTTTTTCTGGAGCCTGTTGTGCCTGTCCGCATAAGCTTGCCAGTAGCAGTGCACTGCTTAGAATTATTTTTTTCATTGTTATAACTTTTTTGAATTTGGGTTAGTCTTTTTTTTGCCACCAGGTGGTTTGATTGATTTTATCATTTCCTGTACCAAACTGCCGTGTGATGGCCGCTTCTACGTTAGCTCCATTGTTGTCGTACTCACCTTGCGGATACATCCAACGTTTGGGGATCTCTGTTCCGGCAGGCCGGCGGAAGTCCGGGTAACCGGTGCGCAATTGTTCGTAGAAAGAATCCCAGTTGCCTTGATAGAAGGTTACAAGGTACTTTTGCATAATGATGCGCTCTATCTGTTCGTCTACGTTGGCAGCTTTGCCGAAGGCGACCAAAGGTTCCTGTAAGTATCGGTTGACCGCATCGGCATTGAGATAAGAGGCGTAGGCTTTGGCATGTGTTTCATAAAAGGAGAAAGAGGCACGGATACCATTCTCATAATATGTTTGCGCATTGCCATTGATCCATCCTCGTACGACAGCTTCGGCGAGAATCTGTTGCAGTTCTGCATACCCCATTAACATGGTTGGTTCTACAATAGGGTCTGTGCGGAAACGGTCATTGATAGGTGATATGGTTCCTTCACTTACTTTAATGATAGCATCACTGTAAGGAGCTGCCGGGTCACCTCCTTCGTAAGAGCTGAAATCGTCGATGGCCTTTCCTTCAGTCTTTCCTTTATTGGTTTGTGCGCTGAAGATAAAAAGCCGTGGATCCCGACGTTCACGCATTCGTTGGATAAAAGTATCATCCATGTAATAGCCAGACCATTGTGCGTTAAACTGGGGGTATCGATTCCCTTGTTGATCCAGATAAACCAGCTGCCCGTTGTCGGTCAGGCTTTCCATTAGTGGGCTGCCTGTTGCAATGGCCTTGAATTCGGAGGGAATATTAAGATTCCCCACAGTCGTATGGTTCGAAAGAGTCATCAGTACTTTC
Source organism: Bacteroides sp. 11BF (assembly GCF_019633765.1). Taxonomy (NCBI): domain Bacteria; kingdom Pseudomonadati; phylum Bacteroidota; class Bacteroidia; order Bacteroidales; family Bacteroidaceae; genus Bacteroides; species Bacteroides sp. 11BF. The sequence goes on from NZ_JAFKPJ010000004.1 coordinate 46,107, forward strand.
AACCGGAAAGAGTTGATCAGCTTTCTCCATTGATTGCCATTACCATTGTAAATAATATCACCATCAATTACAGAGGCGTCATTTGCCAGTATTTCATCTGCCTCTTTCAGCTCTTGAAGGATGCCTGTGAAAACATCTTCCTGAGTATCGTATTCAGGAGTATAGATCTCTTCTTTTTCTCCTTTTAAGGCTTGGCTGTAAGGAATGTCCCCAAAGCGTAAGGTCAGTTCGTAGAAGTAATAGGCACGGAAGAATTTGGTAAGCGCCGTATATACCGGAGCGTTCACACGTTCGGCTTCTTCACCCATTTTTTGTACATTTCTCAGGTTATCGTAGTAGCCAAAGCTTCCCCGTGTCCATTTGTAGTATTGGTCGGCACTTTCCCCGTCAGTTTGAATCACTTTTTTAGTGGCATACATTCCGTCGGTTCCTCTTTTGAATGCATTCATACTGATTTGTGTCAGCAAAAGTTTGGGATGGGTTTGAGTGGCGTTGTCCGGATCTATATTCATCTTTTCCAGGTTTCCGCAGGATACGCACATCCATATGGATGCCATAAATAATAATATATTTTTCATTTTATAAATTCTTATTGGTTTCATAACATGTTTAGAATTTTATGTTGACTCCCATACCGATATAGCGTGCAGTAGGATCGTTGGCCCCTCCGTCATTGCTGTCTCCCGTATAGTCAGGATCGACGAAAGGAACTTTCTTCCATACAGCAAGATTGTTGCCGAAGACTGTGGCAGTCAGTCCTTTCACGGGACTTTGTTTTGAAAGTAATTTAGTGAAGTTGTAGGTCAGGGCTACCCGGCGCAATTTAATGTAACTACGGTCGAATACATTGGCAAACTTCGCATTCTCTTTGGATGACACATAAGCCTGATAAGGGTAATTCTGACACCATTGCTGCCAATCGACGGCTGTTGTATTACGTCTGTATGTACGAGTATCCGAGATGACATTTCCGTCAATGTCACGTTTCAGTTCACCTCCGGTTACCACTACACCGTTGGGCACATATACCGGATGTCCGGCTGCGTATTGTGCATCTCTGTATTCAACAGACTCCGGATGTTTACCACCCCACCATAACTTTTCGCTCAGTACGGAATAGATAACTCCTTTGTACGCACCATCCAGATCGACAGACAGGGTGAAGTCTTTATAACGGAACGTATTTTGCATACCCATGCGGAAGTTGGGGTCCAGATGTCCCAGATATTGCTTGTAGGCATCTTTGGTCGGCATGCCATTTTCATCGAGAATCAGTTCTCCATCAGCACTTTTTTGCCATTGTGAACCGTAGAATGCGTCGGCACGGTCGCCTACTTTCAAGTCACCGAATTTTTTTTGTCCACCATATATTTCTGTCAGCTTCTTTACGCTTTTGCTCCAGTTCAGGGCAAATTCCCATTGGAAATCTCTATTTTGGATTGCCTGTACGTTTGCCATGATTTCCCATCCGTTAGTGGTATATTGATTACCGTTCACTTTACGGCTGGTGAAACCCGAAGCATTCGATATGTTCAGGTCGATGATCTGGTTCTCGTCAATCGTGTGATAATATGTCAGGTCGAAGGAGAGACGGTTCCGGAAAAAAGAAGTTGATAAACCTGCTTCCCAAGAGGTCGTTTTCTGGGGTTTGATGTAATAGTTCACCAGAGACGAGGGATAGGAGATAGATGGGTTTGAACCATAGTTGGTATCTTTAGTGTAGGTAGATATAATCTGGTATGGAGACAAGTCGGTAGAAACGACTGCCCATGAGCCATACATTTTAAGATAATCCATGAGTGTAGGTAGTTTGACATATTCAGACACCATTGTACTGATTGCTACGGAAGGATAAAAGTAAGAATTGCTGCCTTTTGCGAGAGTGGATGACCAGTCATTACGTCCCGTCAGGGTCAGGTAAGCATATTTATAAAGGTCGAGGTTGACAGAGCCATAAATACTGCGGATGGATTTCTCGTTCCGGTTGGCATCGGTAATGGATGGTCCTTGGGTGTTTTTGATACTGTATACGAAAGGAACGATCAAACCGTCGGTAGACTGGTACTCTTGACGGTAATTTCGGTAAAATACAGAGCTACCCGCATTCAGTGTAAAAAGAATATCGGGAGTAAGGTCTTGTGTATAGGTAGCCAGTACATCAGCATCCACATTGGTCTGGTGGTCATTCCAGACTTTGTAGTCGCCTTCACGTGAGTCACCATAGTTCATGTAAGTTTTGGGAACTTTCATTTCCTGTAGAATTGTCTTCTGACGTAAGGCTGCGCGTCCCTGAATGTTCAGGTTGGGCAGGAGTTGATAATTGAGACGTAGCTGACCGTTCACTACATCACGGTTTTCCGACTGCTGAAGCTCTTCGGCGGCAAAATAAGGGTTGTTGTACCATGCGTAGTTATAGCTGGCCTGGCGATATCCCTCCTGTCCCGGAACATATTTATGTTTACGGAGTTCTTTACCGTTCACATCGTCTCCCATCCATACAACAATGGTGTACATATGGTTTTTAGGTCCGTATCCATAGCGTGGATAGCTTGGAGAAACCACCTTGTTATACGCCAGATTGGCGTCAAGTTGCAGGTTTTGAGCAAGATCGAAAGTGGAGTTGAAGTTGACCCCTCCGCTGTGCATTTGTGTAGAGGGTACCTGTCCTTTTTGATAAGCATACTGTCCGGTTACAAAGTAGCGTGCTTTCTCTCCTTTATAGGCGATAGAGATGTTGTTGTTGGTTACTAATCCTGTTTGCAGGAAGTCTTTCAGGTTATCATGAGATACCCAGTCGATAGGAACTCGTTCGTAGCGTGATTTGTCATCATATTGAGTCCCTTTCACATCTCCCCACCAAGGAATTTCTTTCCCGGTCACTTTGTCTCGGATGGGGCTGTTCCATTGGGCTACTTTGGTCCCGACGTTTAGTTTGGGACCCCATGTCATATCACCATCTGAGATACCACCGTCGGCACCGTCCCAAAATTCGTATTTGCCGTTCGAACCACTACCATATTGATGCTGTGTTTCGGGTAGTACGGCAAAACCGGCAGTAATCATATTGTTGGTGGAGAAGTTGATTTCCAACCCTTCTTTCTTGGCTGTTTTGCTGGTAATTAAGATAGCTCCGTTTTTTCCGCGTGAACCATATAACGCCGAAGCTGCTGTACCTTTCAACACGTTGACACTTTCGATGTTTTCACTCGATATATCGAAAAAGTCCGTTTCTACCGGAACACCGTCTAATACAATCAAGGGAGTATTACCGCGTAATTTGAAACTTGGTGCCTGAAAAATACCGGTCGGATTGGCTACCAATAAGCCGGCTACTTGCCCGGAAAGTGCAGAACCGACATTCAGGCTGGGAGTTGCATTCAATACGTCACTGTTGATTTGCTGGGTGGTGTAACCGATCTTTTTCTTTTGTTGTTTGATACCGATAGCAGTTACTACTACTTCATCTATAGCCTGTACATCGTCTGTCAGTTCAACGTTGATCATAGGATTATTGCTTTTCACTTCTTTTTCTACCGTATTGTATCCGACGAAAGAGAAAGTCAGGATATCACCTATGGAGGCCTCGAGACGGTAACGTCCGTCTATGTCGGTGACCGTACCGTTCGTTGAGTTTTTTACCATGATTGTGGCACCGATTACCGGTCCCATTTTGTCTGTTACTGTTCCTGTTACTTTGATTGTCTGTGCAAAAGCAAGTGATGTGCACAAAAACATACAACAAAGAAACAGATAAAATTTACTGTTCATAAGTTATGTACTAATTTAGTGTTTGGGCATAGCAGATGCTGGGACAAGAGATTTACCATTGTCCGAGGCTTGCTACAAGTATAAGTTTACCTATTGAAAAAGTTTAAATATCGGTTAGTTTTACGTTTTGGAAAACGGAAAGAAGGGCGGCTGCATTTTTGCGATTTTGTTGTAAAGCGTCTTCGAATGATTCGGTTTCAGAGTCGAAAGCAGAGATGGCTATTTTGAGTACATTTGTAAATTCGGCAGTTACTTGTTCCTGCCCCATTTTGTTACTTTTGAGTTCTCTGTTCAGTTGTTTTTCGATAGAACGTACGGCATTGTAGATAGTAGGTTTCCGAATGACGGTACGACGGGTAGGATCACCCGGAACTACTTCTTCCCTTACCACATAGATATTCATGAACTGGTTATAGAGATAACCGGCTTCTTGTCCGAATTTGTAATTAGTTACATTGGCCAGTGCTTCTGCCGATGGCTGTTTAATGGCAGAGTAGAACTCCCATGTTGTTTTTACGACTGAGCTTACTTCCGCTTTATTCTTGTTGTCGGATTTGTCATCATCCGGCACTGAATTTGCAGCGTTCAGGGCAATACTGGATACAAATAGTACAAATGCTAAAATAAATTGTCTTTTCATAACTTTACCTCTTTTTAATATGACGTTGCAAAGGTCGCGACATCATATTAAAAAGAGGTATCGTCATTGTTACAATTCGGATACTTCTTTCAGCCATGCAGCCGAACTGGCATCGCTTGGCATACGCCAGTCACCTCTCGGACTGATGGAGACACTTCCTACCTTTGGACCATCGGGCAGACACGAACGTTTGAATTGTTGATTGAAGAACCGGCGGAAAAAGGTTTGCAGCCATTTTTTGATGGTTTCAGCATCGTATATTCCGTTAAATACGGTTTGTGCCAGAAAGTATATTTTCGACGGGCGGAAGCCGAATCGCAGAAAATAGTACAGGAAAAAGTCGTGGAGTTCATAAGGACCTACCAGATCTTCCGTTTTTTGTTTGATTTCTCCATTCTCATCTGCCGGTATCAGTTCAGGACTGATAGGAGTGTCTACAATGTCCAGCAGGGTTATTTTAGATTCCCCGTCAACTTCATTTTCAGCTACCCATTGTACAAGATGTTGTACCAGTGTCTTGGGTATGCTTGCATTGACGCCATACATCGACATGTGGTCACCGTTGTATGTGGCCCATCCCAATGCAAGTTCAGAGAGGTCACCCGTCCCGATTACTAATCCACAGATTTGGTTGGCTACATCCATCAGGATTTGCGTGCGTTCGCGCGCTTGTGAGTTTTCGTATGTTACATCATGTACGTTGAGGTCATGTCCGATGTCCTTGAAGTGCTGGATACATGCTTCCCTAATACTGATTTCGCGAATCGAAATCCCCAACGAGTTCATCAAAGCGATGGCGTTATGGTAAGTGCGGTCGGTCGTTCCGAACCCTGGCATGGTTATACCTAAAATGTCTTTACGGGATAATCCCAGCTTGTCGAATGTTTTGACGCATACTAATAATGCCAGTGTAGAGTCGAGCCCTCCGGAAATTCCCACTACAGCTGTTTTGGCTCCTGTGTGTACTAAGCGTTGTGCCAGTCCGGCGACCTGTATGGAGAAGATTTCTTCGCAACGATTGTTGAGTTCAGCTCCTTGTGGAACAAAAGGGTGTGGGTTGAATGTACGGGTAAGATTCAGATCTTTACTGTTGGTATATTCCGTAGAGACTCTGATTGCTTCTTTACCTGGGCAATTGGCTTTGTTGGCAGCAAAAGTTGTATTAATACGGCGTTCGGCACGGATACATTCTACATCTATTTCGCTGATAACTAATTGTTCTTCCAGGCAGAACCGTTCACTTCGTGCAAGCAGGCCACCGTTTTCGTATATGAGTCCGTTTCCTGCAAAAACCACATCCGTCGTTGATTCGCCGAAACCACTGGATGAAAAAACATAACCGGAGAGGCACCGTGCGGATTGCTGGCTGATCAGAGAACAAAGATAGCTATGCTTGCCGATCCCTTCATCGTCGGCAGAAAGATTAAAAATGATTTCAGCCCCTTGCAGCGCCAGTGAAGAACTTGGAGGAACCGTAGACCAAAGGTCTTCGCATATTTCTATTCCAAAAGTTGTTTCTGCTGTTTCAAACAACAGGTTGTTGCCCATCGGAACAATTTGTCCACACAAACGTACACTGGTTTCCGAGACCTGCAAGGCAGATGTAAACCAACGCTGTTCATAAAACTCTTTATAATTAGGTAGATAGGTTTTAGGTACTACTCCCAGTATTTTGCCTTTTTGGATAGCGACTGCGGCATTGATAATCGTGGAATTGACTACTACCGGCATACCCAATATAGAAATGATGTCCAACTGGCGGGTATTGTTCAGAATCTGCATTAACGCCATTTCTGCTTGTTCAAGCAGAAGTTGCTGGGCGAACAAATCTCCGCAGGTATATCCGGTAATACACATTTCGGGAAAAGTAAGGATCTGCACCCCTTTGCCTTCGGCAATGGCAATAAGACCCTCCAGTCTTTCTGAATTAAATTTGCAATCTGCAACCTTTACGCGGGGAACAGCCGCCGCAACTTTTACGAATCCGTAGTTCATTTTCTATCAGGGTTTATCATTTCTACCGGCAAAAGTAGGCATTTTAATCGAATCTTTGTATTTTTGTCAAATTTGAATTGATACATTATAATATTAAATCGCACAAAAACATGAAGAAGATGCTTATGGCTGCCGGAATGGCTGCCGTGATGACTGCTTGCGGCACAAGTGCACAGAAAGCAGCCACCGATGCCGGAAACCCTTTTCTGGCTGAGTATTCAACTCCTTTTGGTGTTCCACCGTTCGACCGGATCAAAGTAGAGCATTACAAAGAGGCTTTCCTGAAAGGGATGGAAGAGCAGAAAAAAGAAATCGATGCTATTGTAAATCAACGTTCGGTTCCGGATTTTGATAATACTATTGCTGCATTCGATCAGAGTGGAGAGTTGTTAAATAAGGTGAATACAGTATTTTATGGGTTGAACAGTTGTAATACGAACGATGAAATGCAGGCCCTAAACAAAGAGCTTACCCCATTGCTTTCGGCACACCGTGATGATATTAGTCTGAACCCTGCTCTGTTTGCTCGTGTGAAAGAGGTTTATGAACGACGCGAGCAATTGGGTTTAGATAAAGAACAGAATAAATTACTGGAAGAGACTTACAAGAAATTTGTTCGTGGAGGTGCTAATCTCGATTCTGTTGACCAGGCAAAGTTGCGCCAGTTGAATAGCGAGATTTCAATGTTGCAGTTGACTTTTGGGCAGAATCTGCTGAAAGAAACCAATGCCTTCCGGTTGGTTATAGATAAGGAAGAGGACCTTGCCGGATTGCCGGAAAGTCTCGTGGCATCTGCAGCCGAAGCAGCTAAGTCAGAGGGGCTGGAAGGAGAGTGGCTTTTTACTTTACACAATCCGAGTGTGATGCCTTTTTTGCAATATGCAGATAATCGTGAGTTGCGTGAAAAGATATTTAAGGGATACATCAATCGTGGCAATAATGGTAACGAGACAGACAATAATGAAATTGTGAAGAAATTGGTTACTTTACGTCTGGAGAAAGCTAAACTGATGGGATATGCCGATTATGCTTCTTATGTTTTGGAAGACCGTATGGCGAAGAACGAGGAGAATGTGTATCGTTTACTGAATCAGATCTGGACTCCTGCAGTTGCGAAAGCTAAGGAAGAGTTAGCTGACATTCAGGCTGAAATTAAAAAAGAAGGAGCTAACTTCACCCCTGAAGGATGGGACTGGCGCTACTATTTTGAGAAAGCAAAGAAAGCAAAGTTCAGTCTGGACGAAAATGAAATACGTCCCTATCTTGAATTGAATAATGTTCGTGACGGCGCCTTCTATGTGGCTAATAAACTTTATGGTATCACTTTTTCCGAAATAAATGACATACCAAAACCGCATGAAGAAGCACAGGCTTTCGAGTGCAAAGATAAGGACGGTAGTCATCTGGGGGTGCTTTATATGGATTTCTTTCCCCGTTCAAGCAAGCGAGCAGGTGCATGGTGCGGGACTTACCGCTCTCAAACCTATCGTGACGGCAAACGTTTGGCACCGGTAGTAACAATTGTGTGCAACTTCACCAAACCCTCTTCGGGTCAGCCTGCTTTGCTCAGTGCAGATGAAGCCAGCACTTTATTCCACGAGTTTGGGCATGCATTGCACAATTTGTTTAAAGATGTACGTTTTTATGGAGTATCCGGAGTGCCGCGCGATTTTGTAGAGCTACCGTCCCAAGTTATGGAACATTGGGTATTTGAGCCGGAAGTACTGAAGGTATATGCAAAACATTACCAGACCGGTGAGGTGATTCCTTCTGCTTTGATTGAAAAACTTGATAAGAGTGGCAAGTATGGACAAGGATTTGCTACGACCGAATATCTTGCTGCTTCTTTGCTTGATATGGATTATCATGTGCTCAAAGAAATTCCCGGAGATATGGATATCGTTAAATTTGAAACAACTGTACTTAAAGAACGAGGGTTGCCGAATCAGATACCTCCCCGTTATCGTACTACTTATTTTAACCATATTATGAATAGTGGATATACGGCTGGTTATTATAGCTATATTTGGGCTGAAGTGCTTGATAGTGATGCTTTTGAAGCCTATAGGGAGACTGGAGATCTTTTTAATCAGGAAGTAGCATCCAGATTCCGTCGCTATATTCTCACTCCGGGAGGAATTGACGATGCTATGAATATGTATAAGAACTTTCGCGGAAAGGAACCAGGTATAGAACCTTTGTTACGGAACAGAGGATTGTAGATTGGCTTATACAGGGCTTTTACACTGTACTATAGGGGAAGAAACAATCTTCCCCTTTTATTTTTTTGCTAAAAATAAACGCAGAAAATATAAAAAATACAAATAGTAGTTATTATATTTGCAGCAGTTTATTGAAATAAACACAAAATACCAACAATTATTAACTATTAAAAGAATTAGAAAAATGAAAGAGTACATTGATGTTTTGAAGAAGTGGAAAGACTTTGACGGAAGAGCCAGGAGACGTGAATACTGGATGTTTGTCTTGTTTATGGCTATTTTCGCTATTGTTGCAGGTATTATTGATGGCATTTTAGGTACAGTTTGTGTATTTGTAGGGCTTTATTATCTGGCTATGCTCCTGCCAATGATTGCTGTTAGCGTACGTCGTATGCACGATATTGGTAAAAGTGGATGGTGGTTGTTTATCACTTTTGTGCCGGTAATCGGTAGCCTTTGGTATCTCTTCCTGACTATCCAGGATGGACAGCCGGGCAGCAACCAATATGGTGAAAACCCCAAAGGAGTTTAATACGTACATATTATTGTCATAAGAAACGGCATGCAAAAGTCATTTTGTATGCCGTTTTTCTATTTTATCAAAAAAATATCCGTATTTTGTTTGCGAAAATAAAAGAACTCTTTATCTTTGCATCAGATTTAAAATTGTAATGAATACAATTTTGTAAAAGAGGAAGAAGATGGAATCATACAACCGATTATTAGAGCATAACATCAAACCGTCCATGCAGCGTATTGCTATCATGAACTATTTGATGGAACATAGGACACATCCGTCGGCTGATGAAATATACACTGCATTATCTCCCTCTATGCCAACACTTTCGAAGACAACGGTTTATAATACTCTTAGACTGTTTTCGGAACAGGGAGCGGCACAAATGCTTACTATCGACGAACGGAATACCAATTTTGACGGAGATACTTCACAACACGCTCATTTTTTGTGTAAGCGTTGCGGACGTATTTATGATTTGAAGTGCCAGGTTGAAATGAAACAAGTAGAAGGGCTTCAAATGAATGGACATGAAGTAAGTGAAATGCATTACTATTATAAAGGTATTTGTAAGAATTGTTTAAATGATATACGTATTGACTAATTAATTTAAAATTAAGACGAAATGAAAAAGTTTAGATGTACTGTCTGCGGTTATGTTTATGAAGGTGACGCAGCTCCTGAGAAATGTCCTTTGTGTAAAGCTCCTGCAAGCAAATTCGTAGAAGTTGTTGAAGAAGAAGGTGGTGCACTCACTTTTGTTGACGAGCACGTAATCGGTGTGGCTAAGGGTTGTGACGAAGAAATGATCAAAGACTTGAACAATCACTTCATGGGCGAATGTACTGAAGTTGGTATGTATCTGGCTATGAGCCGTCAGGCTGACCGTGAAGGTTATCCTGAAGTAGCTGAGGCTTTCAAACGTTACGCTTGGGAAGAAGCTGAGCATGCTTCTAAGTTTGCCGAACTGCTGGGAGATTGCGTATGGGATACTAAGACAAACCTTGAAAAGAGAATGAATGCTGAAGCCGGTGCTTGCGAAGATAAAAAGCGCATTGCTACACGTGCTAAAGCTTTGAATTTGGATGCTATCCATGATACAGTGCACGAAATGTGTAAAGACGAAGCTCGTCACGGTAAAGGTTTTGAAGGACTTTATAACCGTTATTTCGGTAAGAAATAAATCATATAGATGATTATAGAAAAAGGCTTGTATCTATACGGATACAGGCCTTTTTTGTTAAACTTTCTTTTGAAATGGGGCCGTTAACTGATGATTTTTTTATATTTGTATTTCACTTAAAAGGAAAAGGATTATGAAAAAACTACAGTCTTTAGTGTGCTTTCTTCTTTTGTCAATGACAATTTATGCTGCCGATCAGGTGATTCAGCTGCCCAAGCCCAACATAAATCGTAGCGGACAGTTAATGAAAGCGTTATCCGAACGCCATTCTGTCCGTGAATATGCTTCCCAAGCTCTGAGCAACACCGATTTATCCGACCTGTTGTGGGCCGCCAATGGAATTAGTCGTCCGGCAGAGGGCAAGCGCACTGCTCCGTCGGCCATGAATCGTCAAGATGTCGATATCTACGTAGTCCTTCCGCAAGGTACTTATTTGTATGATGCTAAAGGACATAAGCTTAACTTGATTTCTGAGGGCGATTATCGTTCGGCAGTTGCAGGGGGACAGGCTTTTGTCAATAGTGCTCCGCTATCATTGGTACTGGTCAGTGATTTATCAAAATTGGGAGATGTGAAAAATAATCGCACTCAAATGACAGGAGCTATGGATGCAGGGATTGTTTCTCAGAATATTTCATTATTTTGTTCCGCAGCGCGACTGGCTACGGTTCCACGCGCAACAATGGATACAACCCGGCTCAGAAGTGCCTTGAAATTGAAAGATGGTCAGATTCCGATGATGAATCATCCGGTTGGATACTTTAAGTAATTGATAAAAGGGTATGGTTTGCCAAAGACGACACCATACCCTTTTATCATGTTTTTTATTAAAACTTTATTTCTGTTTCAGCAAAAATTCGTCTATTGCTTTTTTATAAGTGGCTTTATCTGCTGCTCCACGGAACAATTGAGGTTCGCCTTCCATGGGAATAAATACAAAAAGAGGAATGCTTGTTGCATTGAACAGGGCAGCCAATTCTTTTTCTTTATCTACATTCACTTTATATATCACGATCTTCCCGTCATACTCTTTAGCGAGCGATTTCATGATAGGGGCTGTCATGCGGCAAGGACCACACCAATCGGCATATAAGTCGATGATAGCTGGTTTATCACCTTTGTATTTCCACTCTTTTGAGTTTTGGTAATCAAACACATCGTTGATAAACATCTCTTTATTCATCACAATGACTTCACCGCTTTTTGCTTCCTTTTTGTTTTGATTTGTCTTGGCTCCATCGTTTACAGCAAACATAATGGTGCTGATCATGGCCAAAGCTACTAATGATAATACTTTCTTCATTCTTTGTCTTTTATTGTGTATTGTTCAATAACTCCTTTCAGTTCGCTACCTTGGATCATACCGGAATGTCTCCAGACTGCTTCTCCCGTTTTGAAAAGGATGAAAGTAGGCACTGCCTGGATTCTGTATTTTACCGCCAAGTCCTCATGGGTATCCACATCTATTTTTACAATGCGGGCTTTTTCTCCTATCTGTTGTTTCAAATCTTCAAGAATCGGTTTCATTGCTTTGCAAGGTCCACACCATTCTGCAAAAAAATCTACTAAAACGGGACTTTGTGACTGTATCAAATCTTCGAATTTTTCCATAATTTTTTCCTTTCTTTTGGTAAATATAAGCCCTCGTTTAGACAGGGCAAATATAGCTATTTGTTTTATTATAATAACAGAGAAACCCCGATTTTGTTCATCATATAGTAACCTTGCATTCATCCTCCTGTAATCTGAAAACAGGATCTTTGCGTAACGAAAAAACAAAAAGTTATGCATTTACGCACGTATTATCCCACAGTAGTTCTTTCGGATATTCATCTGGGAACACAGCATTCTAAAACAGAAGAGGTTACTCACTTTTTGAAATCGATTAATTGTGACCGCCTGATCCTGAATGGTGATATCATCGATGGATGGCATTTACAGAAAAGCGGTTTGGGAAAATGGAAAGCTAAACATACGGACTTCTTTAAAGTGATTATGAAAATGATGGAGAATTTCGGAACACAGGTGATTTATGTTCGTGGCAATCATGATGACTTTCTGGATAATCTGGCACCTTTGAACTTTTATAATGTCCAAATTGTGAAAGACTGCATCTATGAGAGTCATGGCAAACGTTATTATGTGACCCATGGAGATATTTTCGATACAGTGACCACCCAAATGAAGTGGTTGGCGAAACTGGGAGACACTGGATATACTTTTCTGTTGTGGTTGAATAAAGTTTATAACGCCCGCAGAATGAAGCAGGGTAAGCCTTATTATTCTCTTTCTCAATCTATCAAGAATAAAGTGAAGACCGCTGTTTCTTATATTTCTGATTTTGAAAAAGAGCTTGTAGGACTGGCAAAAGTTAAAAGGTGTGATGGGGTGATATGCGGGCATATTCATCACCCTGCCAATACTTATTGTGATGGTATTCATTATCTTAATTCGGGTGACTGGGTAGAAACACTTTCGGCTTTGACAGAAGATGAAGAAGGAAACTGGACTATCCGTTATTTTGATAGTGAACTATTGAAAGAAAATAATAACAAAGAGAAAAAAACTACACCAATAACTAAAGCATCATGAAATTTTTGTTTATCGTTCAAGGAGAGGGGAGGGGACATTTTACCCAAGCCATTACTCTGGAAGATATGTTGTTGCGTAATGGACACGAAGTAGTGGAAGTACTTGTCGGGAAAAGTTCATCACGTACTTTACCCGGTTTCTTTAACCGAAGTATTCAGGCACCCGTAAAGCGCTTCACCAGTCCGAATTTTTTGCCTACCACTGAAAATAAGCGGGCTAATCTGAAAAAGAGTTTTGTTTATAACCTGATACGTACACCGGAATACTTTCGCAGCATGTGTTATATCGATCAGCGTATTAAGGAAACAGGGGCGGAAGTCGTGATCAACTTCTACGAACTTCTGACTGGACTTACCTACGCACTCTTCCGTCCCTCTGTTCCTTATGTCTGCGTCGGGCATCAATATCTGTTCTTGCATAAAAACTTTGAGTTTCCACGGAAATCTATGATCCAACTTTCCATACTTCGCTTTTTTACACGTTTGACGAGTCTGCGTGCCAATAGGCGGTTAGCGCTTTCTTTCCATAAGATGAATCCGGACCGGGCAGAAGGTATAACCGTCGTTCCTCCTCTGCTTCGTAGGGAAGTGACTGCCATCCAACCGGAACAAGGCAATTATATTCACGGATATATGGTTAATTCCGGTTTTGCAGATAGTGTAGAAGCCTTTCATGTCTTACATCCTGAAGTACCTATGCATTTTTTCTGGGATAAACAGGATGTTGACGAGGTAATCAAGGTAGATGCTACCCTAAGTTTCCATCAGATTGATGATGTGAAATTCCTCAACCGAATGGCCGGTTGCAGAGCATATGCCAGTACGGCCGGTTTTGAATCTATTTGTGAGGCAATGTATTTGGGAAAACCTGTGCTGATGGTACCTGCCCATATCGAACAGGATTGCAATGCCTATGATGCTTACCGGTCCGGTGCCGGAATTATTGGCGAATCTTTTGATTTGGAGTCGTTGCTACGTTTTGCCGGGACGTATGTTCCCAACAAAGAGTTTATTCGTTGGGCCCGTAGTAGTGAGCGGCAGATTATAGGAGAACTCGAACGACTTATCGACCAGCAGTCGGTCATTACTGTACCTACATTAACTAATTATTTTCCGATATGAAATTGAATAAAACTGATTATGTGCTTGAACGTACATCCGATGGAGGTTATTATGCCTGGCTTACTGTAAGTATGCAGTGTAATGCGTATGGTGATTCACCTGAAGAAGCAGTAATAAATCTGGAACAAACCATGGAAGATATGGTTGAAGAGATGTATTTGGTAGAAGATTTTGTCTGAAGCTATCAGGTAATCAGTGGGAGTGAAGAATTTTATTGAGAAATACTTTCATTGATATTTTAAAGAAAGAGAGTACACTTTAAGTGAAGTGCACTCTCTTTTTATATTATTCCACAATATCGAGTTCTTTGATGATATGTGAAGCGCCTGCATATTTATCAATAATAAATAGAGTATAGCGAATGTCAACCACTGCTGCACGTTGTGAAGAAGGACGGAAAGCAATATCTCCTGTCAAACCTTCATAATTACGGTCGAATCCGGTACCAATCAGTTGACCTTTTCCATTGAATACCGGACTTCCGGAGTTTCCTCCTGTGTTGTCTGTATTGACAATGAAACATACTGGCATTTCTCCGTTTTTCATAGCGTAGCGTCCGAAGTCTTTCGCCTGATATAGTTGTTTCAGTTTGGTGGGTACTACAAACTCCCAATTGCCAGGATCTTCTTTCTGCATCACACCTTTCAGAGTCGTATAGTAGTTGTATACTGTTCCGTCAGCAGGTTCGTACGGCAATATCTGACCATAAGTCAATCTGAGAGTCGAGTTTGCATCCGGATAGATAGGTGTGCCGGCGGCCTGGCGCATGTCCATCATACCTTTCACCCATACTTTGTGGGCGGCATCATAGTTTTTATTGGCATCTTTCATTGCGAGAGCTGTTTGCAGTAATCCGTCTGTGATGGAGTATTTGAAGAGAACCATCCAGTCCTTATCGAGTTTGTTCAGAGTAGGACGAGCGATAAACTTGTCGAAGTTTTCTTTCGACCCGAAGATTGAATACTTGAAGCAAGCATCGATAAAGGCATTCTTATCTCCTTTGAAACGGCTGTTTATTACTTTGAAAATACCGATCTGTTGATCTTCCGGAATATATCCGGCATAGGTTTCGAGCATTTTTTTGCCTACGATTTGTTCTACTTCCGGGAAAGGGACAGATGCAAAATATTTATCTGCTGCAATTTTCAGTTTATCGGTTTCTTCTTTAATTTTTGAAGCATTTTTACTTTCAAGCGCTTTTTTCAATCCGTCGGTTGAAGGGATTTTCATAAAATCAAGTGCAGTTACCAATGCTTCGTTAATAGCCTGTTGATGATACATCGCATCATGGCGGTGAGCTACAATCGAACGTATTTCGTCGAAGGCCTTCTGGTAAGAATCATCTTTCTTCTCACGTCCCATTGCCAATAACTGTTCTTGTTGCTTTTCTTTGGTATCCAACACTTTCAGGCGAACAAGCCCTTCGTTCATGCCAATGGCATTTTTCCAGTAATTAGCTGAAGAGGCATATTTGCTTGCGTAATGTATGCGCACCGCAGGATCTTTCAGCATTTGTTCCATCAGTACAGCTTGTCTTGCTTCGCGTACATGATGGCGCATGAAGTTAGTGGTTTGCATCCGTTCTTTTACTTCGTCGGCAATCATGTAGCGCCAGTTACGTCCGGGAAATCCCATAACGAAGGTGAAGTCACCCTCTTTTACTCCTGCCAAACTAATTGTCAGGTGTTTTTTTACTTGTAGGGGCACGTTGTCTTTAGAATATTCTGCCGGCTGGCCACTTGGGTCTGCGTAAATGCGGAATAAAGAGAAGTCTCCTGTGTGACGCGGCCACATCCAGTTATCTGTGTCAGCTCCGAATTTGCCAATAGAGGAGGGAGGAGCACCTACCATGCGGATGTCACTGTAGACGGTCTTTACAAACAGATAGTACTTGTTACCGCCATAAAACGGCTTTAGTTCCAGGCGTGTTGCCGGTGTGATTTGGATTTTTTCCGCCTTTACGAAACGGTCGGCAACCGTTGCCAGATATTTGGGAGACAAATAATTGACTCCGTTAGGATCATCATCTTTTTTGAGCTGTTCATTTACATAGTCCGTTACGTCGAGAATACGGTCGATAAAGGTTACTGTCAGTCCTTTGCATGGTAACTCTTCGTTTCGGCTCATTGCCCAGAATCCGTCTGTTAGATAGTCATGATCTACACTGCTGTGTTGCTGGATCGCCCCATATCCGCAATGGTGGTTGGTCAGTACCAATCCTTCTGCTGAGATAATTTCACCGGTACATCCGCCTCCAAAATGCACAACAGCATCTTTTAAAGCTATTCCGTCCGGATTGTAAACCTCTTCAATGGGGATTTGTAATCCAAGGTCCATCATAGCAGCTTCATTCTGCGCTTTCAGGTCAGTAAGCATCCACATTCCTTCGTCGGCACTGATGGTCAGTGCCATCAGTGCGAACGTAGTAGATAATAATTGCTTTTTCATCATTATTCAACAATCGTCATTTCGTTAATCAAATGTCCGCATCCTCCCAGTTTTTCAAGAATAAATAGTACATAGCGAATATCCAGATTGATACAGCGTTGCAGGTTGTTATCGAAATTGATGTCGCCACTCAGTGATTCCCAGTTACCATCAAACGCACAACCAATCAGTTCTCCATTTTCATTCAGTACCGGACTTCCGGAGTTACCACCGGTAATATCGTTAGTAGACAGGAAGCAAACAGGCATTTCACCATTCGGTAATGCGTAGCGTCCGAAGTCCTTTTTCTCAATCAGCTCTTTCAGTTTGGCCGGGACCACGAACTCACGGTCTTCCGGGTTCTCTTTTTCAAGGATTCCATCGGTTGTTGTGTAATATTTATAATATACACCGTCTTTGGGGCTATATGGCTTCACATTTCCGTAAGTCAGTCGGATTGTGAAATTTGCATCGGGATAAGATGGTGTAGGCAATTTCATTTCACCCAGTCCACGGATATATGTTTTATGTAATAAAGCCAGTTCTTCCGGCAGTTTGCCCATCTGTGCAGCCAGGTCGGTATACTTATCAAATTTAGCACGTGAGTATTGTGTGGCTATATCTTTTTCGATTGCCTTTACAGTTGGCTTTTTGATAAACTTATCAAAATTAGACTGATTTGCTAAAATTGAAGTATTATACATTGCATCCACGTATGCATTGTAGTCTCCTTTATATTCTTTTTCAATCACCTCGTAGATAGCGGGACGCTGTCCGGCAGGAACCATCTCTGCATAAAGTGGTAGCAAAGCTTTGGCTACTTTACGATCTACTTCGTGGTCGTAATCTTTATTATGGATGTTGTCAAACACCTCTTTTAATACCGTGATGTTAGCCTGAATATTAGAGTCGTTTTTCTGCTCCAACGCTTCTTTCAGTTTATCCATCACCAGATAAGGACTGCCAAATTCAATACCGCCGAAGAATGTTTCGGTCAGGCAGGTTTGCTGATATTTGATCGGAGAGGTTTTTGATACGGCTTCATTGATCTTAGATACTACCTGCATATAGTCAGTGTTATTTTTTTCTTTGGCGAATTGTGCAAATTTTGCTTCCTGGTCTGCTTTCGTGCCTAAAACATTATTATCGATAATGGCTTTGTTCATACCGATAGAATTTTTCCAATAATTGCTGGAACCTGCATATTTGTTGGCATATTGAATACGTACTTTGTCGCTGGCATTCATGGCTTCTTTCAGTACGTCCTGACGGGTGCCGCGGATGCGGATACGGGGAGCATTGCTTGCTTCCATACGCTCTTTCACTTCCGATACAGTGAGGTAACGGCTGGTACTTCCCGGGAATCCCATAATCATTGCATAATCTCCCTCTTTCAGCCCTTTGATAGAAATGTTCAGGTGCTTTTTAGTTTTCAAGGGTACATTGGAAGCATTGTATTCTGCCGGTTCTCCGTTGGCATCGGCGTAGATTCTGAACATTGAGAAGTCACCGGTATGGCGTGGCCACATCCAGTTGTCGGTTTCTCCGCCGAATTTGCCGATTGATGAAGGCGGGGCGGCAACCATGCGTACATCCGGATATACTTTCTTATAAAACATGTAGAATTTGTTTCCGGCATAGAAAGGCAATGCTTGCGGAACGATTCCTTTTTTTCCTTTCAGATCACTCTTTTCGAACAATTCCTTGGCCAGTTTATTGAGAAAAGCACTGCTGAATGATTCTGTCTCGGTGATTTCTTTTGCGGCGATTTTGGCATTTACAATATTAGTGATGTCTTCTATACGTTCGATAAATGTAAACTTTAACCCCGGTGTAGGCAGTTCTTTGTCTCTTGAGGTTGCCCAAAAGCCATCTGTCAGATAATCGTGTTCAACAGAACTATGTTGTTGGATAGAAGCGTATCCGCAGTGGTGATTAGTTAATATCAATCCTTCCGGTGAAATGATTTCTCCGGTACATCCCCCACCGAAGATACCTACAGCATCTTTCAGTGAAACTCCGTTCGGATTATACAGGTCTTGGGCTTCAAGTTTCAGTCCCTGTTTTTTCATCATATCGATAGAGTGTTGTTCCTGCATCAGTTGCAGTAACCACATGCCCTCGTCCGCCTTTGCGGAACAAACGACCAACGCAGTCAGCGCCAGTAAGTAAAGTTTGAGTCTGTTCATTAGTTTATTAAAAAATTAGTATGATTTGTTGCTTTTCTATTTTAATCTATGATCAATTTGTTTCCTTTGATAGCGTCCATCACATTAGCGGGCGGACGTTGGTTCATTAGTTCATTTTTCATAAAGTCCATGTAAGGAGCCACATGTTTGAAGAACTGATGATATCCTTTGCACAGGTAGTTGAGCCCCGGTTCGCCGTTTGCTGTACGGCTGAAACGATTCTTAGGGCATTCACCATTGCAGGCAAACAGAAATTCGCATTCCTTACATTGGGTGGGCAGTGAATTCTGTTTCATTTGTCCGAAAGACGTCTGGCGTTCGCTGTACATCATTTCTACCAGAGTCTGATTGTAAATGTTTCCCAATTTGAATTCCGGAAACACAAAATGGTCACATGAATATACATCGCCATTGAACTCCATTACACCGGCATGTCCGCAAGTTTTTGCCATAGAACAGACACCCGGTTGTTCTCCTACCCAGTTGGCAAGCGTAGAGTCGAAAAGTTGGATATAATAGTTACCTACATCTTCTTTCACCCACTCGTCGAAAAGTGTACAGAGAAAGTTTCCCCATTGTTCAGGAGTAACGGAGAATTCAGCTATTTTTCCATCTTCCCGTTGTGTCAGGGATGCCAGATGGCGTCCGTCTTTATGGGGAAAAATTCGTTCCACTATTGGGGCAAACTGAATATAATGGCAATCTAACTCCTTGAAAAAATGATAAAAGTCGAGCGGATAGTCTGCATTAAAATCATTCACTACCGCCATGGCATTCCATTCTACTCCATGCTTTTTTAAAAGATTGATACCATTCATGACTTTCACAAACGATGGCTTTCCAAGTTTGTTCTTTCGGTATTCGTCGTGAAATTCCTGAGGCCCATCTATCGAAACTCCTACCAACCAATTGTTCTCACGAAAAAAATCGCACCACTCGTCGGTTAGCATGGTACCGTTGGTCTGTATACAGTTGTCTATACTTCTTCCGCGAGCATATTTTTTTTGCAGTTCCATCGCTTTCTTATAGAAAGAGAGTGGACGCATCAATGTTTCTCCTCCGTGCCAGGTGAAGAGTACCTGCGGCATAGTTTGCGAATTGATGTATTGTTCGATGAACTTTTCGAGTAATTCATCACTCATCACATGTTTGGGATTTTCTTGATAAAGTCTGGACTTTTCCAGATAATAACAATAATCACATGCAAGGTTGCATACAGCCCCTACGGGCTTGAGCATTACGTATAGCGGCTTGGCAAAGGGTGCGTAGGTAGTAGACATTTTCTATATTATACGATTACAATTTTACGGGTTAACGGGCTGACTAATTCAATAACTCATTGACTATTTGTCAACTCCGAAAGTGCAAATTTAGATAAAGTAAATGAAAAATCCGTCCTTATATAGATGTTTATAAGGATTATTAAAGAAAAGAGTCTTACAAGTTTTAAATATTGATAAAATGTTTCATTTGCTTACGAATCCGTTGTACCTTTGTCACCGAAAAAGTTGTGTATCCTATGAATAAAGTATTGCCTTTTTTACTTTTGCTTTTTGTTTTCACTTCTTGTAGTCGTAAGTATAAGATTGAAGGCGCCTCTTCTGTAACCAGTCTGGATGGTAAGATGCTTTTTATTAAAGTGCTTCAGAACGGTGAGTGGCTTAATATTGATTCTGCAGAAGTGATACATGGATTGTTTTCGATGAAAGGCAAAGTGGATTCAGTAGTGATGGCTACACTTTATATTGGCGACGAGAGTATCATGCCTTTGGTAATTGAAAAAGGTAATATTCAAGTTTCAATTACAAATACTGAATTGGTTGCGAAAGGCACCTCCTTGAACAATGCACTTTATGCTTTTATTGATAAAAAGAACTCATTAGATATCCAGATAGAAGAGTTGCAACGTAAAGAGGCACGCATGGTGATGGATGGTGCTGACTTGGCAGATATTCATGAACAACTGACTCATGAAGGTGATTCGTTGATGCAGGATATGAATGGTTTTATCAAAAAATTTATTTCCGATAATTACGAAACGGTTTTAGGTCCAAGTGTATTTATGATGCTTTGCAGTACTTTGCCTTATCCGGTTATGACTCCCCAAATTGAGGACATCATGAAAGATGCTCCTTATTCTTTTAAAAATAATAAATTAGTAAAAGATTTTATTACAAAAGCGAAATCAAACATGGAGCTGATTGAAGAGCATCAGCGCATGGAACAAAATGCAACTTTAAATCGTTAAACTTTAAGTTTTTTCCGTATTTTTGCGAAAAACTTAATGAAAATGAACACGCACTTACGATTTGGTTATCTTTTTGTTGTTTTATTTGATCTTTTGGTTGTATCATGTCATTCGACGCCGGATACAGTTGTATTATCATTGTCCCAAGCTGAGAGAATAATGGAATCTGATCCGGATAGTGCTATGACTATTTTAAAGCACATTCCAACTCCTGAAAGCCTTCATGGCAAAGCTCAAGCAGATTATAGCCTACTAATGACTCAGGCTATGGACAAGAATTACATGAAATTTACTTCGGATTCCCTCATTAAATTTGCGGTTGGTTATTATGGCTCTTATACTGAAGATATTGTATCCAAAGGAAAAGCTTTCTATTATTATGGAAGAGTGATGGAAAGTCTTGATAAAGTGGAAGACGCTATGAAATTTTATTTAAAGGCGAAAGATGTACTTCAAAATACTAAGCAGTTTAAGTTGCTGGGACTTGTGACTGAAAAGATTGGAGACTTAAATCGTAGGCAAAAATTGCTTGATACAGCTCTAAATGATTATAAAGAGTCCTTTGATTATTATGCTTCGATACCAGATTCTTTATATATGATTTATGCTTATAGGAATTTGGGTAGGGGATTTTTATATAAAAATCAAATTGATAGTGCTTACCATTATTATGATAAAGCATTGTATATATCAAATCTTAAGAAATCTTCCGTTGTGGGATCAATACTTTTAGAATTAGGAGTAATTCATCGTTCTGCGAAGGATTATGCCGGTGCAGAACAATATTTCTTATCTTTTATAGAAAAAGAAAAAGATCAGGGAAAATTATATTCAGGATATTTGGCTTTGGGAAATCTGTATTTATATATGAATAGATTGAAAGATGCAGAGAAATATCTAGTATTGTGTCTTAGAAGTTCTAATCTTATTATAAAAAGAGATGCATGTGAATGTTTATATGATTTGGAAAAAGAATTGAATAATTTTAAAGGAGCCATTGGTTATAAAGATATAGCTGATTCATTACAATTACTAACTCAAGATATAGATACTCGGAATACTATGGCTGATTTGCAAAGTAAATATGATAGTGAAAAATGGCAGAAAGAAAGTTTACAAGCCAGCATTGAGAAAAAGAACATTCTCTTAATCGGTTCGTTTATAGGCTTTATTGCTATATTGGTTATTGTATATATTTATTATAAATATCGAACTAATCAGAAGTTAATCAGAGATATTAGCCAAAGGATTCGTCAGAATGCTACCGAGATAGAAATGTATCAAGAGCAAATACATAGTTATAGAAACTTACAAAAAGAAACATTACGAGATTATAGAAATCAGATAGGAGAATTACAAGGAAAAGTGTCTGTTCTTGAAGATCAGAATAGAACATTATCTGTTCATTTAGTTGAGAAGAAGGGGAATATACCAGATAGTGATGATGGTGATCTTTATGCTATCTACATGCAAGGACTTCGTATACTACTAATGTTGAGAAAGAAAGAGGACATGGAAAATGCCTCTGATAAAAAACAACTTTTGGATGGTGATTGGGATAAGTTATTTCATCTTTCCAATGCTTTACACGATGATTTCATTATACGTATTAAAAAGGAATTTCCTAATTTGACTAAGCATGATATCGAAATTTGTTGCTTGTTGAAATTTGGCATTACACATGAAGTTTTGGGACTCGCTTTTCTAACGACTTCTGAGTCGGTGACAAAAGCTAAAGGACGTTTAAAAAAACGATTAAATTTATCAGTATCCGATGATTTGGATGATTTCCTGCAGAAATATTAGTTTAATTTTATGTTGGTTGTCCGGGTATATACCTCTACTTGTTTGTGCAAATTGTTTATATATAGTGCTTTATGTGATATTAACCCTTGCTGTATTTGTCCGGGTGATTTGTTTTGCTATCTTAGCCAAATGCGCTATATTTGACGAAACCAAAACAAATAAAATATGAAATTGCGTGTTATTTTATCATTGATTGTGGCATTGTTCATTGGACAATCCATGTATGCTATGTCAAATGAAGTTCTTCGTAGACCTATTATCTTGGATGGGGAAATTATTGAGGAAGGAAATCGTTCTATCAATCCACTTATTCCTATTTCTGCAGATATCGATGGTTCTACCTTATTTATTAAGTTCTCAAAGGCTATAGGTAATGTAGATATTGCAGTGAAAGAAATTACTGATGCTAAAAAAGAAGTTTATTCGTCTTCTATGGATGTAACTGTTGCTGGTCAGGTTACTTCGTTCTCTATTGTTGATTTAACTCCGGGAACTTATGTGCTTGAATTTACCAATGCAGCTGGTGGGTATGTATATGGGCAGTTTATTGTAGAATAGTTATTATAATGAAGAGAATTTTATTATCAACATGCGACAGAACGTATACGCAACTAGGTAATCAGGAAGCCTTGGTTTCTTTATTGAAAGGTGCGGGGTATGACGTGAGCTATACATCGGAAGTAAGTGAACAAGAGTGGGTAAATTATCCTTTGATTATCGCTTTTAAAGATGAAGAGTATGTTCGTATTAAAGAAATGAATTTGCAAAGTAATTTATTGTCAGTCAATGAATTAATGGGTGATGTTTGTTTGTTGCCCTCTCGTGATAGATGGACGAATAATGTGAATGATAATGAGAAGAAATCTATTTTGATTTGGGTTAATGAGTTTCATCCCATATTGAGAGTTTTAGCTCTGTTGAAAGGATATTCCACGTGGAGTACTGCGTCTGTAGTCGATTTGAAATTACGTGATTTCACTCGGGTTGTACAAACCTTCCAAGCGCAGCTATGCCAGACCTCCGAAGTGATGGAGCATGCTTCGAAAGCTGATTTAATCATAAGTGATGGACTTTTCGCTGCTCAAGCTGTTTTAAATTATAAGCCTGTGATTATTGTTGATTCTTATGGTTGGAATGGTTTAGTTACTGATGCTACGTTTATGAGTCAATATGTTGCCGGTTTTACTGCAAAACCTGTTCAGAGTGATAGAGGGTATTTTCCATTATATGATTTATCTATTGCGATAAATAGGGCATTTGAAATGGAGCAGTCTGAGTTGAAAAGTTGCTCTAATAAACTCCTACAGGAGAATGAGCATATGTGTGAGAAGATTCTAAGAGTAGTTTCATCTCGGTGTTAACATTGATGTAACACTGGATTGGGACTTGTTTTTTTATATAGTACTATCATATGTTTTTAGTTTAATTGTTTAATACTTAAATGGTTGCTGTGTGCGGGGTGCGTGATGTATCTCGCACATTTTTTATTCTGTGTGCTTTTAGGGTTCTTATGGAGAGGAAGAAATTAATAAGATAGTCTACAAGAAGTTAACTTCTTGCAATTACGATGTTAACTTCGTAAAGTTACAATGTTAACTTCCTGTTTTTATGTGGTTTTGTCATCTACCAATATATAACATTCTTCGTTTTTTTTATCTGTTATGATCGTATATTTGCTGCCTATTTCTTCCAAAATTCTTTTTAATTTGTTGATGGCACTTGTCATATTATTGGTT
Organism: Bacteroides sp. 11BF; assembly: GCF_019633765.1. Taxonomy (NCBI): domain Bacteria; kingdom Pseudomonadati; phylum Bacteroidota; class Bacteroidia; order Bacteroidales; family Bacteroidaceae; genus Bacteroides; species Bacteroides sp. 11BF. The sequence continues at coordinate 70,551 of NZ_JAFKPJ010000004.1, forward strand.
GGATCAGCATTTTGAGGCCAGAATTCTTTCTTTAAATCACTTTTATTTATTCTGTAATTTGGACTGTTTAAGAAAAAAGTTAATATTTTTTGTTGCTGATTAGGCATTTTGATCGGATGGTTTTTGAATAAGACAAAATCTTTTTCAAAAACAAATTGATCCTTTAATGATAACTCTTCTTTTATGGTAGAATTAGTTTGCTTTTCTGTTTCTACACTACTGCCGACTGGTATGGTTTCGATGATATGAGGTGCAGGCTCTGCTGTATCGGCTGCTGGTACTGATGTCTTTTTTCGATACTTCCTATGATACCGTATAAACAGAATGATGATGTAGATGAGAATCAGTTCCACTATTAAATTGATGTAGATATTGGTTTTAGGCATTCGCTTCCACAAAGTTGAGAAACTATAGTCGATATACATGATGTAATCTACATTGACAATTTCATTTTCTAAACGATAGATAATCATTTCTGCATTGTGGGGGATACTACTTGGGGGCTGACTCCATATTTCTCTCTGTAAATGTTTGGAAACAATAATACCGGTATTGATATACCCTTTTATCCCATTTTTGTCTAAATTTTCAACTGTTAAGTTCTGTATGTCAGTACTCTGTAAACTGTCCATCATAAGTAAGCCTAATTGGCGTGCGAAGAATATTTCAGTATCCATGTCCTGTATTTTATGTTGATAGGTAAACAGGGTATCTTTTGAGCAGAAAGTACGAGTTTCGTACATGCCTATCTTGTTGGGTGAGTTATTAAAACCGTTTAAAGGTAAATATTTGCTCTTCTGAATTGTATTGTTAATAACTGCTTCTTTCAGAACATTTTCGACTTGTGGCCTGAAAGTTTCTTTTTCTTTCTGAATAAGAGAGTGGATGATTGTATAGGTTGAAACACCTATAGCAATCATAATAAAAAGTATGATGACCCCGATTACTAAAAATATTCTTTTATTCATATTGTCAGATCTTGTGTTGGTGCTGCAAAGTTACTTTAAAAGTTTTAATTTACCACCTTGTTTGTCGTATTAATGATAAAATCAATTGCTATTTTATTGGAACTTAATATATTGATATTTAGACGTCATTAAATAAAATGACGTTATCAATAAAAGTGTTGACGTAGAATATTTGTGCGCTTCTATTTGCTCGCTTATCTTTGCTGATATTTATTAAATTATTGGCGAAATGAAAATAAAGATTTTAGCAGTATTAGTCGTTATTACAGTAGTTGTAGTCTCTATATTTATAAGAGAAAAGAGAGAAGATCCTTCATCATTAGTAATGATGAACATAGAGGCATTGGCGACAGGAGAAGGTACTTCCCCCGCTATGTGTGTCGGATATGGTTCAGTGGTTTGTCCCAATGACGGATCCAAAGTACTATATTATTATTAATTAAGACCTATGAGATACTATCTGACATTTCTCGTTTTTCTGTTGACGTTTACTGCATGTACTTCAGATTCTCCAAAAGATAGGATGTTATATGCTTCTTTTCCGAAAGAAGAGACACTACACTCCAAGGTCATTCAGCTTGATTCAGTTTATATGCGTTATCCGTTTCGGATTCATGTATCCGGTGATCAGGCGGTCGTCTTGGATTTACATGGTAGTGATGTGTATTGTCATCTTTTTCATTACCCTGATTTCCACTATCTGTCTTCGTTTGGCAGGCGGGGAGATTCACCGGAAGAGATGCTTTCAGTAGAAACAGTGAAATGTATAGATGGTTCGTATTGGACTTTAGATGCCAACAAAGGCGAGTTAACTAGGTTTGAGTTTGTTTCGGATAGAGATTCGCTTCTGCGTGCAGAAGCGATCTCTTTCGATAAAGACAGCATTCTGCGTGCTCTCGATTTTGTTGCATTCAATGATACTACTTTTCTAATTCCCGACTATTCGGGAGATAGTCGTTTTTGCTGGGTGAACCGGCAGGGAAAGTTCTTGAAGAAAAGTGGAACAATTCCTTCTTCCAATGAAGAAGCCTTGAAGGAAGCTCGTCCGGCTTTGGCACAAGCTTGGCGTAGTTTTATCGACTACAATCCTCACAATGGTGTGTTGATTGCCGCTACTCAATTAGGAGAGATTCTTGAAATTTATAATCTTCAAAATGGTTCTCATAAAGTCTGTCAAGGTCCAAAAGGGGAGCCGGAATTTAAGTTGGCAGGTGGCTATGCAATTCCTGACGGGATCATGGGATTCTCGGATGTACAGGTTACAGATGATGCTATTTACGCTATTTTTCATGGACGCACATTTAAAGAGATCATGGCGCAACACCAAAAGGAGGGAAGAGCTACAGACGGTGGACAGTATATTTATGTATTTAATCTTGAGGGTGAACCTTTGTGTAAATACACCTTAGATCGTTATATCACAGGTTTCCATGTAGATGAAAAAAATAAGACTATTACAGCGACAGATGTTAATAATGACCAGCCCATTGTGGAGTTCCGCTTTAGTTAAGGTCAAGTGTAACAGGTTCGAAAAGGAGCGGGTAAAGCCGACTTGTCGATAGGGAAGCTATTTCCCCGCTCCTGACAACCTTTAGAAAAGGAGGTTTAACAGGCACAAATATAATAAAAAAACTGATGGAAAACATAAATGAAGCATTTAGATTTTCTGCCGGAGGGATTGTCTTTTCCGAGAATGAGACATAGATAAAACTATTATTATCAATATAAAATTGAAAGAATGAAAAAGAAATTTTATGCAGCGTTATTAGTTGCAGTTGTTATTGCATTTACGGGGTATAATGTTTATCAAAGTCAAAAAGCGGATGCTATTTTATCTGATTTGGCAATGGCTAATGTAGAAGCATTGGCAGATGGAGAACTTTCAAATGGAAATTGTGAGGGTTCTTGGTCACAAGAATGTTGTAAGTGTGATTATATTCATTATACTTATGCTTGTGCAATAGAAGTGACTGGTAATAAGTGCTATACGGTAAGTGGTTGTAGTCATTATGCAAACTAAAATTTAACAGAAAGGATGTGTCAGTTGTAATATCTATGACACATCTTTTTTATTTATTAAAATTATGTATAAAATTGCTTTTTATATTATTTCTGTTTTAACAGTGTTTACTTCCTGTACATCCACAGATGTACCTGATAAGATGAGTTTACAACCCCAGGTAATGAATGATAGTCTTTTGACGACTATGCCTGGTGATTTATTGCTAATAGATGATTATTTAGTATGGTCTGATCCTTTCTCTGATAACAAGTTTCTGCATGTACATCGTTCTTCCGATGGAAAATATATCGGTTCTATGGGGCAGAAGGGAGAGGGGCCGCAGGAATTTGTAAGTCCTTTGATCAATCGCTTTTCCATTAATCGCTGTATTGCCGCTCATGATGCTAACGGGAAAACCAGAGGCTATTTATCTATTGACAGTTTAATTGCCGGAAAAGAACCTTTTATGTCTTTATCAGATTTTGACCGGAATATACAAATGGCTAAACTGGACAAACAACTGTATCTGATTGAAACAGAAAATGGCGAGAACGATTATTTCAAGGTGAGTTCAAATGGGAAAGAATCTACATTTGGAGTCTATCCGGTTCGTGAAGTGAAACAGCATATGGGTACTTATAAAACATACGATAAAGATCGTGGACTGCTTGCTTTTGGTCCTTTTTATTTTTCTTATTTGGCCTTATATAAAAAGGAAGGAGACAATTTTAAGTTATTATGGGAACGTATGCCTGAAAAAGAAAACTATTCTGTTGTTGATGGGGCAATTAGGTTTGATCGTAGTGTGATGGGAGTGAGAGACATATGCATGACTAAAGAGTATATTGTTACTCTGGAGCGCGACCGGGAAGTTGATCCGCTGGATGAAAGGACTGTTGGACGTAATGCAAGTAAATGTCCCCGTACGGTTTTTGTATATGATTATAATGGCAAATTACTGAAAATAGTAGATTTGGGCATGCCTGTAATGCGTATTGCTGCTGACGGACGAAGCAATGCCCTGTATGCGATAGGAGTTAATCCTGATTTTGTGTTGGCGAAATATGATTTATAGAAATTGGCTTGGGGGCATTGGGATAACTTGTGTACTTTTTGTCTCATGTAAACCCGCGGAGGTTGATGTACCTGTTACTTATTGTTCGTCTTTCCTTTTGAAAGATACTACTGTTATGCTTTCTGAAGTAGAGATGGATCCTATACAGGTAAATGCACGGTGTATGGTGTGGGATGGTGATAAGCGGGTATTGGTTCGTACGTCGACTTCAGATTCTATTTATGCCGTGTTTGCTTATCCGGAAATGAGATTTTTGAGCTATACAGGCAGCTTGTCAGAATATAAACAGATATTAGCTAAATGCAACGAAGGCTTTTATTTAGTAAAAGATGATTCGTTACGTGTATATCATTTAACTGATAAGGATTTGTTACAGAAAGCGACAACTCATTTTCTGTATGATAGTAATAAAATTCGATTATCTAACATTAAGAAATTGAATGATAAAATATATATAGCTTATGCATATACAGATCCTTCTTATAATGATACTAATTTAAATGAGTTCTACATGCTTGATGCTGAAAGCAATGTTTTATATCCTAAAGGGTATTATCCTGAACGTACTGGGGTAAGATTTAAAACGATATTTGACTTTAAGTTTGCTTATGCGCACGGTGTATGGCCAAAACCGGATGGAAGTCGCATTTTAGTTAACTATGTGAGGACCCGTCGTTTTCGGATTTATGATTCGGGTGCTCGGTTATTGCACGATGTATGTCTTGATTATGCACCTAATAAATATGTTGTGGATGCAGACCCTAATCGTTGGACGACGTTTATTAGAGATTGTTTTGTTACCGATAAATATATTTATTTGCTATGTCCGGAAGGTGAGAAATCCAGTCTGGTTATAGTAGATTGGGAAGGCAGGCCAATAGCGCGTTATCGTTTGGATGAAAAGATATTTTTCTTTTTTATCGATTCCGACCGAAATCTTTTTTGTGGTATTAATTCGAATCATGAGCGGTCCTTTTATTTTCTCGATTTGGATATAAATTAGTAGATATTTATGAAATATTTGTATGTATTGTTAGCTTTTTCCTTTTTGTTTTCTTGTAAAGATGAGAACAAGAAACAAGCGGAGTCTATTTTGAAAGAATGGATGAATAAGGAAATTGTTTTTCCAAAGAAAATGTATTTTAGTATTCAAGGTAAAGAGAATGTTGATTTTCGTATAAAAGACACCGAATATAAGATTGTCGCCTATGTTGATTCTGCCGGTTGCACCAGTTGTAAGTTACATTTATCTAAATGGAAAGAGTTAATTCACTATATGGATTCTGTGCAGCCTGAGCATGTGCAGTTTTTGTTTTTCTTTTTTCCTAAGAATGGTAGAGATATATATCATACTATGCGGATGGATAAATTTACTTATCCGGTTTGCATTGATACTCTTGATCATTTCAACCAATTAAATCATTTTCCTTCAGATGTAAGATTCCAGACCTTTTTACTTAATCAAGATAATAAGGTTGTGGCAATGGGTAATCCTGTGCAAAATCCTCAAATAAAAGATTTGTATTTAAAGATTATTTCCGGTGGTAAAGCTGATTTAAAAGAAAATCGCACTCAGACCGATGTCGAGCTTGAAGACACATTAGTGGATTTGGGAATTTTCGATTCTACGAAAGAACAAAAATGTATTTTTACTATACAGAATACCGGTAAGAATCTATTAGTGATTGATGATATCAACACTTCGTGCGGATGTACTACCGTAGAGTATTCAAAAGAACCGGTTCAATCAGGAAAATCGATAGATATAGCGGTAACTTATAAAGCTGAGCATCCGGAGCATTTTAATAAAACAATCACGGTTTATTGTAATTCGGAATCTTCGCCTTTGCAACTGAAGATAAAAGGAGACGCTAAATAAAGGTAAAAATATTGCCGGCTGACGATTGGGTTGTGGTGGACAAATAACCAAGGGGGGCGATTTTGTTCAATGGTTTATTTCTAGGAGTAGTTGGTAAACTTGCTGCAATTCATTGTAAGCCGGCTTTTTAATATAAAGTTAAAATCTATGTTATGAGAAAAATAATCTTTTTGTTGTTCGTAGGCTTTTTGTTTGCATGTAATCGGCAAGCAGAAGATATTCTTCATTCAGGAGAACGTTTGTCAAATAAAGAAATATATTTGGATTCTGTAGTTGTTGATGCTAGTTATACTAGTGGTTGGGGAAATTTTTATTTGGTTGATTCTATTATAACATTTGCTGATACATATTATTCTAAGTTTTATGACTATAAGGCTAATTCTGGAGATTCTATTGCAGAGTATTTTAGAAAAGGAAATGGTCCTGGAGAATTAAATGAGTTTATGTTTGCCTATCCTGTTCGTAATAAAAAAGAACAGTGTTTAATTGTTGATAATTCAATCATGCTCCATTCTTTTAAACGGTGGGACCATGAATTGTTTCATCATGGGAAAGTTGATTTTGGTTGGGATGGGATATGTAAAGATTATGAGTCTCCAAGAGTTTATAATATGATATATTTAACTGATTATGGAGTTGATTTCTACTATCTGAATGATTCTATTCTAATTTTCCCTGTAAATTTAGTAGATCGTTTTGTTTCAGAGAAGCAGATAGGGTCAGATCGTTATGACAAATTGCATATTTTTGGTGAGTTAAATGTAAATACTATGATGGTTGAACGTGTTACAGGGAAAATGCCTGAAATTTATCATGAAAAACCTATACCGCATTTTGAGTCTTTTCGTTTTGCAATGAAGGGAGATACTGTGTATGTGAATCATTACGTGGATTCGTTAATTTATGTGTATTTATATCCGGATAAGCTTATTTATACTATGGGGTTTGAAGGTAGGAATATTAATCGTAACTATACACAGACTACGGAGCTTGATGAGGGAAAGACATTTATGAAAGATTATAAAACTGTTGGCTCAAGTGCTGGATTAGATTATGTACCGGAAACTAACATGTTAATTCGAACTTATGTGAAAGAAAGGATTACAAGAAAAACTGGAATACAGTTTTATCAAAACTCAAACATGTTGGCTGATGTGGATATGCCTGATTATTTTATGTTTCTTGGATATAACAACGGTTGGTACTATGGAGTACGTAAGTTACCTTTGGAAACGGAAAATGATATACGTTTTGTTTTTTATAAATTTCGAATAGAATGAGAACTTTTTTTAAATAAATATCTTATTAGTGCTATTGTGGATTGATGCCTTGCTAATTATTTGATAATCAATAAAGTATATAAATTTATATACTTGTTATGTCTGGAAAGAAGAAAATTATGATAAAGACCTATTTGCTTTGCGGATTATTGAGTGCTGTTGTCTGCTGTTCTTGTACGGAGAACAAGCGGCTGAAGTATGCTTTGGAGTTTGCCGGAGAGAATAGGGGAGAACTTGAGAAAGTTTTGGAACACTATAAGGATAGCGGGCTGAAACAGGATGCCGCACGATTTCTGATTGAAAATATGCCTCGTTATTTTAGTTATGAAGGGTGGCAGTTGGATACTTTAAAAGCAATTCATGCGGCTACAGTACATACGGATGGTTGGGTAAATAAGGAAGCTCGTAAAAAGTGGGAGCATTTCTCTTATCGGACTTTAAAAAGGGTATATGATGCTAAGGTAATTAGAGCTGAGTTCCTGATTCATCACATTGATCAAGCATTTGAGGTTTGGGAAAAACGACCTTGGAATAAATATTTGCCGTTTGATGATTTTTGCGAGTTGATTTTACCGTATCGGGTCGGGGATGAACCTTTAGAGGAGTGGCGTAGTTGGTATAAAGAGCGTTATGAATCTATATTGGATTCGCTCTACCAAGGGACAGATGTTGTGGAAGCTACTGATTGTTTGGGAGCCTATTTGCGTCAGGAAAAAGATTTCAGGTATAGTGTCGAGCTGGAACTACCGCATCTGGGTGCAGGATTTTTGCTGGCCAATAGGGTTGGAAGTTGTGAGGCTTCTTGTGATTTTACGGTTTATGTCTTACGTGCTCTGGGTATTCCCGCCGCTACAGACATTTATCATTATGGTCCTGGGAAAGGGGCCGGACATGTTTGGAATGTATTGAGGGATACAACAGGGGGATATGTACCTTTCTGGTTTATTCAGACTAAAGTGGAACGGGGAGGAAATGATAAACGTGAAAAAGGGAAGGTGTACAGGCAATGCTTTGGAGCGCAGCAGGAAAAGATATCGGGTATCCGGCGTGATCAGTCGGTTCCGTTCCCACTGAAAGATCCGTATCTGAAAGATGTGACTGATGATTATTTTCCGGCAAACCAGGTTGAAATCGAAATTGATTCTCAGGTTAACAAAAAATACATTTGTTTAGGCGTGTTTACGTTGGAAGGGTGTATGCCAATAGATATTACATCGCAGAAAGGAAACAAAGCTACATTTACAAATGTGGAACCGGGCATTTTGTTTCAACCACTTTATTTTAATGGCATGAAGTGGGTAGCGGCCGGATACCCTTTTCTTGTGGATGAAAAGGGAGAGGTGAAGTATCATAAGCCTGATTTTTCCAAAAAAGAAAGTATGGATCTGAATCGTAAATTCTTGTTACGGCAATATCTGAAAGATTATCTCAGTGCTGTGGTGGGAAGTAAGATAGAAGGGGCTAATCATTTGGACTTCTCGGATGCTTGCCTGCTGTATCAGATAGTAGATACTCCTAAAGTAAGCTATCAGGCAGCTTATCCGCCATCGGAAAAGAAGTATCGGTATATTCGTTACACATCACCTCCCGATAAGCCGCTTCAACTGGCTGAACTACAGTTGTTCCGAAATTCAGATGATCAAGAGAAGCTTTCTGCGAAAGTTGTTGGTGGCAGTAATACTTTTATTGCGGATGACCGGTTCGATAGTTTAAAAGTGAATGATGGCGATGGGCTAACTTTTTTTCTCACCAAAGAAAAAGGAGCTTTTGTGACACTTGATTTAGGGAAAGCGGAAAAGATCGGAAAGATTGTCTATATGCCTCGTAACGATGATAACTTTATTCGGTTAGGAGATCAGTATGAGTTGTATTATCAGAATGGATTTAATGGTTGGATCTCGTTGGGTAAGCAAGTGGCTACAGAATTAACATTGCATTATGATAATATTCCCCAAAATGCAGTGCTTTGGCTCCGAAATTTATCAAGAGGAAGAGAGGAAACTGTATTTCGGAACGAAGAGGGCCGGCAGGTTTTCTTTGTGAAGTGGTAGAAAGATGAAAATATCAGACCATAAAAAGAAAGCTATGTTGATTTTCTTTGTCGGATATGATACAAATGCTCAAATGACCTGAATTTACTGCTTTTTGACCTGTAATTGTCCTTTAAAGCCCTTTTTTTTCTCAAACTTTGTGGTGTAAAGCTGACATAAAAGTTTGATTATCATGAAAAAAAGATTGAGAGTTCGTGGAATTTTATGGGGGATTTTATTGATAACTGTATCAAGTTGTATAGAATCTGATAGGATTATGCATTATGCTCAATTTGAGCATACCATAAATTTGAAATCCGATAGAATACAGGTTCCTTCGGTGTTATTGTATCCACGGAGTTTAGTTTTATGTGATAGTAATCTGATAGTATTCAATGAAAAAATGGATACTATGTTTCAATGCTTCCATTTGCCGGATTTGACTTTTCAATATAGTTTTGGAACACAGGGGCAGGGACCGAATGATTTCGTTCTCCCTTCTATTACCCCTGTGAAATATCAAAAGAATGGATTTGTCATGTTAGACGGAATTAACTTGAAACATATTAGTGTTGAGAAAGATAAAGCTACCGTACAGACTTCGACTTTAAATTATGGATTTAATTGTTTTAATGACTTGATAAGTATTTCCGATAGCAGCTACTGTTGTAATGGCGGCTTTGAGAATGAAAAAGAATTTAGGTTTCTTTATCCTGACGGAAATCATGAATCATGGGGAGAATATCCCGAAACAGAGGAACGTTTCGGATCTGTTTTGGGCAGGAATCAAGCGTATATAAAGATGACCGTCGCCAAGCCTGATAAGAGTTGTTTCGTTTCGTTCTACCAACATATACGCCGTTTCAGAATTTATGGCCAGGATGGAAAACTAAAAAGAGATGTAATTTTAGATCTTTTCCCGGGACAGGAATGTCCGGAGGTAGATGATAATATGAGGCTTATACATCCTATATGTGTGTACACGACGGATAATTACATTTATACGCTAAATTTGGATATGACAACAGAAGATGTAGAGGATAGGAAAACAACCCCTAATATTCAAGTCTTTGATTGGGAAGGGAAACCACTCATACAATATAAACTCGACTGTTTTATTAACACTTTTGCTGTTGATGAAGTTGCACATAAGATTTATGGCGTTTTTGTGGAGGACGAAGATCATATTTATGTATTCAATTTACCCCAGTTATGAAATTGACAGCTTTGCTTCTTTTAAGTTTTTTATTTTGTGCTCAGGTTGTTGCGCAAGTTTCTCAACCCCACGGAGATCTTTTGCGTGGTGAGACGTATGTGATTGAAGTGCCTAAAGGATGGAATCGCCCTTCTGCTGTGCGTTCCTGTGATGAACCTTTGAGGCGTACAAGAGAAGGGTATGAAACGACAAAGTTTATGAGGGTATATTCTAAGCGTAAAGATCGTTGTGGTTCTGTTTTGACTATTATAGAAGTACAAAACTGTAAATGTTATCAGGAAATATTTGAGAGGGACAGTGTTTCGGCATTAGCAGATGCTACTCGGGTAAAGGTTATATATAGATCGATTAATGGTAGAAAAAAGATGATTGTCTCTTCTTATAAAGCCGATCGCCATCCGGAAACTAATGAATTATCAGCGCTACAGAAAGTCGAATGGTATTTGCAAGGGAATAAATGCGTGTATTATATTAGTTTCTCATCCTGTTCTATGTTTCTGGAGTTACTTCCACAGGTCAAAGGGATTGTAGCATCGTTAAAGGAAATCTGAGCGGAATTGATAATTTAGTATAGTATAAATATAGCATTTTATTGGTATTATGATAATGATTAGGAGTTTTGTATTTGTAGTTTTATTGGGGATAGTTGTAGGTTCTTGTCAGCAGGATAAGAAAACTGTAATTCATAGAACTGATGATTATACATTAGTAGCGAAGGAAGATAAATGTTTTCCGTTGGACAGTGAAACGGTTCAATTATCAGATTATTTACAATTGATCTATATGGATGGAAAACTGGTTTTTTCGTTTATAAATAACTATGATAACTCGATTGTACTGTATGATTACGGGACTGTGAAAAATATGGGTAAGATTAAGTTTGAGCAGGAGGGCTCGAATGGAGTTGGCAGTATTACTTCATACTTGTTTTTGAATAAAGATTCGATTTATTTGTATGATAGGATGACACGTTATCTGTACCTGACGAATGATAGTAGTCATGTGAAAGATAAGAAACGAATAGACATTGTCAGACGTTTGAAAGGAGATTCCATTTTTGCACCTTCTGAATTGTTTCCGCGTACAAATTCTCCTATTTTAAAAATAGGTGATGAATTGTTGTTGTCCGGAACTCTTTTTTATGAATTTGAGGGTGAAAATGATTCAAATCGTCCTGTGATGGCTTTCTATAATTTGCAGAAGAACACTATTAGGTATTCTGATAGTTATCCATCTATGTATCATTCGGGAAATTGGGGAGGAAGTTTTACATATCGTTTCCCTTATTATACCTTGTCTCCTAATAATGAACTGGTTATTAGTTTTGCTGCCGATCATAATATAAGAGTACATCATGTAGACTCACTGCAATATCATGAGTTTTATGCCGGAACCAAAGAAGATATCGTTATTGAACCAGTTGAGAAAAGTCTTGATTTCGAACATTTTTCTCCAGAAGCCGATAGAGATCACTATGTCCATAGTTTGAATTATGGATGCATTCACTATGACTCATATAGAGAGGTTTACTATCGTTTGGCAGGACATCCAGACAGTAGTATTGATCCTAAAGAGGGGGTGCTGCGCAAACCAATGTCAGTGACTATTTTAGATAAGAACTTTCAAATTGTGGGAGAAACAATGTTACCCCAAGAACTTTATTTATTAAATCAATGTTTTGTCGGTCCGGATGGATTTCACATTCAAGTGGAGTCAGAGGATGATGATATAATGCGTTTTAAAACATTTGAACTATTAAAATTATGAGGAAACTGGATATAGTATGGAAATATTGTGATTATACCTAATGTGGGCTGTGGTGGGTGTATTTCAGAGTCAGAGGCTTTTTTGAAAAGGAATACAAATGATAGTATCTTTTTTGTTTTTACGAATATTTCATCTTTGAAAGCACTGAGTTTAAGAATGGGGGATAAGCTTCAGCAGAAAAATGTATATGTGGACGAAAATAATGATTTCTTGTTTAACGATGAGCGGATTGATAGTTATCCTGTAGTATTGCAGGTTAGCAATCCTAAAAAAGTAGAGTGGGATTTTTTGGAGCCAGGGAACAGTTTTGAACAAACTATCCATATCCACAACGAAGATTATTCTAAAATGATATCGAAAATATTCCTTTATTAACACGCTTATAATAAGAATATTACGTCTTTATTCTGCACCATTATCTGGGCCCGTGTACCCGGGCTTGTGGGCCTGTGTACTCGGGCTTATGGGCCTGCATACCTGGGCTCATGGGCACAGGTATGCGGGACGGGATAAAGAAAAGACCATTTTCACTAAAGATAGCAAGAAAAACAAAATACAATAATAGACATAAACAGATAAGAAACTAACTATATGTATGTGCATATCAGATATTTATGGCTTATTTATTCCTTAAAAACGGAGGTGGAAGATGGAAGATGGAGGTGGAAGATAAATGGCTTAAAAACACGATCTTCCACCATGTTATTATATTGATTATTAGTGAATTAAACTTAAAATGGTGGAAGATGGAAGATCGAAATGCGTTTTTTGTAGGAAAGTGTCTTTTCACCACAGGATTGCACAATACGGAAACCTTCTTAATCTTTTGTTTCAATCATTTTTAAACAGGATCTAAAACATTTGGTAATGTTTTTACGAATAAGATGTGTTTATAATTTAAAATGTATTATTTTTGCGAGTATAGAAAAAATATCATAATATGTAGCCTTGACTAATATATGTGGAAGAAGTTGTTATTGTATGTTTGTTTAATAACTATTTTGTGTTCTTGTCAGAAACAACATAGTGCTTATGCACCTCCTACGTTTCCGGAAGTAAAGAACATACATGCTCATCGTTTGTCGGACGAACTGCTGATCAGCTATCCTTTGGATATGGCTGTTAGTGAGGACTATATCTTTATATTGGCTTTGGTTGATAATACATGGTTGCAAGTATATGATAAGAGCACAGGCCAATTGCTTGGAAGTTTTGTAAGAAGGGGACAGGGACCGGGTGAAGTGACTACTGCAAACATGTGCTATTATGATGCACGTGAAAAGAACATTTCGGTGTATGATGAATCTTCTATGAAGTTATTGACTTATCAGTTTGATAAAGAGGATGATAATTGGGGAACATTGATAGAAGAACAGCCTTTTTATAATTTAGGAGCTACAGTACGCCGGGTGTGGGGACTTCGGGATGATAAATTTCTGGTGGATGGTCAGTTGGGAACAAAGTCGGATCAGCAAAAACGTTTTCAGATATTGGCCGATACTGAAGTGTCGGCTGATTATAACGATTTTCCTATAGATACTCCGGAAGAACGTGCCGTTTGGTCATCGCCTGCAATTGCGGTATCTCCGGATTGTAAAAAAATGGTTGTAGGAACTTTATATGGAGGAGTCCTTGAATTATTTGATTTATCAAAAGGCATAGAATTAAAAGCAATCCGAAAATTTTATCCTCCGGTTGTGCAATATTTATCCGGAACTATCCAAAGCACAGGGGAGACTGTTTGGGGCTTCTCTGCGTTATGTGCCACGGATGAAAAGGTTTATAGTGTATTTATAGGTGACAAGAATCCCAATTTATTCAATAACTTATCTGTTTTTGATTGGAACGGTCGGGAATTAATCAAATATAATACTGATTGCCTCATTCTGAGAATTTGTGCTTCAATCCGGGAACCTAATAAACTTTATGGGATTGCTTTTTCTAAAACCCGGGAATTTTATTTGGTCTCTTTTACTTTCGATTCTTGACAGGAGATCGTATTAAAATATATATGTAGATATGAAGAAAGAAGTTTGGGTGAAACTGGTGAAACGAATCGGAAACTGGATTGTGAATATCTGTTTCTATTCTTGTGTGGCTTTTGTAGCCTGGATGGTATTACAGGTATTTTGCTTGACTTCTTTCAAGATCCCTTCAAACTCGATGGAACCGGCCTTACTTTCGGGAGATAAGATATTAGTGGATAAATGGACCGGAGGGGCACGACTGTTCAATATCTTTGCATCGTTACGGGGTGAGGACGTTCCTATCTATCGTCTGCCGGGCTTTGGCTCGTTTAAAAGGAACGATGTGCTTGTATTTAATTTCCCTTATCAGGATGGGAGTGATAGTATCGGATTCGATATAATGAAGTATTATGTGAAGCGGTGCATTGCTCTTCCGGGAGATACGTTGGAAATACGCAGGGGATATTATCATATCAAGGGGATAAAAGACAGTTTGGGGAATGTGAAGGCACAACATCGGATTTCTCGGGTCAGAAGGGAGGATTCGCGAGGGATTGTGATAGATGCTTTTCCGTGGGACGGGCGTTTGGGATGGACCATTCAGGAGTTCGGTCCTCTTCCGGTGCCGGCAAAGGGGCAGGTAGTGAAGATTGATACGTTGTCCCGTTTACTTTATGAAAGATTGATTCATTGGGAACAGAAAAAGAGATTGCAACAAAAGGGGAATTCAGTTTGTCTGGGCGATAGTGTGATAAGAGAATATAAGTTTATGGAGAATTATTATTTCGTATCGGGGGATAATATGGAAAACTCAAAAGATTCCCGCTACTGGGGCATGCTGCCCGAATCATATATTGTGGGAAGAGCATTTACGATATGGCGTTCGGATGATCCTTTGCGTGAAAAAATTCGTTGGGATAGGGTATTTAAAAAAATAAAATGACGGAGATGAAGGTAGATTATATACATATTATACTCCGTGGGGGACTTTTGGCGATAGTGTGCACATTGCTGTCTGTGGTATGGGTAAATGATCCGATGCTTCCGGCAGGTGAACTGTCCGGACAATGGGCTTATCTGGCAAAGGCCGCTATGGGGGCTGCTACAGGACTTTTATTGTTGGCTTTTGTCTATTATAAAAAGAGGTATGATATGGGGAGGGATTTTTATCAGGTAGTTGTCTGGAGTCTTATAGCGTTGGCTGCTTCTGAGGCTGTTTATGGATTAAGACAACTTTATGGTTTTACTTCTTCCCATCATTCTCTATACTCCCTGACCGGGTCTTTTTTTAATCCGGGGCCTTATTCCGGTTATCTGGCCATGGTCTTTCCGCTTTGTCTGGATCAATGGCTAAAATTGCGAAAAAGGATAAATAAAAACTGGATCGAGTGGACCGGATATTATGGGGCATTGGCAGTATTGTTTCTTATACTTTGTGTGCTTCCGGCAGGTATGAGCCGTTCGGCATGGTTGGCTGCCATTGTTTCCGGTATTTGGGTATATGGTGTACATAAGTCCTGGCTGATACATCTGAAGAGGATATGGATGCGTAAAAGAGCAAAGATGGTGGCAATTGCTTCAGTTTTGTGTATAGTTGTGCTGGTTGGAGGAGTTTGTCTGTTTTATCTGAAAAAAGATTCAGCCAGTGGACGATTGTTCATGTGGAAAATCAGTACGCAGGCTGTTATGGAAAAACCATTTACAGGCTATGGTCAAGGGAGTTTTGCACTTGCATACGGGACAGCTCAGGAAACTTACTTTGCAAAAGGAGATTATTCTCTACGTGAAGAACTGGTGGCAGGAAGTCCGGAGTATGCTTTTAATGAATATTTGCAGATTGCAGTCGAACGGGGAATTCCGGTTTTGTTCTGTTTCTTGGCTTTTGTTGGTTTTTGCCTGTGGCGAGGTGTCGGCTTGAAGCGTTTAGGCGTATGTGGTGGAATAATCTCGTTGCTGGTATTTGCTTTTTCTTCTTATCCGATGCAGTTGCCCGCCTTTGTTATCTCTTTACTGGTTTTATTGATGGCTTGTGTCGCAGATCGTTTTCTTGCCTGGCAACTGGTCTTTGCCTGTGTATTGGGGATTTCCGGATACTATTGGCAGCAGGCGGACGTATATAAAGAGTGTAAAGACTGGGCTAATTGTCGCATGTTATATCAGGCAGGAGCTTATCAAAGTGCCAAAGAAGGCTATGAGCGTTTATATCCGAAGTTGAAGAAAAGAGGGGCCTTTTTATTTGAGTACGGGCATTGTTTGCATAAATTAAAGGAGGCGGATGCTTCAATTTTATTATTAAAAGAGGCTTCTACCCGAAGTTGCGATCCGATGATACTAAATATTATTGGTAAGAATTTTCAGGAAAAGGGGGAATATGCTGAAGCCGAAAAATGGTTATTACGTTCCACTCATTTATTGCCGGGCCGGATTTATCCATATTACTTGCTGGCAAAACTGTATGCTGTTCCTGAGTATTTACAACGGGATAAATTACAAAAAATGGCGGAATTGGTCTTGACTAAAGAACCTAAAGTGCAGTCGACTGCCGTAAGAGAGATGAGAGAAGAAATTAGGAAGCTACTTGTAAATGTAAGTAACGAAAAAATCGTAAAAAGCAGAAAAGTAAATGATTAATATGTTTTAAATGCAAAAAAAAGTCTGCTTTTTCTTTTGGCATTTTAAATATTAGCAATTATATTTAGGGTCTCGATTGAGGTCATTCCGGCTTTGGTTTCAATGCCGGCTATATTTGTTCTCCGGAAATAGGATATCAGATAAGCAGGTTTCTACCGTGAAGAGGAATGAGTATAATAGTGAGAATAGAGGATGAAATGCGATAGGATTATCTGATTTTTTACGGATTAACCGGGGTGAAATGTTTTTTGTCCACCTCTGCTAGTAACGTAAAAATCGTAAATAGCAAATTATCAGTGTTTTAATGACGGTGCGCCAGTAGGATTTAGTCCGCCATTTATTTTGTGTGTTAGAAAATAACCAACTATATTTGCAACCATAATTAATAGAGAAAAGTTTAATAACATTATGAAAAACCAATATCCCTTCTATACGCTTTGCCTGGCATTGGCAATGCTGACAGCTTGTTCCGGTGAGAAGAAAGAAAGTGCTTCTGAAAAAGGAGTGGAAACTGTGTTGCCCGACACGAAAAATGAAGTGTCCGTTATGACCTTGAAGAAGCAGGTATTCAACCATGAACTGGTGAGTAATGGAAAAGTATCTGCCAAGGGAATGGCTGATCTGAGATTTGAAAGTGGTGAGGTGATAGCTCATATTTGGGTGAAGAACGGAGACCGGGTGCAGAAGGGACAAAAGTTGGCAGAGTTGGATAAGTTCAAACTTGACAATCTGTTGTCACAGGCAGAAGATGCTTTGAAAAAATCCGAGCTCGAGTTGCGTGATGTGCTTATCAGTCAAGGTTATCCGGCAGATGATATCAGTCAGGTACCTGAAGAAACCATGAAATTGGCGAAGGTGAAGAGTGGTTATGACCAAAGTAAATCGCAATATGAAATGGCAAAATACAATGCAGAGCATGCTACATTGATAGCACCTTTTGCCGGGGTAGTTGCTAACTTGTTTTCGAAGCCTTATAATCTGGCGAATACTTCGGAAATATTCTGCACGGTGATCGATATGCAGGGAATGGAAGTAGACTTTACCGTGCTGGAAAGTGAGTTGCCTTTAATAAAGAATGGAGATAAGGTGGTGATTAAACCTTATTCTGATGCGGCGACAGTACATGAAGGAAATATATCGGAAATCAATCCATTGGTGGACGATAAAGGAATGGTGAAGGTGAAAGCCCGGGTGAACGGGGCAGGCAGACTGTTTAGCGGAATGAATGTGCGTGTCAGTGTGCACCGTTCGTTGGGAGAGCAGTTGGTGATTCCTAAAAGTGCAGTGGTGCTTCGGTCGGGCAAACAGGTTGTGTTTACTTTGAAAGATGGAAAGATGGCTCAGTGGAACTATATTCATACCGCTCTGGAAAATGCTGACAGCTATAGTGTTGCCGATGGACTGACAGAAGGAGATACTGTAATTGTAACCGGAAACATCAATCTGGCACACGAAGCTCCGGTCACTATCATTGAATAAGGATGAATCACTAACACAAAACAATTATGATTAAATTCCTGATACAACGTCCCATTGCCGTATTGATGGCTTTTACGGCTTGCTTCATAGTGGGGTTGGTGACGTATTTCACGTTGCCGGTATCGTTGCTGCCGGATATCTCTATCCCAGAGATTACCGTACAGGTAGCAGCGAAGAATACTTCGGCACGTGAATTGGAAAACACAGTAGTGAAGCCTATCCGCCAGCAATTGATTCAAGTGGCTGCTTTGAAAGACATGTCCAGCGAAACACGTGATGGTGCAGGTATTATCCGGCTTAATTTTGATTTTGGTACCAATACGGATTTGGCGTTCATAGAGGTCAATGAAAAAATTGATGCGGCTATGAATTATCTGCCAAAAGATACGGACCGTCCGAAGGTGATTAAGGCAAGTGCAACCGATATTCCGGTGTTCTATCTGAACCTGACCCTGAAGACGGACAGTGCTTATGAAGAGACAGATCAAAGGGCATTTCTGAATTTATGTGAGTTTTCCGAATCGGTCATCAAGCGCCGTATCGAACAATTGCCCGAAGTGGCAATGGTAGACGTTACCGGATTGTTGGAAAGACAGTTGCAGATTGTGCCTGATATGGACAAACTGGCTATGCTCGAATTGTCTATTGAAGATATTGAAACGGCTTTGGCACAAAACAATGTGGAGCCGGGGAGTATGACTGTGCGGGATGGATACTATGAATACAACATTAAATTTTCTACTTTACTTCGTACTTCGGAAGATGTGGAGAACATTTATATCCGGAAGGGAGACCGTATCATACAGTTGAAAGAATTCTGTCGCATAGCGGTGGTGCCGGTTAAAGAAAAAGGAGTATCCGTTTCGAACGGAAAGAGAGCGGTGACTCTTGCCATCATTAAGCAAGCTGACGAAAACATGGATAAAATGAAGGAGGCACTGTCGGAAACGATGGACTATTTCAAAAAGATCTATCCGGATATCGAGTTTAGTGTGAGCCGAAATCAAACTGAACTGCTGGATTATACGATATCCAATCTCCAGCAGAATCTTTCACTTGGTTTCTTCTTTATTTGTATTGTTGCCGTACTGTTCCTGGGCGATATCAAATCTCCTTTTATTATTGGACTGAGTATGGTGGTATCCATCGTCATCAGTTTCTTGTTTTTCTACTTGTGTAAGATGTCTCTCAACATCATCTCCCTGTCCGGATTGATCCTTGCATTGGGTATGATGATCGACAGTTCGATTATTGTAACTGAAAATATATCACAATACCGGGAAAAGGGCTATTCGTTGAGGAGAGCCTGTGTGGCAGGAACAAGCGAGGTGGTAACTCCTATGCTTAGTTCTTCTTTTACGACAATTGCCGTATTTGTGCCTTTGGTATTTATGAGCGGTATCGCAGGTGCTATTTTTTACGATCAGGCCTTTGCCGTAACGGTAGGACTGATGGTTTCATATTTTACAGGTATCATGTTGCTTCCTGTTTTGTATATGTTGGTCTATCGTACCGGAATAAAAGGAGGCCCGAAATGGCTGAGGCTGAAGATTAACAATCCGTTGAAAGAACATACCTTGGATCGTTTCTATGATAAAGGAGTCGATTGGGTATTTAGCCATAAAACGCTGAGTGTACTGTTCTGCGTTATTTCTTTCCCGCTATGTATTTTCTTTTTCTTCTTTATTGATAAGGAGAGAATGCCGGACATCGATGAAAATGAATTGATCACCCGTATCGAATGGAACGAGAACATCCATGTGGACGAAAATCAGCGTCGTGTAGACGAGTTGTTCCGTGAGTTGCAGGGGCAATCTGTAGAGCAGACGGCCTCCATCGGACTGCAGGATTACATCTTAAATCGTGAGCAGGAGTTGTCGTCATCAGAGGCAGAACTGTATTTTAAGACAGAAACTTCGAAGGAGATTGCTCCGTTGCAGTCAGAGATTTATAAAAGGCTGAAAGAGCGCTATCCCTTGGCGGTAATTTCGTTTTCTCCACCAGAGACTGTTTTTGAGAAACTGTTTGTGACAGGGGAGGCTGATATTGTGGCCGAGTTGTATGCCCGTAATAAAGACAAGGCACCCGAACCTGGTACCTTACGCGGACTGGAACAGACGTTCAGGCAAAAAACGGGAATACCTCCGACGGGTATTGCTTTCGAAAATCAGTTGAATCTTAGCATTAACCAGGAAAAGTTATTGTTGTATCAAATCTCTTATAATGAACTGTACCGGGTGCTGAGAACTGCTTTCAAAGAGAACAGTGTAGCTATGTTGCATTCTTATCAACAATATCTGCCTATCAGCATTGCAGGAGACGAAAAAACGGTCAATCAGGTTTTGCAGGAAACATTGATTCAGACCCAGCCGGATAGTAAGACGGGAGAGGTGAACTTCATCCCCTTGCGTGAGTTGATAAAGGTAACTCCCGCCGAAGATTTAAAGAGCATCACGGCCGGAAGAAACGGAGAGTATATTCCTTATAGATTCTATGGAGTGGAGGATGCCGAACAACTAATGACTGAGGTGAAAGAAGTGACTAATGAAACAGGAGATTGGGACATCGGCTTTTCCGGTAGTTTCTTTTCCAATCAGAAGATGCTGGACGAGTTGGTCGTGATTCTGTTTATTTCATTGTTGCTGATGTATTTTATTTTGGCAGCCCAGTTCGAGAGCTTTATGCAACCCTTGCTGGTGTTGATGGAAATACCGATTGACGTGGCGTTTGCATTGGTACTGCTCTGGATATGCGGACATACATTGAATTTGATGTCGGCCATCGGGTTGATTGTGACTTGCGGTATCGTGATCAATGACTCTATCCTGAAGTTGGATGCTATTAATGAATTGCGTAAAGAAGGGGTACCTTTGCTGGAAGCCATTCACGAAGCCGGGCGCAGAAGGTTACGTCCGATCATTATGACATCATTGACCACCATCTTCGCAATGGTCCCGTTGCTGTTCTCGTACGACCTTGGATCCGAGCTTCAGAAGCCGCTTTCCATTGCCATGATTGGTACCATGACGATCGGTACACTGGTGAGTTTGTTTATCATCCCTTTACTGTACTGGTTTATTTATAGAAATAAAGTAAAACGATAGATATGAAGAAAAGATATTATATAGTAATGGCAACTTTGCTGCTTGGAGTTTCTGTAGCGAAGTCTCAGGATCATATAAAACTTGATTTGCAGAAAACGATACAATTGGCCAATGATAGTTCACTGGAAGCATTCCGCACACAGAATATGTATCTTTCCGGTTACTGGGAGTACCGGACTTACAAGGCCAACCGTCTGCCGAGCCTTACTTTGAATATGACTCCCGCCGAATATAACCGGGATATTACCAAGCGATACGATTCGGAAAATGACTTGGATGTTTATCGTAGCCAACAGTCGTTTTATGCTTCCGGTAATCTGGCTATCCAGCAGAATTTCGACTTGACGGGTGGTACTTTCTATCTGCAATCTCAATTGGGATATATGCGCAGTTTTGGCGGAAGTAAGTCGACACAGTTTACCAGTGTGCCCATCCGACTGGGATATTCACAAAGTTTGGTAGGATATAATTCGTTCAAGTGGGAAAGAAAAATAGAACCCCTTAAATACGAGAAAGTAAAGAAGGAGTTTGTATATAATGTGGAGGCTGTATCCGTGCAGGCTACTACCTATTTCTTTAACCTGGCAATGGCGCAGGCTGAATATAATCTGGCCAAAGAGAATATGGTGTCGTCGGATACGTTATACAGCATTGGAGTACAGCGTCAGAAGATAGCAGCCATTTCGAAGGCGGACCTGTTGACATTGAAACTGGACGTGGTAAATGCACGCAATACATTGCAAAATAAAGCGAGTGCCCTGAAACGTGCTATGTTTTCTTTGGTTTCTTTCCTGAATTTGGATAAGAATACGGTTATTGATATCGATTTGCCCGTACGTCCGCAGGAATTGGTGATACCTGTGGATAAGGCTTTGCAGATGGCACATGAAAACAATCCTCAGCTACTGGGATTGAAGCAGAATGTACTTGAAGCCGAACGCAATGTGGATAAAACCAAAAAAGAATCACGTTTTAATGCGAGTGTGAACGCCAGTATCGGTTTCAACCAGGTAGCTGATAACTTTGGGGATGTGTATCATAAACCCATGCAGCAGGATTTGGTGTCGGTCAGTGTCAGCATTCCATTGGTGGACTGGGGGGTAAGAAAGGGTAAGTATAACATGGCCCGCAATAACCTGAATGTGGTGAAGACTTCTGCCCGTCAGGATGAAATCAGTCTGGATGAAGAAGTGATTATGACTGTAAACGATTTCAATATCCAGCAAAACCTGATAACCAGTGCCGAAGAGGCACTTGATCTTTCCATTCTGGCTTATAACGAAACCCGCCAGCGGTTTATCATCGGGAAAGCGGACATCAACAGTCTGACTCTGTCCCTGAACCGTCAGCAGGAAGCACAGCAGAACTATATTTCCGCTTTGCAGAACTATTGGCTGAACTATTATAAGATACGTAAACTGACGTTGCATGACTTTGCTACCGGAATCCCGCTGACTGAAAAGTTTGACTATGCGGGGGGACAATTGGTGAGATAGTGCTACCTAACATTGAAACGATGGATAATCCTTCTAAAATAAAAGCGCAGACGAAAGCCTCTTCTTTCACGCTGATTGTCGCCTTTATATGCGTGGCGTTGATTGGTCTGGCCTTGATTCCCCTGCTCCCCGTAAAACTGAATCCTTCAAGAACTTTACCGGGTTTTACGGTACAGTTCAGTATGCCCGGCACTTCGGCAAGGGTGGTGGAGATAGAGGCAACCAGTAAACTGGAGGCCATGTTGGCACGTATTAAAGGTATAAAGAACATCTATTCTACCTCCGATAACGGTTCGGGGAGCATCACCATTGAATTGGACAAGTATGCGGATATAGATGCGGTACGTTTTGAGGCATCAACCATTATCCGGCAGACCTGGCCTCAGCTTCCCGACGGAGTGAGCTATCCCTATATCAGGATGAAGCGTCCGGACGATAATGCCTCACGTCCTTTCATGTCGTTTACACTTAATGCACCTTCTACTCCCATCTTGATTCAGCAATATGCTGATGAACATATCAAGACGAGGCTGGCACAGATTCAGGGTATCTATAAGATAGACTTGAGCGGAGCCACACCCATGGAGTGGGTGTTGGAGTATGATAGCGAACAACTGAGACGATTGGGTATTTCTTTGAGCGATATCCAGCAGGCTGTTGCCCGCTATTATCAAAAAGAATTTTTGGGTACTTATAATATAGAGTCGGCTTCAGGTGGTAAAGAGTGGATCCGGCTGGCCCTGATGCCCGAGTATAAAGAGGAAGGATTCGATGCTTTCCGTATCCGGGTGAAAAGTGCAGAAGGTAAATTGATCAGTCTGAACGAGCTTGTAACGGTGAGCCACATGGAGGAAGCTCCTCAGAGCTATTATCGTATCAACGGACTTAACTCTATTTATTTGTCGATTACAGCTGAGGAAACTGCCAACCAGTTGCAACTGAGTACACAGGTTAAAGAAGAGATGGAGGCAATACAGAAAGTGTTGCCTGCCGGATATGAGATCCACACAAGCTACGATGCTACGGAATTTATTCACGAAGAGCTGAATAAGATTTATTTGCGTACCGGGCTTACGGTCCTGATTCTGCTGTTTTTTGTGCTGCTTATCACGCTGAATCCACGCTATTTGTTTTTGATCGTGGTCAGTCTGAGTATCAATATAGCCGTGGCGGTGATTTTCTATTACCTTTTCGGACTGGAAATGCAACTCTACTCGCTCGCCGGTATTACGGTTTCGCTCAATCTGGTGATAGACAATACGATTGTGATGACCGACCATATCCTGCACCGGCGTAACCTGAAAGCCTTTATGTCCATTCTGGCTGCGACCCTGACTACAATGGGAGCTTTGGTCATCATTTTCTTCCTTGACGAGAAGATACGGTTGAATCTGCAAGATTTTGCAGCCGTAGTGATTATCAATCTGGCTGTATCTCTGTTCGTAGCTCTTTTCTTCGTACCGGCTCTGATCGAAAAGATCGGGTTAAGAAAGAGAAAGCGCCGTCAGACCAAATCCCGTTTCTTCCTTCTTCGTGCTTCTCTTCCGCGGAGAATAACAGTTTACTTTACCCGTTTCTATGGCTGGATGATACGTAAATTATGCCGTTGGCGTGTGGTTGTCTGCATCTTGTTGGTACTGTTGTTCGGACTCCCGGTATTTATGCTGCCGGAAAAGATGGAAGGTGAAGGGCGTGCCGTGGAATGGTATAACAAGACCTTAGGATCATCTACTTACAAAGAAAAAGTGAAACCGGCTGTGGACAAAGCACTGGGAGGCAGTTTGCGCCTGTTTATCCAGAAGGTATACGAAGGCAGTTATTTCACCCGGAACGAAGAAGTAGTATTGTATGTTTATGCCAATCTTCCGAACGGCAGTACGTTGGAGCAGATGAATGAACTGATTAAAAAGATGGAGATTTATCTGAGTCAGTTTAAGGAAATCAAACAGTTCCAGACTTCGGTGTACAGTGCCCGTCGTGGTAATATTAATGTCTATTTTACCAAAGAGCATCAGAATAGCGGTTTCCCCTATACACTGAAAGCAAATATTATCAGCAAAGCCTTGCAATTGGGTGGAGGCAGCTGGGGGGTATACGGTTTGCAGGATCAGGGGTTCAGTAATGATGTGCGTGAGGGAGCCGGTTCTTTCCAGGTGAAGATGTATGGATACAATTACGATGAATTGTATGAATGGGCTGAGAAGTTGAAAGCCAAATTGCTGACTCACCGACGGATCAAGGAAGTTATAATAAACTCTTATTTCTCTTATTGGAAAGACGATTATCAAGAGTTCTACTTTGACCTCAACCGGGAACGTATGGCACAGGAGAACATCAATGCCAATATTCTGTTCTCTACGATCCGCCCTATTTATGGTAAGAATATGGAGATCGGATCGGTAGTGGCGGATAATGGTTCGGAAAAAATAAAGCTTTCCTCCAAACAGTCTCAGGAGTATGACATTTGGGCCATGCAATATTTTCCGTACGGAACGGATGACAAACAGTATAAACTGTCTGAACTGGCTACTATGGAAAAGGGACAAATGCCGCAACAGGTTGCCAAAGAGAATCAGCAATACAGGTTGTGCCTGCAATACGAATATATCGGTTCGGGGGAACAAGGAAATAAAATTCTGAAACGTGACCTGGAGGAGTTTAACAAAGAACTCCCGATGGGGTATACGGCTCAATCGGAGCGGGATAGCTGGGGATGGGGAAAGAAAGATAATAAGCAATATCTGCTTTTGCTGGTAGTGATTGCTATTATCTTTTTCACGACAAGTATCTTGTTTAATTCATTGAAACAGCCTTTGGCTATCATATTTATTATTCCGGTGTCATATATCGGTGTATTCCTGACGTTCTATTGGTTTAAGCTGAACTTTGACCAGGGAGGTTTTGCTTCGTTTGTTTTATTGTGTGGTATTACGGTGAACGCCAGTATCTATATTCTTAACGAGTATAACGCCATTCGTAGACGTTCTCCCCGAATGTCGGCCTTGAGGGCCTATACCAAGGCTTGGAATGCGAAGATCATTCCTATCTTCCTGACAGTTGTCTCTACGATCCTTGGCTTTATTCCTTTCATGGTAGGTACAGATAAGGAAGCATTCTGGTTTCCATTGGCCGCAGGAACCATCGGTGGGTTAGTCATGTCAATCATCGGAATCTTCTTCTTCCTTCCGGTATTTGTGCTGAAGAAGAGAGTGGGGAAACGATGAACAAATACTCTTTCCACCACAGAGGGCACAGAGTAACACAGAGAAGAAATGAAGTTATTGATTAGGGATATTCCTAAAATAAGAAAATTTAAGGCAACTAAGTCATTGCGAGTTAGTTGCCTTTTTTGTATCTTTAAGCGGGGACATTTACTGAATATCCCTGCTTATCAATAAAAAAACTTTGTGTTACTCTGTGCTCTCTGTGGTGAATCCTGTTCATCGTTCAAAACCGTTTATAAGTCTTGATCTTCATTCTTCACCATCCCTTTGAATTTATCGGGGAGTGCACTTTCTACAGCAGTATAGGCTTCTGCCATGGTAGCTTTAATGTTATCCGCTCCCTGACCTTTGGGGGGGATAGGGTCATGTATGGTCAGAATCATGCGGTGGCGGTGAATCCATTTGCCGGTTCGTGGTAGGATTTCAAAAGATCCGTCTATGGTCACAGGAACTACGGCAAGTTGGAGGTCGTCCGCCAGTTGAAAAGCTCCTTTCTTAAAATATCCCATATGGCCAGTGAAAGACCGTGCCCCTTCCGGGAAGACCACTAATGACACACCGTCCTTCAGAGAGTCTTTGGCCTGGCGAATGGTTTCAAGTACCTTCTTCGGACCCGACCGGTCTACGAAAATATGTCCGGCACTTTCGCATGCTTTTCCTACAAAAGGTATTTTACGGAGACTTTTCTTCATCATCCATTTAAAGTTACGTCCTAAAAAGCCGTAAATGAGGAAGATGTCGAACGAGCCTTGATGATTGGGTACGAAGATGTAAGAGGTTCTTCCATGTAGCTTTTCGCGTCCACGCACTTTTACCGGAATCAACAGGAAAAGGCAGATCAACTGTGACCAGATTTTCCCCGGATAATATCCCCAGATGTGGGCACCTCCCAATAATGAACCAATGATGGTGACAATCGCCGTGAGGATAGTCAATACTAACAAAATGGGCAATGCAATGCAGATTTGATAAATATAGTATAGTATCTTCATAATGATTTTGGTTTTAGCTTGTGCAAAAATAAACAAAATAATATTGCTGTCCTGAATAATTGCTAACTTTGTTTCAAATTTCAATAGCATGATACGTATACTACATACAGCCGATTGGCATTTGGGACAAACCTTTTTCGGATATGACCGGACACAGGAACATGAACACTTTCTGGACTGGCTGGCCGGTGTCCTGACTAAGAACAAAATTGATGTACTGATTGTTGCCGGAGACGTTTTCGATGTTTCCAATCCGTCTGCCGCCTCGCAGCGAATATTCTATCGTTTCATTCACCGGGTGACAACCGAGAACCCGGGATTGCAGTTGGTCATTGTAGCCGGAAACCATGATTCGGCTGCCCGGTTGGAGTCACCTCTGCCGTTGTTGCAGGAGATGCGGACGGAGATTAAGGGGATTGTCCGTAAGCAGGACGGAGAGATAGATTACAGTCATTTACTGGTAGAACTGAAGAATGAATCGGGGAGGGTAGAAGCTCTTTGCCTGGCAGTACCTTTCTTGCGGCAGGGAGATTATCCGGTGGTGGAGACTGAAGGCAATCCGTATGCGGAAGGAGTAAAGGAACTGTATGCTCGTTTGGTGGAATATGCTTTGAAGAAGCGGACGGACGGGCAGGCATTGGTGGCCGTCGGACATTTGCTGGCAACCGGTTCGGAGATTGCCGAAAAAGATCATAGTGAGCGCATCATCATCGGCGGTTTGGAGAGTGTATCGCCCGAGTCTTTTTCCGAACAGATTGTTTATACGGCTTTAGGGCATATCCATAAGGCTCAGCGCGTATCGGGAAGGGAGAATATCCGTTATGCCGGCAGTCCCTTACCTATGTCGTTTGCCGAGAAGCATTATCACCACGGAGTGGTAAAAGTGATTCTGGATGAAGGTTGGGCAGTCGAAATAGAGAAACTTGAATATACACCTTTGGTACGTTTGCTGAGTATACCCGCCAAAGAGCCAGCGGCTCCGGACGAGGTACTGGATGAATTGTGCAGACTGGAACTTCCGGAGAATGGACCGAAGCCCTATCTGGAAGTCAAGGTGAAACTAAGCGAACCGGAGCCGATGTTGCGGCAGCAAATAGAAGAAATACTGGAAGGCAAGCCAGTCCGGCTGGCCCGTATTGTTTCTTCTTACAGGCAGGCGGCAGAGGGGAGCGTGGAAGAAGAAATACTGGCTGCCGGATTGCAGGAGATGAATCCCTTACAGATTGTGAAAGCAACCTTTGAGAACAGTTACCAGACGGAGATGCCGGAAGAACTGGTAAAACTGTTTCAGGAGGCTTGCCGGACAATCAATTTAGAATGAATCAAATAAGAACTCGAGGCTGTGTCGAAACTCTTTTCACCACAGAGTATCACAGAGCTTTTTACTAATAATCAGTAACTTAAAAATACCTCTGTGTTACTCTGTGTCCTCTGTGGTGAGTTATGACACACCCTCTAAAGCAAACCGAATAACCATGAAGATACTAACCATACGATTAAAGAACCTGGCTTCCATAGAAGGAACCTTTGAAATTGATTTCCAAGCCGAGCCTTTACGTTCTGCCGGGATTTTTGCGATATCCGGTCCTACGGGAGCCGGAAAATCGACAATACTGGATGCACTCTGTCTGGCACTGTATGATAAGACACCTCGCTTTTCTGCTTCGGTCGAGAGTCTTTATATGTCAGATATCGGTGAAAGTCGGGTGAATCAGGCCGATGTGAAGAATATCCTTCGGAGAGGGACGGGAGAGGGATTTGCCGAGGTTGATTTTTTAGGAGCGTCCGGACACTGTTATCGTTCTCGTTGGTCGGTACGCCGGACAGGAAGCCGGGCTAATGGTTCTTTGCGGTCGCAGACGATACAAGTGACCGATCTGACTGCCAATCAGGAACTGCAGGGAACAAGGAAAGAGTTGTTGGCACAATTGGTGACTTTGGTTGGTTTGACTTACGAACAGTTTACCCGTACGGTGCTGCTTGCCCAGAATGACTTTGCTACTTTCTTGAAATCGCGTGAGTCTGCCAAAGCCGAGTTGCTCGAGAAGCTGACCGGAACGGAGATATACTCCCGCATTTCCAGTGAAATCTTTCTGCGTAGCAAAACAGCTGATGCAGAACTGAATCTGTTGAAAAGCAATGCCACCCTGATCGAACTGCTTTCCGAAGAGGAAATCAGTCTTCTTCAGACAGAAAAAGGGAGTCTGGTCAGCCTTCGTGAACAGGGAAGTAAAGCCTTGGTAGAATTGAATGCGCAACTATCGGTGCTGCATACTTTGAAGTTGCAACAGGAGCAGCGTGATAAGAAAGTGCAGGACATGCGGCTGGATGAAGAAAAAAGTAAGAAGCTCCGGGAAGAACACACACGCCAGTCCGACTATCTTATTCACTTCAGGGAACAGTGCGAAGCCGTGCAACCCGATCTTAGCCGGGCACGTGAACTGGATGTTCAGATCCAATCACTGGTCAGCCAATCTAAGCAGGCGGAGGAGGTCCTGCAAGGTGCTGAAAAGGCAGCGACTGCACAAGCCAATAAATTGCAATCTGTGCAGGGAACTCTGCATACTTCCTGCCATACGTTGAAGAACCTGACGGGAGAGATCGATCTACCGGTTACGGAAGAGACGGGGCTGTTTCTTGAATCTGTCCGGAACAGGCTGAAAGAGCAGGAAGACCACCTTGCCATTCTTCAGAAAGAGAACGAAGAGCGTGTGAACCGTCTGAACGCTTTTGGGGTTGAAGCGGTGACTGACGAGCAAGCCCGATGGATGCAGGAACAAACCCGTTTGCAGAATGCCCGCCAGCAAATGTTGGAATGGGGAAAGGCGAGGACAGAAGCCGAACGTCTGAAAGTACAGCAGGAAGAGGTGGTGCACAAACAAGAACAGATGCGGAAAGAAATGGCCGCTCTGACCACCCGGTTGGCGGAGAAGGAGACTGAACTGAAAGTGCTGCAACGCCTTTTTGAGAATGCCCGTATCGCGATGGGAAAGGACGTTAGGACATTGCGGCAGAATTTGCGTGAGAATGAACCGTGTCCGGTATGTGGGAGCACTGATCATCCTTATAGAAACGAGGAGCAGGTAGTCCATACCCTGTATCACAACATCGAATTGGAGTATCAAACCGCATCTGGTGAGTATCAGCAACTAAATAACCGGAATATCGCCTTGAAACAGGATTTGCTCCATCAGACGGAACTGTCCGGACAGATAACCGTACAGTTGCAGGCGTTGCTCCAGGAGGTTGAGCAGAAACGTCCTTCATCGGAAGAGGAGCAAAATCCGGACTATTTTGAGAAACAACTGCATACCGTACAAGGGAAGCTAAATCTGCTCGCAGAGAAAATGCGCCAATACCAGCAACTCCATAAGGAATGGCAACAGCACGAGGAGCGGATCAGGACACTTCGCTCGGCTTGTGAGGCTTTGCGTGAAGGTGTAGCCCGCTGCCATCTGTTGATGCAGCAAGTTCTGGCTGCTAAAGAGCAATTTACGTTACTGAAAACGGCGGAGATGACTGCTCGCGAACAGTTCCGGGTGGTCAGTGAGCGGTTGATAACTCTCCGTCAGGAACGGGCTCCTCTGTTGAAAGGCAAATCTGTCGAGGATGCGGAAGCCGCCATTCGGAAAAAAGAGAAACAATTAAACGACTCCCTGGAACAGGTGCGCAAGGAGGGAGAAGAAGTCCAGTCGCGTATTTCCGGCATACAGGGAGAGATCAGGCAACTGAACATTTCCATCGACGAACTGATGCTTCGGAAAGAACAGATAGCCGATCCGGAACATCTGCCGGAGACGATCGCCCGCCAGCAAGCAACCAATCAGGAGACGGAACGTCGTCTGTCCACCGTAGAGGCACGTCTTTTGCAACAGGAGCAAAACCAGAAGAAGCTGAGGCAGCTGGAACAGGAACTGACCGAAAAACAGGAGACGGCCAACCGATGGGGAAAACTCAATAAACTGATTGGCAGTGCGGACGGGACAAAATTTAAGGTGATTGCGCAAAGCTATACGTTGAATCTGTTACTGATGCATGCCAACAAACATCTGTCTTATCTTTCGAAACGTTACCGTTTGCAGCAGGTGCCGGGAACACTCGCCCTGCAAGTGATCGACTGCGATATGTGTGACGAGGTGCGTACCGTCTACTCTCTTTCCGGCGGAGAATCTTTTCTTATCTCCCTGGCGCTGGCCCTCGGGCTGTCGTCTCTTTCGAGCAATAACCTGAGAGTGGAGTCACTTTTCATCGATGAAGGATTCGGTTCGCTCGATGCCGATAGTTTACGCACTGTGATGGAAGCTCTCGAGCAGTTGCAGATGCAAGGACGGAAGATTGGAGTTATCTCGCATGTGCAGGAGATGAGTGAGCGCATTGCCGTACAGGTACAACTCCATCGTGCGGCGAATGGGAAGAGTGCTATCACTTTGACAAATTGATAATCGGAAATCGTTTGGCTACGTTTTTTCAGGGCGGACGGCGGGCTGAACGGAAAAGACGCCTTATTTTAGCTTTTCTGATTACCGGATGGAAAGAGAATTTTCGTGTTTGCCGGTAGAATGTAAGTGAGGCTCCGCAATCTCTTCCGTATCCTCCTTTGTGGCGGATACTTTACTTGAACTGCTCTTCGTTCAGCGAGTAGTATTTTCCTTTCAGTGCGAGTAACTCCTGATGGCTGCCTTGCTCGATAATCTCCCCGTGTTCCAGCACCAGAATCGTATCAGCATTGCGGATGGTAGACAGGCGGTGAGCAATAATCAGGCTGGTGCGTCCTTGCATCAATTGGTCCAGTCCTTTTTGAATCAGTATTTCACTGCGTGTATCAATGTTGCTTGTTGCCTCGTCCAGCAGCAGGATGGCCGGATCGGCCACTGCCGCGCGGGCGATGTTCAGTAGCTGCCGTTGTCCTTGACTCAGGTTTGCCCCGTCATTTTCGAGTAGCGTGTCGTAGCCCTGTGGCAAACGTTTGATGAATGAATGGGCCGCTGTCAGCCGTGCAGCCGCCACTACCTCTTCATCGGTCGCGTTGAGGCGGCCGAAACGGATGTTCTCCCGTACCGTACCCGTGAAAAGATGTGTATCCTGCAGTACGATGGCCATCGATCGGCGAAGGCTGTCACGCCTGATACGGTCGATGGGATGATTATCGATGGTGATCTCTCCGGACTGAATGTCAAAGAAGCGCGGCAGCAGGTTCAGTATGGTTGTCTTTCCTGCTCCGGTAGCGCCCACCAAAGCTATCTTCTTTCCGGCAGCCGCATGCAGGGATACTCCTTTCAGGATGGTTTTTTCCGGACGGTAGCCGAAATATACATTCTTCAAGGCTACATCTCCTTTTGTTTTTTCGAGTGTGATGGCATCCGGCGCATCCTTCTGCTCCGGTGCTTCGTCTATGATCTCGAAGATGCGTTCGGCTCCGGCAATGGCTGCCTGTATGCTGTTGTAGAGGCTCGCCAGTTCATTGATGGGGCGTCCGAATTGCCGGGAATATTGCAGGAAAGCCGCCAGTCCGCCCACGTCGAACCCGCGGAAGATGGCCAGTAAGGCTCCCACGATGGTGATGATCACATAGTTCAGCGTATTCAGGTTTTGCATGACCGGCATCATCAGCCCCGAGTAGAATTGTGCCTTTAGCGATTTCTCCTTTAGGCTTTGGTTCAGTATCCCGAAGTCCGTTTCCACTTTTTGTTCGTGTCCGAAGACCTTCACCACTTTCTGTCCACTGATCATTTCTTCCACATAGCCGTTCATCATCCCCAATGACTCCTGTTGTGCTTTGAAGTATTTCCGGCTTCGTTTTACGATTCCTTTGGCGCTGAGGAACATCAGGGGGACGGTAATCAGTGTTACCGCTGTCAGTATCGGACTGATGAAGAGCATCAGACAGAAAATGCCCGCAACTGTCAGTGCGCTCGACAACATGTCGGACAGGCTGTCGGTCAGTGCGTCGCTGATACGGTCTATATCATTGGTGTACCGGCTCATGACATCTCCGTGCTGATGGGTATCGAAGTATTTGACAGGCAAGCGTTCCATCTTTCCGAACAGTTCTTCGCGCATCCGGGTTACGGTGCGTTGCCCGATCTTATTCAGCAGAATATATTCGATGTAAGTAGCCGCTACCCCTGTCAGGTAAATGCCTGCCAGTACCAGCAGGATGCGTACCAATCCGTGGAAGTCTCCCGGCAGGATGTAGTTATTGATAATCGGTCGGAGCATGTACGATCCGGTGAGATTGGCTGCGATGCTCACAACGATCAGTACACCGATTACGATCAGCAACCGTCGGTCGCAGGCCACGTATGATACCAGGCGGAGGAAAGTTTTCTTTCCCGCCTTAGGCTTTCCGCTGTATTTCAGATGATCTCCGTGTGCCATGGTCAGATAACGATTTGTTGTGAGTGATAGATTTCCCGGTACATCTCCGAGCGTTCCAGCAATTCTTCCGGTGTTCCGATGGATTCTACCTCTCCGTCGTCCAGCAGAATGACCCGGTTGGCCGATTGCATGGTATATATGCGTTGCGTGATGATAAGCACCGTGGTATCGTGCAGCCATGCATTCAGGTTGTTCCGGATGCGGAGTTCTGTTTCAGAGTCTACGGCACTGGTGCTATCATCCAGTATCAATATCTTGGGTTTACGCAGCAAAGCCCTGGCGATGCAGATGCGTTGCTTCTGTCCGCCGGAAAGGTTTACTCCGCCCCGTCCTAACTGCGTGTCATATCCGGCAGGCAGCGAGCGGAT
Source organism: Bacteroides sp. 11BF (assembly GCF_019633765.1). NCBI lineage: Bacteria > Pseudomonadati > Bacteroidota > Bacteroidia > Bacteroidales > Bacteroidaceae > Bacteroides > Bacteroides sp. 11BF. Next base: position 104,407 of record NZ_JAFKPJ010000004.1, read on the forward strand.
GAACTCATGGGCTTCGGCGGCACGTGCGGCCTCTTCAAGTTCTTCCTGTGTGGCATCGGGTTTTCCCCACCGCAGGTTTTCTGCAATGGTTCCCGTAAAGAGCTCGTTTTTCTGCAACACCATGCCGATGCGGGCATGAAGTTCGTGCAGGTTGTAGTCTTGTACGGGGATGCCGTCAATCCGTATTTCACCGGAACTGACATCATACAGGCGGGGGATCAGTTGTACGAGCGAACTTTTAGCCGATCCGGTAGCACCTGCCACAGCCACCGTCTCGCCCGGACGGACGTGGAAACTTATGTTCCGCAGCACATCCGTCTCGCCTCCGCCATAACGGAAGCTGACCTTCTCAAAGCGAATCTCTCCCTTTTCGATCTGCCGGGTGCTACGCATTCCTTCGGGCGTATCGGTCAGTGAAGGCTGTGTATCCAATACCTCCAGGATACGTTTCGATGAGGCTGAGGCACGGGCATAAGTCATGATAATCATGGACAACATCATCAACGACATCAGCACTTGTGCCAGATAGTTGACAAATGATATCAGTTCGCCCACTTTCAACTCTCCTGCCATCACCTTCTGCCCACCCATCCAAAGGATAGCGATGATCGACAGGTTCATCACCAGTTGCATCACCGGAAAAATGGCGACAATGATGTTGGAAGCGTGAATCACCGTGTCGCGCAGGCTTTCGCTCTTGTCCTTGAACTTGTGTGCTTCGAAGTCCTCCCGCACAAATGATTTCACCACCCGGATGTTGATCAGGTTTTCGCGTACCACCTCGTTCAGTTGGTCTACTTTCTGTTGCACTTTCAAGAAGAAGGGGAACCCTTTCCGCAGGATGAAGAATACACTGAAACCTAACACCGGGATGGCAGCCAGCAGGACGCCTGCCAGTTCCAGGTTGATACGTACCACGAAGAACACTGCCATGACGAGCATCAGCGGAGAGCGCAGCATCAGACGCATCGATACCTGGATAACTTGCTGAATGCGGCTGATGTCACTTGTCAGCCGGGTGATCAGTGAAGCCGTACTGAACCGGTCTATATCGAAAAAAGAGAGTTGTTGTATCTTGCCGAACAGCTTGGTGCGCAGATCGGTCCCGAAACCGATGGAGGCTTGCGAGGAGACATATACATTGGCAATACTGAATATCAGTCCGACAATGGAGATAAGTACCATCTTTCCGCCTACGGCAGTAATGACGGAGAGATCCCGTTGCATCACTCCGTTGTCTATAATATCCGCCATGTACATCGGCTGAATGGTTTCGCACATTACAGACACGAGTACCAGTAGCGGACATGCCAGCAGACTTGCTTTGTAGCCTTTCAGTATTTGCCAGTATTTTTTCATTTATCCAGTGTAATCACGGTAATCTCCGGCCATGCCCCGAAACGGAAAGGCAGTCCGACGAATCCCATCCCTACGTTTACGTATAGCCCCCGGTTGCCTTCTTTGTACATGCCTCCCCATTCCGGATAGATCCAGGAAGCAGGTGAATGATGTCCGATGGCCAGCTGCATGGCATGCGTGTGTCCCGCCAGCATCAGGTCGATGTCCGATTCGGGCAACACTTCACGTCTCCAGTGTGTAGGATTATGACTTAATAACAGTTTGAACAGGCCGTTTGTTCCTGCCTGTGCCTTGGGCAAGTCACCGTGCTGTGAGAAAGGAGGTTCTCCTTCGTTTTCTACCCCGATCAGGGCGATGCTGTCGTTTCCGCGGTGCAGTAGAGTGTGCTCGTTGTTCAGTAACACCCAGCCCATGTCGGCTTGCCGTTTCTTCAAGTCGTTCAGGTTGTTTACCTGGTCGCGTTTACTTTTCCATCGATAGTAGGGGCCGTAGTCATGGTTTCCCAGGATGGAGTATACGCCGTCCCGGGCATGTAGTTGCGAGAGTATCTCTTCAAATCCGTCCAATTCTATGGCCCGGTTGTTTATCAGGTCACCGGTGAATACGATCAAGTCCGGATTTTGTGCGTTAACCAGGTCCACCATCTGTTGCAGGCTCTTGGCATTTCCTTGCCAGCTCCCGATGTGTATGTCCGACAACTGGACAATGCGGTATCCGTTGAAAGCTTCGGGCAGGCGGGAAGAACGGAAGGTGACCTCCTTTACTTCAAAACGGTCTTTGCCCACCATCGAACCATAAAGTATCAGGACTGCGTTGAGCACGGCCAGTACCAGTCCGGTTGCTATAAAAGGAGTCCGGGGCCAGTGCAGCCATCGGTTGAACGGGCGTCCGATGATGGAACAAATCGTAAAGAGCAGTTTCGGAGAGGCAAACAAGAAGAAGACAACGGCGAAGCGTCCTATCCATAACGTATGTTGTTCGGCGTATTCATAGTTGGCAAAGAAAGCTAACGATACTACTCCCGCCATCAGGAAAAGAGTGGGGAAGAAGTAAAGGATTCGCCAAAAAAGACTTAGAGTCATTTGTTTGATAAATGTCCGGTAAATGTAAATGTCCGGCAATACAAGGATTACGATCAGAAAGCCTAAAACTCGTTGCAGCATATTTTCTTAGCTATGGGTTGAATAAATAAAAAGAGGCGTAGGGTATGTCTCGGGGGGACTTGCGAACGCCTCTTCAAAGTTAGAGAGAATTTGTAAAGTACGGTTTAAGTTAAGCTGTATGATTTAATTCTTTTAACTCGTTTAGGTTCTTCTTTATTTCTTTTATATGTCTGAGGTTCCGGCGATACACCCACAGGCAGATTCCAAGTCCGACGGCCCACACGATCAGACTGCTGACGATTCCTGCAGCACCGTATTGCCAGACCTGTTTGTAGAAAGAGAAAAAGGTAGCCATCACAAGCAGGTAGAGTATGCCTATGATCCATTCGCGAACCATCCATCTGTGATATCGGTTGATACGGGAGATTACTGTGACCAGAGGCATTTCATCTATCCGGGTCCGCCCCAGGTAATGGGCGGAATACAAATCCCAGCAAAGGGCCGGGATGCACAGGAAGAGGGCGATCCAATAATAAAAGTCCGTAAGTGCATCATCACATATCCAGAAGATGACTGCCAATGCCAGTATGCCGATTGCGGCAAAACGCAGCTTTCTGTTGAACCGTTCTATGCTGTTAATGTTGTTCCGGGTGCGTCCCAATAATTGTTTCATTTCTTCTTCCTTGATGAACTCCTTGCCTTTGAGGTGTTCATCCAGTGCGTTCCACGATTTCTTCAGATCATCCAGTTCCATATCTTATTCCTCCTTTTTCATCTTTTTTAGTTTGTCTTTAATCCGGCTCAGCTTGGTTGCTACATTAGTCACTGTCAGTCCGGTGATTTCCGAGATTTCCTCGTAACTTTTCTCTTCCAGATAAAGCAATATAATCGACTTATCCAGTTGTCCCAGTTGATTGATCATCCGGTACAGTTGCCGGAGCATTTCCGTCAGTTCGTCTTTCTCTTCCGTCAGCCAGTCGGCTTCGCGGGTGAGTGCCACGATTTCCGGAATGTTTTTCTCTTTGCGGATAAAGCTGATGCAAGTGTTCAGTGCGATCCGGTAAATCCAGGTCGAGACTTTGCACTCTTTCCGGAATCTGGGGTAAGCCTTCCACAGATTGAGAATCACTTCCTGATAAAGATCGCCGAGCGTGGCGTGCTGGGTGGTATAAAGATAGCACACCTTGTAAATCACCCGCTCGTACTCCCTGACTACGGAGAGGAACTCTTGTTCTACGGGTTCGTTGGCTTGCGGCGGACTGGTGGGGTTCATTGTCTTCTTTTCGGGATTACTTTTGTATGGTTAGTCGCAAAGGAAAGGAAATAATCACAAAATAAAAGCGGAAATTAGTGGGAATTTGGACTATTTCCGGATATTTATTATATTTGGAAACGATAAGAATCTGTGGGTGACGGAGTTTGTCAAGTATGAAACGTTTTAAATAAATCCGTATTTTTATGACTGGATGTACAAGTATGGCTTCAAATAGCGAGGACCTGAAGGCCTTTATTTTATCTTTGGAAGAACAAGCTCTGAAGTTATGGAATCGTGGAAACCCGGATGGGTTTATAGAACTGTCATCTGATGATGTTGTCTATATCGACCCCGCTTTCAAGAACAAACTGGAAGGTAAAAAGGCTCTGGAAGAGTATTATAACAGCATTCGGGGAAAAGTCGAGATCGACAGGTATAAAATGATAGAACCCACTGTATTGCTGTCATCCGATGTCGCTGTTCTGGCATATGATTATGAAGCTTATAGAGATGACCGGACATTCAGGATGCATTGTACGGAAGTATATAAACTGGATTCGTCTGAACAGTGGAAAATCATACATACCCATTGGTCTTTTTGTCCTGTCTGATAATGGCGGACAGAATGGGAATGGCCGGATCTTTTCCCTACAGGAGGATGCTGGGATATTGCGTTCCATAATATCCTATCCATACCTGAATCATGCTTTCTTCACAACGGTTTGTCTCTGTATCTTTGTAATACTTCTTTCGGATATGTAGTTTTGTCACGTCTTCTTGTATGTCACTGGAAGAGAGGACAGAGGTACTTCGGATTTGTTTGGAATCAAACTGTTTTCTTTTGTTATATTTATAATAAATATTGTAACTTTGCCGGCAATTAACACTATAAATAGACAAAGATGAACAAGAGAAGATTACTGGGCTTGCTCTGCCTGATGGCATTGCTGGCCACCTCCTGTGACAATAAGGGGGATTATTGGGGAGCCATGGAAGCCTCTGAAACCACAATGACATTGGAGCGCATTTGTGACGTGTCTACGCTTTCGCAAGATTCGATAGAATTGCTATCCCGTATCATGGGGATAGATACTGATGAACTGTATCGGGCAGACGCTGTCATGATAGGAAAAGTATCAGGGGGAGAAACCAGTCGGTATTACTATCCTAGGTTTGTGATTGCCAAAGACAAAACAATGGAGGAAGTGATTGCGGAAGCTTATATCCGTCACAGTGCAGGGAATACCTTTTATGCTTTCCTGGATCAAAACATGCTGGCTGTGGGTGAAACTTACTATTGTGCCATGAACGACTATCACTATGGCTATACCGGACGTCCGGGATTGCTGGATCACGTGTTGGGAGAAAATGCGAGTAAAGAACAATATAGTGCAGTGAAAACGTTTCGCCTTTCAGGTTTGCCAAGGTTGATAGTATACGATACACAGCTGTCAGGATTTAGTTGCTACTTGTCTGTAGAGGTTCGTTCTAATACTAAGACTGAAATTATAGAGCAGGGTGCTTGTTACAGTTCTGCCAACACACAGCCTACCATTGCCGACCAGAAGACACTGGCACGGGAAACTCGGGATTATAACTATTCGAATTTTGTAGTAGAGGTAACGGATTTTCTTCCGAATACCCATTACTATGTACGTCCCTATGTGACTACTAAAGAGGGAACCGGCTATGGCCCGGTGGTTGAATTTACAACCGAGCGGGGTTCAGAACCGGAGGTTAACAATTTTACGTTGTATCCATCCGGCTATATGTCGGTTGAACTGTATGCTTCCTTTTATGCAAATGATTTTCTGATTACAAATTATGGATATAGCTATGGCATTTATTCACAGGAAACGGGAATGATGCAGGACGAAAAAAACGTAGAGATTCCCTTTACTGAGGACAATGGATTGACGCTCAGTGAGGTTGTCAATGATTTGCGTCCCGGAACCATTTATAAGTTTCGTGTTTATGTGAAAAATGAAGTAGGGACGACTTATAGTGAATATCTTACTTTTGAGACTCCTGCAGAATAAAATATAGATTTAAAGAACGAAAACAGATGAAAAGAATAATAATAGGAGTGATTGCCTGTATTTGTGCAATCACCGTGATGGCTCAGGTACAGACACACGATGTAAAAGGAGTAGTATTTGACAGAAAGCAGCAACCCATTGTGGGTGCATTAGTCACAGCCAAAGGAACCAATATCAGCACAATAACCGATGTCGACGGTAAGTTCTTCTTGCAGGAAGTTCCTCTTTCGGTCAAAAAGGTGATTGTTACTTCCATCGGTATGGAGACCCGGGAAGTGGACCTGAATATACCGGTACAGCTCACCGGAAAGCGTAAGAAGCTTTCGTTTGTGGCACATGCCGGTATCAGCATGAGTAAATATACTACATATGGTTCCGATTTTAAGGTGGGATATGAGTTTGGTTTAGGTATCGAAGTACGCATGTCAAAACGATGGGCTTTCCAGCCTACTCTGCAAATTTGTAACCGTGGAGCAGAGTTCAATGCCGAAAGAAACGGTGTGAAGTATCAGGAAACTTGGAATCCGGTTTCATTGGATCTGCCGATGTTGTTCATTCTTCGTCATCCGGTAGCCCGTAAAATGAATCTGGCCTTTTCTGTGGGACCTGTGTTTTCGTATGGCTTTGCAGGAAAAGTGAAAGCTACGGAAACAAGTAAACCCGATGAAGAGTATGACATTTATAGCAAAGAGTATGAATATGATTATTATGGCGGGAAACATTCTTTGTTGCATCCTTTCAGCTTTGGTGTTGCTTATGGCATAGGTGTGGAATACAAGAAGTGGTTGGTAGGTGTTTCCGGAAAGAGTATGTGTTTGGGACAGGATGATGAAGGTTTTGAAGCGAAAGAACACAACCTGGCACTTACTTTGGGAGTTACTTACCGTTTCTGATCAAGCGGATATGGAGAACCGGATGTTGAATGTAAAAAATAAAAAAATATGAAAAGATATATAGCATTGGCATTGGTCTGCCTGGCACTGACAGACGTTATGGCCCAAAAACAAAAAGTGGTAGAGAAGATCGTGGATGAAGATTACTATCCGGTAGACGGGGCGGTAGTTACCTTGAAACGTACGAACCAACAGGCTGTCACCGATAAAAATGGAGTTTTTGTACTGGAGGAAGTACCTGTCTATTTCGACTCACTACAGGTGACAAAAGGTAAACGCAGCGGATATGTAGATCTCCCGATGCGTATACAAATGCGTACACAAGTGATGCAACGCTTCTCGTTGATCGTGAAGGCTGGAATTGGAGCAGGTAAGTTTATGCAAGGACCCGAATCGAAACTGAAAGACGGTCTTAGTATCTATGGAGGGGTAGGGGCCGATATCCGGATGTCGAAACACTGGGCTTTCCAACCCTCACTTTTGTTGGTTTCCCGTAAAATGAAAGGGCATGATTTCTATGATTATTATACGGAAAATAACGGTGATGGCTCTTCATCCGTTTCTTATGATCAGGTGAGTGGTACTTACAATCCATTCTATCTGGAGATTCCTTTACTGTTTGCACTGAAGTATAGAATAGGAAATGATCTGAATCTGGTATTCAGTTTCGGTCCTTATATTGACTTGGGGATCAGTGGAGACGTTAAGAAAGAATTTCGCAAGCGTTCTTATGATAGTAGTGGAGATTATAATAGAGTGGAATATGTTACTGAAAGCCAGTCATTGTTCGGCAAACGGTTTACCGGAGGATTTGCCTATGGAATCGGAGTGGAATACGGGCACTTCCTGATAGGAGGAACCGGAAGAGTGGGGTGTACTTCATGGAATCACTCGGAAGGTTTTCTGGATGTCGCTTTTGAAATAGGATATCGTTTCTAAGTTCACCACAGATTACACGGATTTTCACAGATTATTGGCAATTATGATCTGTGATAATCTGTGAAATCTGTGGTGATAATGTATTGTATTTAAAATCTGTATCCTACTGTCAGAATCCCTCCGATCGGGTAATGTTTCTCGGTATCGCCTGCGTACAGTGTTCCTCCTTTAACCGGCTCCATGAATCCGTGCTGGAAAGAGGCATTGATCAGGTAATGTTTCCATATTTCAAAACCGATGCCTCCCTGAACTCCGATGTCGAAACGTTTCAACAAGGCATCTTTATTTTTCGCTTCAGCTAAGGAAGAGTAGGATTTGAAAGGGTTATGCGACTCACCTTTATGGCCGCCTTTGTTTGTCAGTTCATACTTTCCACCCATGCCTACGGCTAAATAAGGTCCGATATTGATTACAAACTTAACATGGTTTGACACATCCATCTTAAAAGCTGCCAGAATAGGGATGTCCAGATAAATAGGAGCTATTTTGGCTTTATAAGAGATAGGTTCGGTAGACGAGGACAGCGGAGAATACCCGTCGTACTCGGCAGTTGCTCCTTTGCTGGTGACCATCAGTCCCGATTGGATAGCCCAATGCCTGCTGAAATTATATTCCGCACCGACACCGGCACTGAATCCGGTGCGTTCGTCCAAGCCGTCCGGGCGGCGGAAACTGAACAGGCTGACTCCGGCTTTCACATTCCATGAAAAACCTTTCTCTACGGGCTGAAGCTGAATATAGACGTTGGGAGCTACGGCTACCTCTTTGCGTTCCATGCCTACGTGATAGACAACAAGCTGCTGTGCTGAAGCAGGTGCTTCTGTTATTACAAACTTGCCATCTACGTTGGTTACGGCACCAATATTAGTGCCTTTGACAACAATGGCGGCACCGACGGCGGGTTGGCCGTCACCAACTACAACAGTACCCGCTATCCGCTGAGTCTGTGCAAGGATCACTACGCTACAGGAGGGAAGTAACCATAATAACAGAATAAGAACCTTTTTCATAACTTTTTCTATTTTAAAGTATAGGATCAGTTACAAATATACCGAAAGAAAAGATTTACTGCAAGTTTGCTGCCAGAAATTTACGCATCTCTCCAACGCTTTTTCCTCTTCGTGCGGCATAATCCGCCAATTGGTCCTCACCGATCTTCCCCACCGAGAAATAGTGGGAAGCCGGATGTGCAAACATCAATCCGCATACTGAAGCGTGAGGATACATGGCTCCGTTCTCTGTCAGGCGGATACCGATCTGTTTCATATCAAGAATTTCGTCGAGAATAAAGTTCACAGACTGATCGGGTAAAGATGGGTAGCCTACAGCAGGGCGGATACCCTGGTATTTTTCGACAAGAAGATCGGGAATAGAGAGATTTTCGTCTTTTGCATACCCCCATACTTCTTTGCGGACATATTCGTGCATCTTTTCGGTGGCAGCTTCGGCCAGACGGTCGGAGAGTGTTTGTACCAGAAGATGTTTATAAGGGTCTTGTTCGTAAAGTCCCTCCATATCCGCATCAATGGAAGAGGCAAAAACTCCTACTGTATCAGTGATTCCCGAAGACAGAGGGCGTACAAAGTCGCTGAGGCATAAGAAAGGTTCGTTCTCTTTTTTCTTGACTTGCTGCCGGAGCAGCGGGAAAGTGATACCGTCGATAATCAGGTTGTCTCCGTCGGCATTGGCTGGGCAAAGTTTAAAAACGCTTTTCACTTCAAAGTCCCTGTCCAATTCGTCCAGCATCCGGTTGGCTTCTTTATAGAGTTGCATGGCTTCGGAAGCTTTGCCCCGTTCTTCTTCCGGAAAGGTTGTCAGCCAGGAAGCACGACAGGCGTCACATCCGTGGATATTGGCTATGGCGGCATAACGCGGCTGAAACCCCCAGGCGTGAAAAAAATAAATCCAGTTGATGTAGGGGGATAAATCATGAACACTGAACGATAAACGGTTTTCAAACGCTGAACGATCAACTGTTTCTGAACGATGAACGAGGGATGATGACGGGTTATGCTTTTCCATATTTGACTGTTTTAATGCTGGTGATAATAAGTTTCATTGATCCGTTTGCGTTGGCAAACATGCTTGAATATTCAGTTTCAGATAAATATTCGGTTTTAAATAACAATTCTTTCATTCAGAGACTTATGTAGGTTTACGATTCGTATCGCGAAAGCCCTGCTTTTATCTTTCAATATATTTCCCATTCTTCTGCATTTATCGTTCCCGGTTTATCCCCTGCTCCTTGTTTATCATTTAGATGGTTGATCGTTCAGAAATTGTTCATCGTTTAAAATAGATTTCTTGTCCGCGATAAGCTTCATCTACCTGTCCGTCAGTATACAATAGGTGTCCGTTGGCAAATGTCTTTTCTACTTTCCAGTCAAAGGTACGTCCTTCGAGCGGACTCCATCCACATTTGCTTAAGATTTGTTCTGCACTTACCGTCCATAATGCGTCCGGCCGAACCAGTACCAGGTCTGCCTGATAACCGGGACGAATGAAACCGCGGTTATGGATATTATATATTTGGGCGGGTGCATGGCACATTTTCTCAACGACTTTTTCAATCGTGAAGATACCTTCGTTCACCAGTTCAAGCATACTGATCAGAGAGAACTGGATCATAGGCATGCCTGACATTGCCTTTAACGGGCCTCCTTCTTTTTCACTGAGCAGGTGTGGTGCATGATCGGTGGCAATCACGTCTATCAGGTTGGAGTTGACAGCCTGACGAAGTGCATCCCGGTTGGTTTTAGCTTTGATGGAAGGGTTACATTTGATACGTGTACCTAATTCCGCATAATCCGAAGAGTCGAATAACAGGTGCGAAACACAAGCTTCTGCCGTAATCCTTTTTTCTTCCAATGGAATATCATTATCAAAAAGAGAAAGCTCTTTGGCTGTGGAGATATGCAGGATATGCAGACGAGCGTCTGCAATGCGTGCCAGGCGTACAGCCAGTTCGGACGACTCGTAGCAGGCTGCTATCGAACGTATCTTTGCATGGTAACCCATCGGAAGGGTTTCGTGGTGAACATGGTAGTACTGATAAGGATATTTTTCAATATATTCTCTTACGTATTTCTCCGTATTCTTTTTAATTGTTTCATGATTCTCACAGTGGGCGGCAATCAGCAAATCGGTTCCATTGAAGATGTTCAGCAAGCTGTTCATCTTGTCTACCAGCATATTGCCTGTACTCGATCCCATAAAGAGCTTGATTCCGCATACACGGCTTTTATCCAGTTTGTCAAACTCGGTATAGTTATTGTTTGTTGCTCCGAAATAGCATGAATAGTTGACACTGCATTTCTCGGCAAGCAAATCGAACTTGGAATTGAGTGCGTCCAGTGTGGTGGTTTGCGGATTGGTATTGGGCATGTCCATAATAGAGGTTACCCCTCCTGCTGCCGCAGCCCGGCTTTCGGTGGATATGTCGGCCTTATGGGTTAGGCCCGGATCGCGAAAATGCACATGATCGTCGATGACACCCGGAAGCAGATAGCATCCGTTGGCATGGATTGTCTCTTCACAGGGAGTGGCCGGTTTCTGTCCTTTCTCCAGTATCTCGGCTATTTTTTCACCTTCGATGACTACCGAACCGCGTGTGGAGCGTCCTTCGTTTACTATGATGGCGTTTTGTATTAATGTTCTTTTCATATCTTAATTCATTTTGTTTTCTGCGGAAATTTGTGGAACCAGCTGTTCACTTTCAGTTTGATAACTCCAAATACCGCTTCTCCGAAAATACTGCTGTTCATTTTTGATGTGCCCAGTTCACGGTTAATGAAAATCACCGGTACTTCGATAATCTTGAACCCGCATTTGTAAGCGGTGAATTTCATTTCTATCTGAAAAGCGTAACCCTTGAAACGGATGTGGTCAAGATCGATGGTCTCGAGTACCTGACGACGATAACACTTAAAACCGGCAGTAGTGTCGTGTATCGGTAGTCCGGTAACGATGCGAACATATTTAGATGCAAAATAAGACATAAGGACGCGTCCCATCGGCCAATTCACTACGTTCACTCCGCTTACGTAGCGGGAACCGATGGCTACATCTCCTCCTTGGTTGGCACAAGCATCGTAGAGCCGTGGCAAGTCATTGGGGCTGTGGCTGAAATCGGCGTCCATCTCAAAAATGTATTCGTATGAATGTTCCAGTGCCCACTTGAACCCGGTGATATATGCCGTTCCCAATCCCAGTTTTCCTTTGCGCTCTATCATAAAGAGACGGTCGGGGAACTCTTGCTGCAGGGTTTTTACGATGGTGGCGGTTCCATCCGGAGAGCCATCTTCTATGATAAGAATATGAAAAATCTTTTCCAGTCCGAAAACGGCACGGATAATGTTCTCTATGTTTTCCCGTTCGTTGTAGGTAGGGATGATTACGATGCTGTCCGATGTCTGCATATTGTGTCTAAATTTGAAGACAAATGTAACGCTTTTCCGCTACTAACCAAAGATAGCGCATTAAAACTAAGGATAATTTAGTACTTTTGCGGTGAATTTGCATCACGGGTTACATGGATTCACACAGATTGGGAATTGATTTTGAGCGATCTGTGTGAGTTGGTGCGTTTGTGATGGACTAAAATGCTATTTATGACGATTACTGAACTGCAACATCAATATGCCGGGCATCCGAATGTGGAAGCCTTGAACAAACTGTTGGGGGAGCCCGCAGTCAGACATATCTATTGCGGTGGCCTGTATGCTTCCGCTGCTTCCTTATTCGCTTCGGCACTGGTAGAGAAGAGTCCTTGCCCGTTTGTTTTCATATTGGGTGATCTGGAAGAAGCCGGTTATTTTTATCATGATCTTACTCAGGTATTGGGTACGGAGCAGATTTTGTTTTTTCCTTCTTCGTTTCGCCGTTCGGTGAAGTATGGACAAAAAGATGCGGCCAACGAGATATTGCGTACCGAGGTACTCAGCCGGCTTCAGAAAGGTGAGCAAGGGTTGTGCATCGTCACTTATCCGGATGCGTTGGCCGAAAAGGTAGTCTCGCGCCAGGAATTGAGTGAAAACACATTGAAGTTACATGTGGGCGAGAAGGTGGACACCGGTTTTATCACGGATGTATTACATAGTTACGGGTTTGAGTATGTCGACTATGTGTATGAACCGGGACAGTATGCTGTTCGCGGCAGTATTATTGACGTATTTTCTTTTTCGTCCGAATATCCCTATCGTATCGATTTTTTTGGTGATGATGTGGAGAGTATCCGTACTTTTGAGGTAGAGTCACAGCTATCGAAAGAGAAAAAGGAAAGCATTGTCATTGTACCCGACCTTGCCGTAACCGGAAAAGTTACTACTTCTTTCCTTGACTTTATTCCGAAAGATACGACTCTGGCAATGCGTGATTTTCTCTGGTTGCGGGAACGCATTCAGGCTGTTCACGATGAATCGCTTACACCACAGGCTCTTGCTGCACAAGAGGCGGAAGAGAACGGAGGCATCACTCTGGAAGGCAAACTGATTGATGGTAGTGACTTTACTGTCCGTGCCTTAGATTTCCGGCGGATGGAGTTTGGCAACAAGCCAACCGGTACACCGGATGCCACGTTGACTTTTCATACTACGGCACAGCCCATTTTCCATAAGAATTTCGATTTGGTGGCAGAGTCTTTCAAAGATTATCTGAGCCAGGGATACACACTTTATATCTGTAGTGACAGTACGAAACAGACAGACCGTATCAAGGCTATTTTTGAGGACCGTGGAGACCGGATTCAGTTTACAGCTGTGGAACGGACACTGCATGAGGGGTTTGCGGATGACACTCTGAAACTTTGCCTGTTTACAGATCATCAATTGTTCGACCGTTTCCATAAATATAACTTGAAGAGTGATAAAGCCCGTTCGGGAAAAGTTGCTCTTTCACTGAAAGAACTGAATCAGTTTACTCCCGGCGATTATGTGGTGCATACCGATCATGGAGTAGGACGTTTTTCCGGTCTGGTGCGTATTCCTAACGGAGATACGACGCAGGAAGTGATGAAACTGGTTTACCAGAATGAAGATGTGGTATTTGTCTCCATCCACTCGTTGCATAAAGTCTCAAAATATAAAGGGAAAGAAGGAGAAGCTCCCCGGTTGAACAAGCTGGGCACCGGTGCTTGGGAGAAGTTGAAGGAGCGTACCAAGACAAAGATTAAAGATATAGCCCGTGATCTGATTAAACTTTACTCGCAACGTCGTGAGGAGAAGGGGTTTGCATACAGTCCCGACAGCTTTTTGCAACGGGAGCTGGAAGCTTCGTTCATTTATGAAGATACCCCCGATCAGAGTAAAGCTACGGCAGATGTGAAACAGGACATGGAACGGGATATGCCGATGGACCGGTTGGTGTGCGGAGATGTGGGGTTCGGCAAGACGGAAGTGGCCATACGTGCCGCGTTTAAAGCTGTAGCGGACAATAAGCAGGTAGCCGTCCTGGTGCCTACTACGGTATTGGCATACCAACACTTCCAGACTTTCCGTGACCGTCTGAAAGGGCTTCCCTGTCGGGTAGAATATCTCAGTCGTGCCCGTACGGCAGCACAGGCAAAGGCAGTTATCAAAGGATTGGAAACCGGAGATGTAAATATTCTGATCGGTACTCACCGTATTCTGGGTAAAGATGTCAAGTTCAAGGACCTTGGCCTGTTGATCATTGATGAAGAGCAGAAATTCGGTGTGTCGGTCAAGGAGAAACTGCGCCAGATGAAAGTGAATGTGGATACATTGACGATGACGGCAACTCCGATTCCGCGTACGTTGCAGTTTTCATTGATGGGAGCACGTGATTTAAGTGTGATTTCTACTCCGCCTCCCAACCGCTATCCGATACAGACGGAAGTACATACGTTCAGTGAAGAGGTGATTGCCGATGCCATTAATTTTGAAATGAGCCGCAATGGGCAGGTTTTTCTGGTCAATAATCGTATAGCCAATCTCCCGGAACTCAAAGCGATGATTCTCCGTCGTATTCCAGATTGCCGGATTGCCATCGGGCATGGGCAGATGGAGCCGGCGGAATTGGAGCAGATTATCTTCGGTTTTGTCAATTATGATTATGATGTGTTGATTGCCACCACCATTATTGAGAGTGGAATCGACATACCGAATGCCAATACTATTATTATCAATCAGGCTCAGAACTTTGGTCTGAGTGACTTGCATCAGATGCGCGGACGTGTAGGACGTAGCAATAAAAAAGCTTTTTGTTATTTACTGGCTCCCCCCTTATCGTCGTTGACGCCTGAAGCTAAACGTCGTCTGCAAGCTATTGAGAATTTCAGTGATTTGGGGAGTGGCATTCATATTGCCATGCAGGATCTGGATATTCGTGGTGCAGGAAATATGTTGGGAGCCGAACAAAGTGGTTTTATTGCTGATCTGGGCTATGAAACTTACCAGAAAATATTATCCGAGGCTGTACATGAACTGAAAACAGATGAATTTGCAGAGCTCTATGCCGACGAATTAAAGGGGGAAGGCATCATAAGTGGTGAAGAGTTTGTAGAAGAGTGCCAGGTGGAAAGCGATCTGGAATTGTTGTTACCGGCCAATTATGTGACAGGTAGCAGCGAACGTATGTTACTGTATCGTGAATTGGACGGATTGACTCTTGATAAAGATGTAAATGCTTTCCGTTTACGGTTGGAGGATCGTTTTGGCCCTGTTCCTCCCGAAACGGAGGAATTGTTACGTATTGTACCGCTAAGGCGTCTGGCTGCACGTTTAGGAGTGGAAAAAGTATTCCTGAAAGGGGGGCGTATGACTCTGTTCTTTGTCAGCAATCCGGATAGTCCGTATTATCAGAGTGCCGCTTTCGGCAAGATGATCGATTATATGATGAAATATACCCGCCGATGCGATTTGAGGGAGCAGAACGGACGTCGGTCTATGTTGGTGAAAGACATTCCGAATGTGGAAACCGCCGTCAGTGTGCTTCAGGAGATAGTGGCATTGCCGGTGAGAGAAAAAGAATAGACAGTTTACTTCGGAGGACACAGAGTATATACAGAGGATAAATTTTATCTTCAAACAGCGAAACTTTTGTGTCCTCTGTGTTCTCCGGAGTGAATAAAGCATGAATTATCTTTTTCCGTACAACTTGTCTATCAGGTCTGCCCGTCCGATGCGGCGCAGTTCATTGATGATGTTCCGTCGTTCTTCCGGTTTATACCAAAAAAAGAATTGTCTTTGGGCCAATTTTTCCCGTTGGGTTTTGGCACTGAATACCGGTTCGAGAGTGTATGGGTGGAAGCCGGTGTACCAGGCTTCGGTAGCTACGGTCATAGGGGTGGGAGTGAAGTCCTGCACCTGTTCCAAATGAAAATCCTGCCGCTTGGTAATTACTGCCAGTTCTGCCATATCCTCTTCTCTACATCCGGGATGGCTGGAGATGAAATAGGGGATTAATTGTTGGCGTAAGCCAAGTTCCCGGTTGATTCTGTCAAATATCTTTTTAAACTCCCCGAATTGGCTGAAGGCAGGTTTACGCATGATACTCAGTACCCGGTCACTGGTGTGTTCCGGTGCTACTTTCAGGCGGCCACTGACGTGGCGTGCTATTAGTTCGCGGGTGTATTCCGCCGTACTTTTATTGACGGAAGGGTCTTTGCTTTGATGAAGCAGTAAATCATAGCGTACTCCGCTGCCGATAAAGCTCCGTTTGATTTCCGGTAAAGAATCTACTGCATGGTAGATATCCAGCAATGGCCGATGATCTGTATTGAGGTTCGGGCATACTTTGGGATGGATACACGAAGGACGTTTGCAACGTTTGCAAAGTGCCAGGTCTTTTCCACCCATTTTATACATGTTGGCAGAAGGTCCTCCTAAATCGCTAAGATTTCCTTTGAAGTCGGGTAGTTGTACCACCTCTTTTACCTCTTTCAGAATGCTCTCTTTGCTTCGGCTCACAATAAATTTTCCCTGGTGGGCGGAGATCGTACAAAAGGCACATCCTCCAAAACATCCCCGATGGATATTGATGGAGAATTTAATCATGTCGTAAGCCGGAATACGTTTTCCCTTGTATTTGGGATGGGGTAAGCGTGTATAAGGAAGATCGAATGAATGGTCCAATTCTTCCTGTGTCATCGGTGGATAGGGTGGGTTTACCACTACTACTTTGTTGTCTACAGCTTGAATAATCCGGGCTGCTGCATATTTATTGCTTTCTTCTTCAATGTGCCTGAAATTGGCGGACTGCTTCTTTTTGTCAGCGAGGCATTCTTCGTGGGAATGGAGGGCAATATCTTGCTCATCAGGCTCATATTCATCGGTCAGATAAGCAATTTGCGGAATAGTAGTCAGTGAAGAACGACAGATGTTAAACGGTGAAGTTGTATTGTCCCGGTATTCATTGTGCGTTGTTAATCTGCGGACCAGTTCGCAAATGGGCTTTTCACCCATACCATAAATCAGCATGTCGGCACCGCTTTCACAAAGGATGCTTTTTTTAAGCTGATCTTGCCAATAGTCATAATGGCTGAGGCGGCGCATACTTGCTTCAATACCTCCTAAAATGACCGGTACATCGGGATAGAGTTTTTTCAGGATCTGACTGTACACGATTGAGGGGTATTCCGGTCGCATATCCGGACGTCCGTCCGGTGTGTAGGCGTCATCGCTGCGCAAACGTTTATTAGCTGTATATTTGTTCACCATGGAGTCCATGCAACCTGCACTGATGCCGAAAAAAAGGCGGGGGCGTCCCAGTTTGCGGAAATCGCGCAAGTCGTCACGCCAATTGGGCTGAGGTACGATGGCCACCCGTAAACCTTCGGCTTCAAGGATACGGCCGATGACGGCCGCTCCGAAGGAAGGATGGTCTACATAAGCATCACCGCTAAAAAGGATGACATCCAGTTCGTCCCAGCCGCGAAGCTCTACTTCTTTCTTAGTGGTGGGTAACCAATCAGTAAGTCGATATTCTTTCATGGGAGCAAAGATACGGATAATTTTGCTATACGAGGGCACGGATAAAGCAGAAGATGAACCAACCACATACGGCTACCTTCAGCACGGTACCCAACAGGAAACCTGCAAATGCTCCGAATCCGGCTTTCAGGGCGTATTTGGTCTCTTTACCGCCCAGCAATTCGCCTGCTACTGCGCCTACAAACGGACCGATGAATACCCCCCAGGGAGGAAACAGGAAAATACCGGCAAAGGTACCGATGATACATCCCCATTTACCCCATGAAGTACCTCCGAGCCTTTTCACTCCAAACATTGGAATGAAATAGTCGAGTATTTGTATCAGTACCACAATGAACAGCCAAAGGAACAGTTGCGGAATAGTGAAGGAAACTTTATCGGTGAAGTGTAGAAATACCAATGCCAGATAGGCAACAGGAGGTCCCGGCAACATGGGGACAATACATCCGGCCAATCCGACAAGCAGGCAGATGCTGCCCAAAATGATCAGGAATATATCCATGCGCTCAGCCGATTCTTTTAATAATAGCAATGAATTCCTCGTTGGTCATTCCGAAGTCTTGCTCACGATAGTTCACGAAATCCTCCAGATAGTCGCTGGCTATGGCTTCAAGAACTTCCTTACCGTTAAGTCCTTCTTCATCAATCATAAAACGGATCATACCCTGATAGGCATGAATCGTTTTTAAGCGCTGTTCGGCTCCGGCTACTCCCATCATTTGACAATGATGCTCGTTGCGGGCAATAAGATAAACGGTAGCATAGAATTTTTCTGCGCTACCGAATGTATTTTTTATTTTTTTGATTGCCGTTACCGGCCATTTCTTTATTTGATTTTGTACTTCGCTCATAAGATAGTAAACTGTAAAGTCATCCGCTCTCCATCATATATTTCGCGGAATCCGATACCTTGTTCTGATAAATATTCCTTAAGATCCTGAAATGCGGCTACCTGATCCGTTACAATCTCCATTTTGTCACCGGAACTGGCATTACACATCGCTTTTATGGCCGGAATCAACGGGCTATAGTTTGTCATTCCGCAGGTATCAATGGTAATCATACTTCCTCCTCTTCTTCTGCTTCCTGCTTCGATAGCCAGGTGAGATAAAGTTTGATGAGTTGCTGCAACCCGAATGCTTTCATATTATTGTGATAAATCACGTCTATGCAGAGGTCGAGCAGGTCCTTACTGTCTTCTTCCTGACTTGCTATCAGCGAACGTATATTCAGTTTCAACTTCTCCAGAACGGCTTCATCTACAATGCCATTGCTGTCTATCAGATGCTGGAATAAAGAGTGTTTTTCGATGGTTACCAAATTCTCTTCAGATATTTCCATGCTGCGTGTACCGCTCGGATTTGCTTGTATTGTGTACATAGTGCTTTTATTTTAATAGTTATTATTAGGAGCAAAGATAGAATTTAAAATGAAGAATGGAGTATGCAGCAGGGATTTTTTTTGATGAATTCATATTTTCATAGAATTCCCTCCGTGAGCAGACATGCTCACGGAGGGAACCTTATGACTGTTTATCTGTCAATTGTCAAGGCCATGGCTGAACAATAATCTGAATGGTTTGCCGTCCTAATGGGGGCTGCCCCGGATTGAGCGGATTATACCATTTCATATTAACATGATATCTTCCTGCCAAAATTCCTCTTATGCGCAGAATAATCATAGTGCCAAGTACGTATGACTCTTCTTGTTCTATGCCTTCCGGCGGGTTATCGCATTCCCATATCATTGCTCCAAACATGGGATATGGAATTTCTGCTATTTCGCCCACATGAAGAAAGACCTGACTCGGCAGTGGGGGAGGTGTAACATGAGGAGGTGGAATATCTTGTTCGATTCCTTCCACCTTTGAAATCGGAACGTTCACGGAAGGGCTGTATGCATAAGCTACGCCTCTACAAAGTAGCATGACTACTACTAAAAAAAACATTTTTGTTTTCATAATTATAAAAATTGGTTCATCTAAAATGCCACAAATGATTATCCAACCATAAATAATCAGATTAGAAGACTCTATTATGAAATTAGAAAAAGATAAGATGGCAAAAACAGTAATGGTAATGGGGCAACCGAATGATGGCAGGAACAAGAACGATAGCAGCCATTATGTCAGATGGCAGCAAACCTTAAAATAAATTCACGTAAATAACAGACATTATGACAGTTTTGTCTGCAAAGAACTTGTTCTTTGCAGACAAAAGACTAATACCAAATACCGGGACATAACAATGTTTATTGAAAGTTTATTTTTCTCCGAAGAATTTTAGTATTGCTGCCATTACTGTGGCACGGTCCGTTTCGCTTTCAATGCTTTCGAATGGGAATCCCATTGCGAATACCCGATAATCTCCTTTATAGGCAATTCCGGCACTGCGTTGCCCGGGTTGATATGCGAATACCGGGAAAGCAGAACCTACCGGCACAATGCAGTCGGGAGCAGTTACCGCATAAGACTTTTCGTTAGGCAAGCGGGGAATCTGTATGGTACGTCCCAGGCCCGAGATCTGTCCGGAACGGGTATCACTTAATGAACTCTGATAGCCGTATTTCAGTACAGTCTCTGTGAATTCGCGGTTACCTTGCGAATTACTCATGTCGCTGCCTATATAGGATCCGCTGACAAACAGGTTTCCTCCTGACTGGCAATAAGCTGTCAGTAAGCGCTGCATAGGTGAAGAGAATGTTTTATAATACGTTTTGCGGGCCGGATCACTTTGGATATCATCTTTCTCCAGGCCCAGAATGAAATCTACGATCGGATAGTGCTCCAGTTGGACACGTCTGTTTTCAACGGCTTCGTCACTGCATGAAACGAAGCTGTAGTTTCCGGCAGCCTGAATCGCTTTGCCATGTATAAATGGATAGTCGAAGGTATTCCCGGCAATTTTCATTCCTTCCAGTTCGCCGCCGCTATAACCCAGGCTTCCTTTTCCTTCTTTTCCGGCTTGAAAGCGATCAAAGTCTGTTTGTGCTCCGCAAAACGAAATATTATATTGGTAGGCGACACCGGGATCTTGTTCCAGATCAAAGCCTGCTTCATCCGGTGTGTCAATAACTGCCGGTCCGCTTAACCGATTGAAACCGTTAATGATAAGCACTTTTCCGTGTTCTCGCTTGGCTTTGTAGGCCGCCAGAATTTCAGACGGGAAACTTTCTCCTCCCCGGTTGACAGCCGTAACCTTAAATGAATAAACCAGACCCGGTTCTATTTTTAGAGAGTACGAAGGCTTGTCCACACGTACCCCGTTGTCGAAACCACCATATCCGATGCGGGTGTATACTATATACTCACGAGGACGGGCAGTGGGTTCCGATGGATCGTTCTCTCCCTGCCATGAAAGTTCCAGAGTATTTTTCTTTTTACCGAATCCGATGGCAAAGTTGCTTACGGGAAGTGGTTGTACCACATACTCTTTGTTGTGCTGGCTGCTGACAAATTGCAGTACGGCTTTATAAATGGCGCGTCCTACGGTAAACTTGAAATTCGGATCGTGTCCGAGTTTCATGTCGGCAAAGTTCTGGTGCGACAGTAACTCGATGATGGTGGATGGGGTGGCAGGCAGGCGGGTCTCGCTGTAATTACGGTCCCACATGCTGCGTCGGGTCCATTGTATATTAAAGTTGGCACGAATATCCTTTTGTATTTGGGTAAGCATGAGGTCGGCCAGATCCCGCGAAGCATATCGGTTATTTCCCGAGTTGAGCAGTCCGTTATTGAAGTTGGTTGTATAGATGCCGAGTGACCCTACTATATCGTCCGTTTTACTGTACCCGGCATCACTGTGCAGTGCCACATTCATTTCTAACGGTACACCCAATCCTTTCTGTACGGGATTGAATACGGAGCCCCCCGACAAATAATTGATGGTGTTGGAGCGTGCATTGATGTCGTCTGCATAATCGTTTTCTCCCTGTTTTCCTCCGTAAACGTCATAAGGCATTCCTGCCCATTGGGCGGAATAACGCGCACCCTCCAGATAGCGGGGTAATCCGCTCACTGTAGTACCCCGGACAATGTTTCCCATTCCTCCGCCGAAACGTACGGCGTCGGCACAGACAACTCCGCTTTCATTGCTTTCATTGCTCAGTACCACCATGCCGTAATCATTGCTGCCTTTGTCAAACTCAAATGTACCAAGGTATACCCATGTGCCACTGCCTATCTTCTGGTTGACTTTGAATTCCGTTACACCACCTTTGTGAAATACCAGATACTTGGCGTCACTAACGCTATTGGGGAGTGTCTGGTAAGATACATATACCGCATAGTTTCCCGCTTCGGGAATGGTAGGGATCCATTCGGCGAATGCCTTATTCTTTTTCTTTTCTGTACGGGTGAAGCGTGCGGTACCTGTCAGGAAGGGATTTTCTCCATCTTTGTAGACAGATTTTCTTTGTGCGAATCCATAACCGTTTGTTTGATTCCAACGGGCCTTGCGGCTTTTCATTTCCAGATAGATGGAACCGTTTCGGGTGTCATTGTCTACAATCACTTCATTTTTCTGAGTATCCCGTTCACGCGGAGTATAAACATTAGCTCCGGCGTTTTCAAGCATGGGAATGACATAAGGCAGGATGAAAGATTGCGTGAATAAGTCTTCTGTGGTACAGAACAGTCGCGGACGTTGCCAACTCCATTCGCCTTTATCGTTTTTGAAATATTTGCCATGGCTTTGCCAGAGGGAGATGTGACGGTTTTGCAGTCCTTTGGTTACTTCATAGGGGCGGGAAACATTTTTTACCCAAGGTGCTCCTCTGTATTCCGCATTCGAGAGTCGCGACTTATCTTTCTTTTTTCCACGAAAGAAGTTGGGGACTAACTCTTCGATGGGTTGGTCGTTGACATAAACCGTGGTTCGGAAAAAGCGTACAGGGCCCGGAAGTAACTCTGCTATCTGATGGTAGATTTCATCTACTGTTTCCGATAGAAAGGGCTGATAAGCAAAACTTTCGGAAGCATAGATGGATAGTTTTTTACCTTCAAAGTCAATATCTACGCTTTTTAACTTACTACTTCCGGTATTGGCAGATGCTGGGATGTAAGTCTCAAAGTAATTGCTAAGCCGTTCTTTTACGCTCTTTTCAATTTCTTGCGCAAATAAGATACCTGTGCCCGTAAGGAGCAACAGGAGGAGTATACATAGTTTTTTCATATATTCGGTTGAGTAATAGTCCGGGTACAAAAATAGGAGAAATAAATGAAAAACCGGTGATCCCGATAAGTCATTAGCAATTCAGACTGGTAATGAACCGTTTATTCGGTATACAATGCCCTTAGTCTGTCGATATCTGCTCCTAATTGATTTCTCAGGAAGTTCTCCAGGCCTTGGTAATCGGAATCGATGGTCTGGAAGGCTGCTTCCAGATATTCCTTACGCACGGTGGTAAGAGGCGCGAATTCGGGATGGGCCTGTACGATCGCATCGTATTTGCCTTTTAGGTATTCGGCAGACAGCATATAATCTTCCATAATCACTTTTCTGTCTACACCCAATGCTCCCAATAATAATGCGGCGGCAATACCGGTACGGTCTTTTCCGGCCGAACAGTGAAATAAAAGAGGAGTGTTCCGTTCTTCCGAAACAATCCGGAAAAACTCCCGGTAAGTATCCTGGGCATTTTGGATGATATAGACGTATGCCTGTTCAAGTATTTTCGGAATGTTGTTCAGGTTGAAGTGAGCCATGTCGGTCATGTCACCGGCTTCGATGGACAGAGGAATGTATTGCGTTACCGTTGCCGGTATTCTGTCTGCTGCCACTTTCTTTTCCTGTATACTTCTGAAGTCAATATCCGTACGGATGGATAAAGAGGCAAGATAGGCCAGGTCGGATTCTGTCAGTTTATTGAGATCGCCCGAACGGATAAATGTTTTCCACTTTACGTGTTTATGGCCTGCTGCGGGGTAACCTCCCAAGTCGCGCATATTATATGCTCCCTCGACAGGGAGAAGACGGAGATATTCTTCTTGTTTCATGTATGATTTGTCTTTTTATTAAAGAAAAGAAGAGTGAAGAGTCTCAAACTCCTCACTCTTCTTTATTTTTATTTCACTAATAAGCTCTGATTATAGTGGAATGTATTCCACAAATGCTTCCATTGCTTCGTAAGAGGCCAATCCCAAGCTGTCGTAAAGAGCTGCGGTACCCCGGTTGCGGTCTTCGCTACGTTGCCAGAACAGGCGTTCGTCATTACCCAGGAACGGAGCACTTTCCATCTGGGACTGGTGCTTCAGGATGGAGTTACGTTTTGCACGCAATTCTTCCGGACTGATAGGTACAGCCATTTCGATGTTTTCGATTTCCCATTCGGCCCATGCACCACGATACATCCAGATACGGCAATCTTTCAACCATTCGGCTCCTTCTTCTTTTTCAAGGTCTACAGCAGCAAATACGGCATCTGTACACACACGGTGTGTGCCGTGCGGGTCAGCGAGGTCACCGGCTACAAAAATCTGGTGAGGTTTCACTTCACGGAGCAGATTGCGGACGATTTCTACGTCAGCCTCGCTGATCGGATTTTTCTGGATTTTACCGGTTTCATAGAAAGGCAGATCCAGGAAGTGACAACGTTCCAGTGGGATATTATTATAGGTACAAGCTGTACGTGCTTCACCACGGCGAATCAAGCCTTTGATGGTCAGGATATCGCGTGTATCCATATCACCGTCTTTCTTATCCTTCAGGAATTTACGGATTTCGGCATATTTTTCACTGATCACCTGATCTTCACTGTTTATAAAGATTTGGTTGAATCCGTTGATGAAATGCATGAAACGAACTACTTCCTCATCACCTACGGCAATGTTTCCGGAAGTCTGATATGCTACATGGACTTCATGTTTCTGTTCTACCAGACGGCGAATCGTACCTCCCATGGAGATCACGTCATCATCGGGATGCGGAGAAAATACGACAACCCGTTTCGGATACGGTTTGGCACGTTCGGGACGATAGGTGTCGTCTGCCTTCGGTTTGCCACCCGGCCATCCGGTGATGGTGTGCTGCAGATCGTTGAATATCTTGATATTTACGTTATAAGCAGATCCGAATAGGGCAAGCAGTTCGCTCAGTCCGTTTTCGTTATAGTCTTTGTTGGTCAGTTTCAGGATTGGTTTTCCGGTCAACTGGCACAACCATACAATAGCACTGCGGATCAGTTTATCGTTCCATTCGCAAGAGGTGACCAGCCATGGACGCTGAATACGTGTCAGGTTGGAAGCTGCCGACAAGTCGATGGCTACATGTGCATTGTTGTGAGTCTGTAAATAAGATGCCGGAATGGTATCTGTTACATTACCTTCCACACACTCTTTCACCATGTGCGCCTTTTCTTCACCCCATGCCAGCAGATAGATTTTCTTTGCTGCCAAAATAGTGGCCACACCCATTGTAATGGAACTGATTGGCGTATT
Source organism: Bacteroides sp. 11BF (assembly GCF_019633765.1). Lineage (NCBI taxonomy): Bacteria > Pseudomonadati > Bacteroidota > Bacteroidia > Bacteroidales > Bacteroidaceae > Bacteroides > Bacteroides sp. 11BF. Next base: position 129,377 of record NZ_JAFKPJ010000004.1, read on the forward strand.
ATCAATGGTTCCGAATATTTTGGATGCTTCATTGCGTGAACCGCTGTCCAGCAAAATCAATCGGGTGGTAGAATTCAGGCGTGAACCTGGTTCGTTGAAAGCGATATTACCTACGCGGCCGATGCCCAGTAAGGCGATATCGATACCGCCGAAACTCTCGATGCGCTGTTCGTACAGGCGGCAGTATTCAAAGATGGTATCTTTAGCGATCGTACCATCCGGAGTGAAGATATTCTGCTTGTCAATATCAACGTGATCGAGGAACATCTCTTTCAATGCGTTGAAATTGCTGTTGATAGCGTCTTGGGACAATGGATAGTATTCGTACATATTGAATACGATTACATTACGGAAACTGAGTCCCTCTTCTTTGTGCATGCGAATCAATTCGGTGTATACGCTGCGTGGTGAATTTCCACCCGGCAATGCCAGTACGCAGAAACGTCCTGCTTTTTGTTTATCGCGAATGACCTGTGCTATTTCGCAAGCGATATGATTTGCACCTTCTTCCACAGACTCATAAATATCTGTAGGAATTTTCTCTAATCGGGTTAATACCGATCTCTCGAATGCATTCTCCGGTCTATAATACCTGGGGGAGACCCTGTTGAGTGTAATCTGAGAACTAAGATTTGTCTTCATAAGTTTGTTATTAATTAAGTTTGACTGAGTCTTTGTCGTTATCGGAAACTCTGAACAAATATATATAAAAACAATCAACTATGCGATAAGGTTGACAGGGAATTTAAATTAAAATCTTTTTTTACCTATAAATGGGGAGGAGGGGAGTGATAAAACGATGAAGGTTAAACGATAAACGGTGGACAATGAACAGGCTGCGTTATAATGGTCTGTTCATTGTTCACCGTTTATGTTCAAAAAACGTCTATTCGATTAAAACAGCGTATTGGTTTCAGGCACCAGCTTACCCATGGCCCATACGGCTCTTACGTTGAGGTCCTCATCGAGTACCAGGATATCGGCATCTTTGCCTTTTTGCAAGGAACCCTTACGGTCGTATACACCCATGATACGTGCCGGGGTTTCGGAAGCCATACGGACTGCGTCTTCCAATGGAATTTCTGCTTTCTGTACGACGGTACGAATCAGGCGGTCCATTGTGGCAATACTTCCTGCCAAAGCAGAATGGTCGGCCAACTTACATACTCCGTCTTCGATAATAACACGCGGGTCGAAAGCTTCTTTGCTGTCACTGTCGGCGCAAGCAAGGGCATCTGTAATCAGGCAGGTTCTTTCTACACCTTTTATTTTATATACAAGTCTCAGGATAGTAGGAGGTACATGGATTCCATCGGCTACTACTTCTACGGTCATATCATCCAACAGATAAATACTTTCGACTGTACCTTCATACTTGTATTCTCTGCGCTTGTGGAAACCGGGCATTGCATTGTAGAAGTGGGTGGCATGGGTATATCCGGCTTCATATGCCGTACGGATGTCTTCAAATTCGGCTTGTGTATGTGCCACGGAAGGGAGAATACCTTTGGCAGCAATATATTTTCCGAACTGCATGGCTCCCGGAAGTTCCGGAGCGGCGTCCCAGCGCTTGATGCAATGATACTGTTCTACGATCGGAATATATTCATTCGGATCAGGGTTCTTGATGTTCTCGGGAATTTGTCCTCCTGCCATTTTCATGTTCAGGTAATGACCTTCAAGGTGCAGTCCCAGAATAGGGCTGTTTTTCTCTTCCATCAGTTTGGTGCAGGTTTCAGCAGCTTGCTGGATCATGGGGACTGTAGATGATGAAAGTGTAGGAAAGATACTTGTAGTGCCATGTTTCATGTGAGTATGGACCGCTGCCCGGAAGGCATCTTCCGTACATTCCATAAAGTCGCGGCCTCCACCACCATGCACGTGGATTTCTACCCCACCGGGAACTACATACATACCTTTGACGTCAATAAGTTCAGCTCCGATAACGGCCAGATCGCAGTTTGTGACTTCTAAAATCTTATTGTCTCTGATAAGCACGGAACCGTCTTTCATCCATCCTTGGGGGGTGAGTATACGTGCGTTAATTAATTGGGTTAACATTCGTGTTATGAGTTAAATTAGGGTTTGTTTTTTGGTACAATAAATTGATTGTCTGGCAAAATTAGATACTTTTTTGCATTTATATACTATAATTCAAGAGATATTTTTATTAAATGCGGAAATTATGTCCTGTAGATTTAATAAAGGAGAAAAGAGTCTGCGTCTTTCCAGCTGGGGAATTTATGGCGAAAGGCAGTGAGGGTTTCTATATCAAGTTCGATGGTTTGTATCTTTTCTTCCGAGTCGGGAGTCCCTGTCAGGATCTCGCCTTTAGGACTATACAAGGCTGAATATCCCGGATAGTGAAGTCCGTTGCCGTCTCGTCCTGTACGGTTCACACCGCATACGTAACATTGGTTTTCGATAGCGCGTGCGCAAAGTAGTGTATTCCATGCATGGATGCGTGGAGTAGGCCAACTGGCTATGTAAATAAGAAGGTCGTATTCGTTGTTTATATTCCGGCTCCAAACAGGAAAGCGAAGATCATAACAGACCTGAAGGCAGATATTCCAGCCCCGATAGGGGACGATCACCCTCCGGTTGCCTGCCGAAAAGTGTTCAGTTTCGCATCCCATGCGGAAGAGATGGCGTTTGTCATAGTAAAAATCCTGACCGTCCGGAGTAATCAGAAAGGCCCGGTTATAATAAGCACCTGCTTCTTCGCAGATGAAACTTCCGACCAATGCGAACTGAAACTCTGCGACATACCCTTTGAGGGTCCGGATGGTGAAACCGGAAATCGGTTCGGCCAATGTTCGGCTGTTCATGCTGAATCCCGTTGTGAACATCTCCGGTAAAACAACAATCTCCGTTGTTCCGCGAAGAGGAAGTAGCTTTTCGCGGAGCAAACGGAGATTTTCCTGTTTATTTTCCCAGATAATATCTGTTTGTACAATCGAGATTTTCATAAATCATTCAACGTCTCCAATGGAGAAGTTTTCGGGGTGTTTCCCTTTGAAATTTTTGAAATAAAGTTTTATTTCACGCATGTCCTTGTCAATATCTCCACTTGGCATGACTGCTTTAGTCGACGTAATGGTCTTGGTTGTATAGTCGATGCCGACCAGGACAATGGGTACCTGTGCTTTGAGCGCAATGTAATAGAAACCTTTTTTCCAGTTGGGGTTGCGTTTACGCGTTCCTTCGGGAGTAATAGCGAGGTGAAACTTTTTGCTGGTATTGAAGTGATGAACCATTTGCTCTACCAATGAGGTCTTGCGACTACGATCTACAGGAATACCTCCTACAGCTCTGAAAAGCAGCCCTAAAGGAAAAAAGAACCATTCTTTTTTCATCATGAAACTGGTCTTTCCTCCCATGGCACCGTAAAATAGTTTACCAATAAACAAATCTAAATTAGTGGTATGGGGAGCTGCGCAAACTACACATTTATCATATTTGGGTACTGTCACGTTCATCTTCCATCCCAGCAGGCGATAGTAAATAAAGCTATATATTGCTTTTTTCATTCTTAGTTCAGTTTCGCGATGGCGTCAATGATTTCGTTTACTTTTGCATTGAAGTCTACACGGAATTTTTTGTAGAATCCTTTCACATTTCCCGGTTCGGTGTGGCTGATACGGCTGATAAATTCATCCTGCATTTTCAGGATTTCCGCCATCAGTTCGTCAGCTTTTGCTTTATCTGTACCCGGTACGAACATGCTGTTGATCAAACACTCTGAAAATAATTCACCTGCGATATAGTTTACGTTCTTTTTAAGTTCTCTTCTCTTTGCCATAATTCTAAATGTTTTATGTGAGTATATAGAAAATATTTTCGGTAAAGATAACGACTTTCTTCGGTTCTGAGTAATAAATTTGAAATAATTAAATAATTCCGTGCTATGTCTGTCTTGTTGTTTGGTGGTTACAGGCGCATTTTAGCAGCGGGTGTAGCCATCCGTATGCCGGGGCTACACCCTATTGGCGGGAGGGCTACACCCTTTACCTCGTGGGGCTACACCCCCTGCCGGAAGAAAGAGGTTGGTATTGTCAGAAAGAAAATCCCAGGTTTACGTAAAATCCTACGTCCTTGGATTGGTTGGAGTACCCCAATGATGCTTCTAATGGACCGAACATGCTGTCCAGCCCATATCCGATGCTACAACCGTAAATCCGGTTGCCTTTCAGGATCTTGAAAAAATTATCGTCACTCAAGGCAAAGTTTCCGGCTAACGTTATATAATGTTTGCTACCCATGCGTTGGCGCAGCTTTAGAGAAGCCACGGCAACGGAATTGTGCGTTAATTCTATATTGTAAATTCCGGCGAACGGGAGTTGCTGGGGCAAATAACGTCCGAACACGTCACTTCCCAACGCATTCTCGTAAGCATAAGGAATTTCCTGCCCGATCAGTACTCTGCCGTAAATAGCCGGGATCAGGGCCAGACGGTTGCTGACAGAGAACACACTTTCCCAGGAGGCACTGAGTGCGGAGAAGGGGGCATGTCCGTTATATCGGGCGAAGTTGTCTGTATACAATGAATAAGCACCGGAGAAGTTGCTGCCTTTGGATGGGAAGTATCCTTTGTCGAAAGTGTTGTAACGTAACTGCGCAAAATAACTGATGAAGTATTCGGAGTTGACATCCATTGTAAATTCCGGTTTCTTGAAAAGGAAATCTTTGTATTTGAAATACTCGATTCGTGCGCCGAATCCAAACCGGAGATTTTTATACCACACATCCGAAAATCCGAATTCACCCAGATGATATTTATAAGTTGTGTTGTAGGCACGGTCGCCATGATCATAAATGTTGATGTCATTGTACTGGAACATGTACGAGAAATTGATGTTTCTTTGTTGCATGGGTTCCAGGGTATAATCTACCCGGGCCATGTATCGTTTGCCCAGTCGTCCGGTAACAGAAACTTTGGAAGGAATGTGGGTCTTTAATTGTGCTGTGGCATTTATCAATAGCGAAGCTATCTCTTCCGAGTCGAAGCGGAGACCTACATTGATGGTTTTCTCATACTTTTTCTCTAACAGGAAGGTTAAATTATAGCCTTCAGGGGTATTGGTTAACGTGTAACTGGCGTTTGAGTAAGATTGGTTCCCGCGCAGAATGAATAGTGCTTGTTCAATCTGTCGCATGCTGATTTCACTGTTTTCTTGCAGTTTGCATTTTTTCATTAACCACTTCTTGTCGTTTTCTTCTACATCAGAGAAAGTAATTTCCTTCACTGGCAAAGTCCGGGTGCTTGAAAATAAGGTATAAGGACCATGTGACTCGGGTTTGAAAGTGTCTGCAATACCGATTTTCTTTTTAAGAGCGAGCAGGGAGTTCCATTGCTTGCGAGCTGCCTCTTCTCCCCGGTGCATCAGAGAATCAATGGCCGAAGGGGTAAAACTGGCCGAAGAGTATCCTTCAACGTTCACCTTTATATAAGTATCGGTCAGGCTGATATTTTTTTGATGATTGTTTTTGGTAGTCAGGTCAATGATTTGGGAGAGTATGTCCGGAGCACTGTTAAGTTTGTCGATCCCTTTCAAGTTGTTTTGCACATCTACACCGATGATAACATCGGCGCCCATCGATTTGGCTACATCTACGGGATAATTGTTAATCATGCCGCCGTCAATCAGAATCATGCTATCCTTGCGCACAGGTGTGAACACTCCGGGAATCGCCATGCTGGCTCGCATTGCTGTGGCAAGCACTCCATTGTGGAATACAATCTGTTCGCCATTTACGATGTTTTGTGATACGCACGCAAAGGGGATAGGCAGTTTGTTGAAATCAACGGAATCATGATAGCCTACTGTCAGTTCCGTAAATAGGTTGGCCAGATTCTGTCCCTTTATGATTCCACCGGAAACGGCGTCTTTGGGGCTTTTGGTAAAGGGGAATGAAAAGACATATTTTTCTGATTTTTCGCGTTCGTTGAGTGACATGGCACTACGCTTTACACGATCACTGAGCAAAAACATCCAGTCTTGTTTGCGTACCATACTGTCCAGTTGATGCGGAGTATATCCGATGGAGTATAATCCACCGATTATGGATCCCATACTGGTGCCTACTATATAATCGATTGGGATACCGGCTTCTTCAATGACTTTCAGAGCCTGGATATGTGCTACCCCTTTCGCACCTCCTCCGCTGAGTACCACTCCGACTTTTTTACGTTGCTGTGCCATAGCGGGCAATGCCAGAAAAAAAGCTGGTAACAGAACTAATATCAGTGACAAATGTTTTTTCATTATAGTGTTATTTTTATGAATGCACTACAAATTTATATTATTATTTGGTAAGTAAGTAGTGAATGACACTAAAAGTGCAAGTTATGGAACTTATGCAGAAAAGAATTATCTTTGCGACCCTTTTGTGGAATAATTCCCCAATCAGGGACACAATTCCACACTTTGGATAAACGGCAGTTATGTTCGGAAGATCACTAAAACAGCTTCTGCAGGGCATTGGAGAGAGCTTTTTAGTTAAAAAGATATATTCGGGACATAGTTTGGTATCTGATTTGTAAAGTAGCTAAGAAAGGATAAGTTAATTTTAATAATACAAACAAGCATGAGACTATTTTTAACGAGAAAAGAGCTGAAACTAAGGAGAAAAAGAACAATAGTGGGCATCGTCTGTTTGGCTTTGGTGGTAGGCATTTACTGGGTTCTGACGCGGCCACATAAAGCAAAGCCGGAGATACCTACTGTGATTGTAGAACCGGCAGAAAGGGACAATGTAGAGATTTTCGGAGAGTATGTGGGGCGTATACGTGCACAACAGTTTGTCGAAGTTCGGGCGCGGGTGGAAGGATATCTGGAAAGTATGCTTTTTGCCGAAGGAACGTATGTGAATAAAAATCAGGTGCTGTTTGTGATCAATCAGGATCAGTATCGTGCCAAAGCAGATAAGGCACGGGCACAATTGAAAAAAGATGAAGCACAAGCATTGAAGGCAAAACGGGATTTGGAACGTATCAAGCCGTTGTATGCGCAAAATGCGGCCAGTCAGTTGGATCTGGATAATGCGGAGGCAGCTTATGAAAGTGCGGTGGCGACCGTCGCTATGAGCGAGGCAGATCTGGCACAGGCCGAGTTGGAACTGGGTTATACATTGGTTCGTTCTCCGCTGTCGGGTCATATCAGTGAGCGTAACGTGGACTTGGGAACTCTGGTGGGACCGGGTGGTAAATCGCTGTTGGCTACAGTTGTGAAAAGTGACACTGTACTGGTAGATTTCAGTATGACTGCTCTGGATTATTTGAAGAGCAAAGAACGCAATATTAATATCGGGCAACAGGACTCTTCTCGTTCCTGGCAGCCGAACATCACTATTACATTGGCGGACAATACGGTGTATCCTTACAAGGGATATGTGGATTTTGCCGAACCTCAGGTAGATCCCCAGACAGGTACTTTTTCAGTCCGGGCAGAGATGCCGAATCCGAAGCAGGTGTTGCTTCCGGGACAGTTCACAAAGGTAAAGCTGTTGCTGGATGTACGCGAAGGAGCGATTGTGGTGCCGCACAAGGCGGTAACTATCGAGAAGGGTGGAGCCTATATCTATACCATGCGCAGAGATTCAACGGTAGAGAAACGATTTATAGAGCTGGGACCTGAATTTGGCAATAAACTTGTAGTGGAGAGAGGATTGGCTGCAGGCGAAGAAGTGGTAATAGAAGGATATCACAAACTGACGCCGGGAATGAAGGTGAGGGCTACTTTACCTCAGTCACTAACCGAGAAAAAGGAGAGCGAATGACTCTTTTCCTGAGATAAATAAGAACGTATAATTTAAAAGAAACTCTTCCTCCCTCTCGTTGGGAGAGGGGTGGGGTGAGGCCTTATAGAATATGAAAGTTAGTTTTTTTATAGATAGACCTGTTTTCTCGATCGTTATCTCGATACTGATTGTCATTATCGGCATCATTGGTCTGACCATGTTGCCTGTCGACCAGTATCCTCAGATCACTCCTCCGGTAGTGAAGATCAGTGCTTCTTATCCGGGAGCCAGCGCATTGACGGTTTCACAGGCAGTGGCAACTCCTATCGAGCAGGAGATTAACGGAACACCGGGTATGCTTTATATGGAGTCGAACAGTTCCAATTCCGGAGGATTTTCGGCAACGGTTACTTTTGATGTTTCTGCCGATCCGGATTTGGCGGCCGTAGAAATCCAGAACCGTGTGAAACTGGCGGAAAGCCGTTTGCCGGCTGAAGTTATTCAGAACGGTATCTCCGTAGAGAAGCAGGCACCCAGCCAGTTGATGACCCTTACGCTGATGTCGTCTGATCCGAAGTTCGACGAAATTTATTTGAGTAACTTTGCCACGATCAATGTACTCGATGTAATCCGTCGTATTCCGGGAGTAGGACGTGTTTCGAATATCGGTAGCCGTTACTATGCCATGCAGATATGGGCGGAACCGGATAAACTGGCAAACTTCGGACTGACTGTACAGGATTTACAGAATGCGCTGAAAGATCAGAACCGTGAGTCGGCTGCAGGTGTACTTGGTCAGCAGCCGGTGAAGGGACTCGATGTAACGATTCCTATCACTACACAAGGACGCCTTTCTACTGTAGAGCAATTTGAGAACATTGTGATCCGTGCCAATACGAATGGTTCTATCATCCGTTTGCGTGACGTGGCACGGGTTTCTCTCGAAGCTTCTTCATACAGTACGGAGAGTGGGATCAATGGCAAGAATGCTGCCGTTCTGGGCATTTATATGCTTCCGGGCGCTAACGCGATGGAAGTTGCAAAAAGTGTCAAGGAAGCAATGGATGAAATCAGCAAAAACTTCCCGGAGGGGTTGAGCTATGAGGTGCCATTCGATATGACGACTTATATTTCCGAGTCCATTCATGAAGTATACAAAACCCTGTTTGAGGCGCTGGTTCTTGTGGTGCTCGTCGTTTATCTCTCTTTGCAGAGCTGGCGGGCTACGTTGATCCCGATAGTTGCCGTTCCTATTTCATTGATCGGTACGTTCGGTTTCATGTTGATCTTTGGCTTTTCGCTGAATATATTGACATTGTTGGGGCTGATTCTTGCTATCGGTATTGTAGTGGATGATGCCATTGTCGTGGTGGAAAACGTGGAGCGTATTATGGAGGAAGAGAAACTTTCACCGTACGAAGCTACGAAGAAAGCCATGAACGGATTGGCGGGTGCGTTGATTGCCACTTCTCTGGTGCTTTGTGCGGTGTTTGTTCCGGTGAGCTTCCTCAGCGGTATTACGGGGCAGCTTTACCGTCAGTTCACTATTACTATTGCTGTATCCGTACTGATTTCTACTGTAGTGGCGTTGACGCTGAGTCCGGTCATGTGTTCGTTGATTCTGAAACCGGATAACGGTAAAAAGAAGAACATTGTTTTCCGCAAAATCAACCACTGGTTGAACGTGGGCAATCATAAGTATGTAGTCGCTATCCGCCGGGTAATTGGTAATCCGCGTCGTGTATTGGCCGGTTTCGGGGTAGTACTGATCGGTATTCTGTTGATTCACCGTCTGATTCCGACAAGTTTCCTTCCGGTGGAAGACCAAGGCTATTTCAAGATAGAATTGGAGTTGCCCGAAGGGGCTACGCTGGAGCGTACCCGGGAGGTAACGGATCGTGCCATCACTTATCTGGAAAAGAATCCGTATATAGCGTATGTACAGAATGTGACCGGAAGCAGTCCCCGTGTGGGCAGCAACCAGGCACGGAGTGAGTTAACCGTAATTTTGAAGCCGTGGGAAGACCGCAAGAATACTTCGATAGACGAGATTATGACAAACGTTCGTCGCGATCTGAGTGAGTATCCGGAGTGTAAGGTTTATCTCTCCACTCCTCCTGTCATTCCCGGTTTGGGAACCTCGGGTGGGTTCGAAATGCAACTCGAAGCGCGTGGTGAAGCTACTTTCGATAATTTGGTGCAGGCGGCGGATACTTTGATGTATTACGCTTCCCAACGCAAGGAACTGACAGGACTTTCCTCTTCACTTCAGTCGGATATCCCACAACTCTACTTCGATGTAGACCGCGATAAAGTGAAGATGCTTGGTGTGCCTCTGGCGGATGTTTTCTCAACCATGAAAGCCTATACGGGATCGGTCTATGTGAACGACTTCAATATGTTCAACCGTATTTATAAGGTATACATTCAGGCTGAAGCACCCTATAGGGAACATAAAGACAATATCAACCTGTTTTTTGTGAAGGCCTCTAATGGAGCGATGATCCCGCTGACTTCTCTGGGTAACGCATCGTATACCACCGGCCCGGGTAGCATTAAACGTTTTAATATGTTTACCACTGCTGTTTTTCGTGGTGAGGCGGCGCAGGGCTATAGTTCCGGTCAGGCTATGGAGATTATGGAGCAGATTGCACGTGACCATCTGCCTGATAATATTGGCTTGGAATGGAGTGGTCTCTCTTATCAAGAGAAAAAGGCAGGTGGGCAGACCGGATTGGTACTGGCATTAGTGTTCCTTTTTGTATTCCTCTTCCTGGCTGCACAGTATGAAAGCTGGACAGTGCCCATTGCCGTATTGCTTTCGCTGCCGGTAGCCGCTCTGGGGGCTTATCTGGGGGTATGGATTTGCGGACTGGAAAATGATGTCTATTTCCAGATCGGATTGGTGATGCTTGTCGGATTGGCGGCCAAGAACGCCATCCTGATTGTAGAGTTTGCGAAAGTGCAGGTGGACCGGGGAGGTGATCTGGTGCAATCAGCCATCCATGCGGCACAATTGCGTTTCCGCCCCATCTTGATGACTTCGCTCGCGTTTGTACTGGGTATGCTTCCGATGGTGTTGGCAACCGGTCCCGGTTCGGCAAGCCGTGCGGCCATCGGCACGGGAGTATTCTTCGGAATGATTTTTGCTATTGTAGTGGGCATTATCCTTGTTCCGTTCTTCTTCGTACTGGTCTATAAAACAAAAGCAAAACTGAGAAATGTGCCGAATGTGAACGTGAAGTTACCGTTCAAGTCTAAAAAGAAAATTGATTGAATTATGAAAAGAAGCTATTTATATATTACTCTCTTACTAACTGCATTTACCTTGGGTTCTTGCAAGATAGGAAAAAGTTATGTCCGTCCCGACCTTAACTTGCCCGATAGTCTGGCACAGCATCAGGATACCCTGAGCTTCGGAGATAGGGAATGGTGGCAGATTTATACTGACAGTACCCTCCGGAGTCTGATAGACCGGGCACTGGAGCATAATAAAGATATGTTGATAGCCGCTGCCCGTGTCAAGGAAATGGCAGCTCAAAAACGCATTTCGACAGCAAATCTGTTGCCGGACATTAAAGGTACGGTGACTGCTGAACGGGAAAACGAAAACCATGGTGGAGATGCTTTCAAACGTAGCGATACTTTCGAGGCGCAACTTCTTTTCTCCTGGGAGCTCGACCTCTGGGGAAATCTTCGTTGGGCACGTTCCGCCAGCATTGCCGAGTATCTTCAGTCCGTTGAGGCACAACGCGCTCTTCGGATGACTATTGTAGCTGAAGTGGCTCAGGCGTACTATGAACTGGTGGCTCTTGATACCGAACTGGACATTGTCCGTCAAACGTTGAAGGCACGTGAAGAGGGGATGCGCCTTGCCCGTATCCGCTTTGAAGGGGGATTGACCTCCGAGACTTCTTATCGCCAGTCGCAGGTAGAGTTGGCACGTACTGCTACGTTGGTACCCGATCTGGAGCGTAAAATCTCGTTGAAAGAGAATGATATAGCTTTCCTTGCCGGTGAGTATCCCAATAAGATTACACGTAGCCGCTTGTTGCAGGAGTTCAATTTTCCGCAGGAATTACCTGTCGGTTTGCCTTCAGGACTGCTTGAACGCCGTCCTGACATTCGTCAGGCTGAACAGAAATTGATTGCCGCCAATGCCCGGGTAGGGGTGGCCTATACAAATATGTTTCCACGCATTTCACTTACCGGCAGGGTAGGATCGGAGAGCACTGCACTTTCCGAGCTGTTGAAGTCGCCTTATAGTATAATGGAGGGTGCTTTGCTTACACCAATTTTTGGCTGGGGTAAAAATCGTGCTGCCCTCAAAGCTAAGAAAGCTGCTTACGAGGCTGAAGTGCACAGCTACGAAAAGTCTGTCCTGACCGCTTTCAAAGAGACTCGGAACGCGATTGTGAACTTTAATAAAATCAAGGAAGTATATGATCTTCGTGTCAAATTGGAACGTTCGGCTAAGAGTTACGTAGATCTGGCGCAATTGCAATATATCAATGGAGTGACGAATTATCTCGATGTACTCGATGCCCAGCGTGGGTATTTCGATGCCCAGATCGGACTTAGCAATGCGATGCGGGATGAACTGATTGCTGTGGTACAGGTGTATAAGGCACTGGGAGGTGGATGGCAGATAAAATAATGGAATCTCGATTTTAGTCACGCTCCCATGAACAGCATGAAAAGATTAAGATTCTTTTTTAGAAATCTCAGAGCCAGGTTGATATGCCGCTCTATTGCTTTTTCGGTAATAGAAAAATGTTCTGCTATTTCTTTGTTGCTCATGTGCAGCTCCCTGCTCATACGGAATACTTCTTGTTGGCGGGGAGGAAGTTGCATGACAAGTTCATCGATGTATTTCTTTAAGTCAGCGGCATCCAGTTCTCCTTCCATATCATAAGATTCCTCGACTGCTTGTATCGCAGTTATTTTGAGGGCTGTTTCTTTATAGTATCTGCGTGAATGATTGAATATAACATTCCGGGTTATGATAAAGAGATAGCCCTCAAAACTTTTGTTTTCATCTAAAAAATGGTGAGATTCCCATACTTTCACAAATACTTCCTGCACAATCTCCTCAATGTCCATTGAAGCGGTGAAATAAAGCTTTGTGAAATTATAGACCTGTTTCCAGTAATGATTGTATAAAAAAGCAAATGCTTCCTGATCGCCATGCTTTAATTTCCTGACTGTTTCTTTCTCTTGCATCTGTTTTAGTAATTAGAGGTGCAAAAGTAATCTTTTTGTTCTAAATAGATGCAGTTTCTACAAGAATATTAAAAAATAACATATTTTGTTTAATTGATATTATGTTATGATGGCTGTATTATCTTATTATATGGACTTAATAGAATAATGTATCCACTTATTATATAAATAAAATAATAGCAACATATATTTATTGGATAAGTTCTAAAGGAACTATTCTTTTGTGAACTTTTTTGCATCTGTTCTCGATCTTATTCCATATCTGATTTCCAATCTCTGTATCTACCGGATTATTTTTGTTTTCATTCCATTGTTTTCTCATTTGTTTCTTTATCAAATTCGAATGATAGAGCTTTTTACGTCCTTTTTTGTCTAATCGATCTGATAATAGTTTTTTGATCAGATCGATTTCCTTGTTGTTTTTATCCATTTCTTAAATCTATTTTGTGTTATCTAAAACTAAATACACAACAGACCTGCTTACCACCACATGTGAATTATAACTTTTTAATTGAAAATCGTCTCTGATGATATCGATAGCATACATATCTTGGTTTTTATGGATGTTAATTAATTGTTTTATAGTGCTATATATGGTTTTTGTCCGGTAATAATAATTGCTTGTTTTTTTTATGCGTAATAACGTTAGTTCCTTTAGAACTATGGTATATCGCTGCTTCTGTAGCTCTTGTTCTGATCGTGGGTGGACTTTGGATGTACTCTAATACGGGTAGAACTCAAATAGAGAAATATATTGAATTTACGGCACAAGAAAGCAGAATGTATCTATTGCCGGATAGTTCGAAAGTATGGATGCAGCCGGGGAGCTCCATACGTTTTGCCGAAAACTTTAAAGAATGCAGGGATGTATGGCTGAAAGGCAATTCACTTTTTGAAGTTCGCAAGAATTCGGGTAGTAAATTCAGAGTATACATTGATAAAGCATTTATCGAAGTGAAAGGAACCTGCTTTCTGATAAAACAGAATAACCCTAATGCGAATGAAATTACACTATTTAATGGGAGCATTGAATTTAATATAGAATCCACCCATGATAAAATAGCAATGAAACCACTCCAGGAATTAGTGTATAATCCTGTTAGTGCAAGAACTCAGCTGAGGCGGATAGAAAACATAGAATGGCAAAACGGGCGCTATAACTTTACCCAATTTAATTTGGAACACTTAACCCGTATTATGAATCAAATGTATGGCTCTCATATCACCATTAGCGACAAAGTGAATAAAAATTGTGCTTTCACCGGAAGTATCCGCTATGATGAATCTTTGGAAGACGTTATTGATAAAATCTGTTTTAGCCTGAATCTTAGGAGCAAAGAAATGAATGAAGGAATTCTTATTTACAACTAATATTTATTAACCCAATGTTAAATCTAAAAATTGAAGCATGAACAAGTTTTTATTTTCTTGCCAGAAGCGGTGTCTTAAATACATCGTCATGGCTCTGCTGCTTTATCCGTTGTCTGCACTTGCTGCGCAAGGACAGATTGTGGTTAAAGGTCAGTCTCTCACCATTCCTCAAGCCATCCGGCTTATAGAGAAAAGTAGTATATATACTTTCTTCTACAACGCTAATGATTTGAAAAACACAAATCTCAAGAGTATCGATTGTAAAGGTTCCATCAACGACGTCCTGAACGAAGTATTTAAAGGGAGCAATATCAGTTATGTCATTAAAGGTAATGAGGTTATTCTTAAAGTAGAGAAAACGGAAAGCACACAACAAAAAAAAGCCAAAATTATCGGTGTGGTAACAGATTCTAAAACCGGTGAACCTATCATTGGAGCAACTGTACAGCTACTGGGTACTACTACAGGCGTTATTACCGATGTGGATGGTAAGTTTGAACTTGCGGCAACTCCTAAAAATGAAATACAAATTTCATATATAGGATATGTTACCAAGAAAGTGAAAGTAGGTAGCCAAAAGGTTATTTCGGTCACACTATCCGAAGATGCCCAGCAGTTGGATGAAGTGGTGGTGACAGCGTTTGGTACAGGACAAAAGAAGGAGACTATCACCGGGTCTATTCAGTCCGTACGTCCTTCAGACCTTTTGGTGCCTTCCGCCAATCTTTCTTCTTCATTTGCCGGACGCCTGTCAGGTGTGATTGCTTACCAGCGTAGTGGTGAGCCCGGTCAGAATTCTGCCGATTTCTTTATTCGTGGTGTTGCGACGATGAATGGGGCGACTTCTCCTTTGATTATTTTAGACGGAGTTGAGGTGTCCAAAGCAGACCTGAATTCGTTGGATCCTGAAGTAATAGAAAGTTTCTCTGTATTGAAGGATGCTACGGCATCGGCGATGTATGGTACTCGTGGAGCCAACGGTGTACTTATTATTAAAACAAAATCGGGTAGTGATCTTGAAAGGCCGATCATTGGCGTGCGTATAGAAGGATATGTGAATACTCCGATCAAGAAACCGGAGATCGTTGACGGACCTACATATATGCGTTTGTACAACGAAGCGGTTACCAATCAGGGAACAGGAGCCGTACTTTATTCTGATGAAAGAATTAACGGTACAATTAATAATCTGAACCCCTATATTTATCCTAATGTAGACTGGTATAAAGAAGTCTTCAAAGATGCAACATTCAATCAAAAGGCGAATTTTAATGTACGTGGGGGTACTTCTAAAATCACTTATTTTATGAATGTCAATATGAACCATGAAACCGGTATGTTGAAGGATCGTTCCAGTGATTTCTTCTCTTATAAAAACAATATAGACTATATGAAATATGCGTTTCAGAACAACGTGGATTTTCATCTGTCAAAGTCTTCTACTATTTCGCTGCATCTGAATGTGCAGTTGAATGACATGCATGGTCCTTTGACTACAAAGGACGGAAATGGAGTAGGAGATATATTCAGTGCTATTATGGGAACCAACCCTGTTGATTTCCCGGTTATGTTTCCGCAAGGATCGGATACATGGTACCATTGGGGAGGTATTCTTGCAGGTAACTATCAACCGCTCAACCCGGTAGCCCTTTCAAGTGCAGGATATAAAGATACATTCGAGAGCACGGTAGTGGCCAATGTGAATTGGGACCAGAAACTGGATTTTATTACGAAAGGTTTGAGCTTCAGGGCTTTGGTTTCATTTAAGAATTGGAGCTACAATCAGAAGTTCCGTCTGCAGGGATACAATAGTTACCAACTTTCCGACTATAAACAAAATGAAGACGGTTCCTATGATTTTACCAATACACCTATCGGTGAACCGAGCAATCATACGATGGATGCTTTCTTTGGTACTAACGGCGACCGCAGGTTTTACATTCAGGGATATCTTAATTACGAACGTTCCTTCGGTTCACACAATGTAAGCGGTATGCTGCTTTATAACCAGGATGATTATAATACAAATGTAAACAGCAGTCTTATTGGCTCACTTCCCAAACGTAAGATGGGTGTTGCCGCACGTTTGTCATATGATTACGATCACCGTTACATGCTTGAAGTAAATGCCGGATACAATGGTTCCGAAAGTTTTGCCAAAGGACATCGCTGGGGATTGTTCCCATCCATATCGTTGGGATGGAATATCAGTGAAGAGAAATTCTGGAAGTCTATTAAACCGATTATTTCCAATTTCAAAGTCCGTGGTTCGTATGGTTTGGTAGGTAATGACCAGATTGGTAGCGATCGTTTTGCTTATCTGGCAATTGTGAATCTGAACAGCAGCCCGTCTTATACAACCGGATATGGTGGGAGTACAACTTCATTATCGGGTCCTACCTATAATCGTTTCCAGAATAACGAACTTACATGGGAAGTGGGACATAAACTGAATGTGGGTGCCGATTTGCAGTTTTTCAATTCATTAAATATTACTGTCGACGGATTCAGGGAGATCAGGGATAACATTTTCCAACAGAAAAATTCGATACCGAATTACTTGGGGACTGCCAGTACTAAAATCTATGGTAACTTTGCTAAAGTGAAGAATACTGGATTTGATCTTGCTTTGGACTACGGAAAACAGGTGAACCGGGACCTCTCTATCCAGATGAAGGGAACATTCACCTATGCGCACAATGAAGTTTTGAAATACGATGAAGCGGCAGGACTTCGTCCGGCACTGTCGCAGGTTGGAAAGAGCTTGAACTCGATTTGGGGATATGTAGCAGACGGGCTGTATATTGATCAGGCTGATATTGCCAATAACCCTCAGTCGACTATCGGCAATATTGCCATTGCGCCGGGAGATGTGAAATATGTAGACCAGCCGGATGCTAACGGAAATTATGATGGGAAAATAACATCGGATGACAGAGTGGTATTGGGGTATCCCACAATTCCGGAGATAATATACGGATTCGGCCCTTCTGTTACGTGGAAGAATTGGGACTTCTCTTTCTTCTTCCAGGGACAAACCCATGTGTCACTAATGATGAGTGGTTTCGAACCGTTTGGAACACAGAGTAAAAGTAATGTCCTGAAGTGGATTGCTGATGACCATTGGAGCAAAGATAACCAGAATCCGAATGCAAAGTATCCAAGGTTGACACAATATAATAATAACAACAATACTGCATCATCTTCCTATTGGCTGCGCGATGCTTCATTCCTGAAATTGCGGAATGCGGAAATTGGCTATCGTTTCAAATGGGCAAGAATCTATGTGAATGGAAGTAACCTGCTGACCTTTTCTCCATTTAAGTTGTGGGATCCTGAAATGGGTGGAGGTGCCGGTATGAAATATCCGACACAGCGTACATATAATGTTGGTATTCAATTAACTTTTAAATAATAAATACTTATGAAGATAATATATAAACTCCTGTTCCTGCTTTTCCTGATGCTGGGATATAGTTCATGTGATTTCCTGAATATCGTTCCTGATGAAATAACGACCGAGGAAGATGCATTTAAAGATCGGAATGCAGCAAAGAATTTTGTTTATTCTTGTTATGGTTATCTGCCTCAGAGCAATGTAGCGTCGGCAAGTCTTGATTTGCTGACGGGAGATGAAGTGATTACAGCTTTTGAACATGAAACGTTTGCCAGTTTTCCGAAAGGAAACTATACGGCTTCGTCGCCGGTGATTTCTTATTGGAACACATTCTTTCAGGGATTGCGCCAATGTTACCTGTTTTTAGAGAATGTCGACAAGGTACCCGATCTGACTGAAAGTGTGAAGGCTGATTATATTGCACAGGTTAAATTCCTGATTGCTTATTATCATTATCAATTGGCACGTTGCTACGGACCTATTATCCTGATTAAAGAACTGCCGAATGTAAATGCTTCGCAGGCAGAATATTTGCCTCGGACTCCCTATGACGAATGTGTAGAGTGGATATGCAATCTGTTGGATGAAGCCGCAGCTTCATTGCCTGCCATACGTACCAATAAAGAAGATTACGGACTGGCAACCAGTGTGGGAGCAAAAGCGGTGAAAGCTAAGATGTTGTTGTATGCAGCTTCTCCGTTGTTCAACGGAAACTCGGCATTCTACAGTAACTTTGCAGACAAATCGGGCAATATGTTAATGCCTGTTACTTACGACCCCAACAAATGGGTAAAAGCGAGAACAGCCATAAAAGAGGCGATTGACCTTGCCGAGCAGAATGGGCATGCTTTGTATACGAAGCAAGACTATAAGATAGGTAATGAGGATGCGAACCCTTATCCGGCAGCCGGCCCCGTAAGATGTCTACGTACCAGTTTGGTCGATTGGGACTCTCGTAATCCGGAAGTACTGCTTGCAGAAACCCGCAGCGAAGGTTCATACGGTATACAGAATAAGTCATTGCCGTTTGTGACTGATGGCTGGGCATGGAATGGTATCGGCCCGACATGGACTATGTTGAATCGTTTCTATACCAAGAACGGTTTGCCTTGGGATGAAGATCCGGAGTATAAAGATAAAGACAAATTGAAGATTGTAAATGTGGATGCTGACCATGCTGATGAGGCCCATGAAGGTAGTAAAACGCTTCTGTTCAATCTGGAACGTGAACCTCGTTTTTATGCTTGGGTAGCTTTTCAGGGAGGATATTACGAAGTAATGAACGGGTCGACTAATCCCGCTTATGTGATGAGTAACGGAAAAAAAGACAATTCGGACAGCAGATTAATATGTGATTTTGTTTTGGGAGGTAACTGTAGCCGTGGTACTGCGACCGTACAACGTCCCGGAAATTATACTCCAAGTGGTTATCTGAATAAAAAAGGAGTCGACCCCAGTACGGTTGTATCTACCAATTCGACCAACCTGAATACATATCCCTGGCCTATTATCCGTCTTGCAGACCTCTATCTGGCATATGCCGAAGCGTGTGTGGAAACCAACGATCTGGAAACTGCCAAACAATACTTGAATAAAGTAAGAGAGCGTGCCGGTATCCCCACGGTAGAAAATGCATGGAGTGGCGTTGCTGCATTGGATCAGACAAAGCTCCGTCAGATTGTTCGTCAGGAGAGAATGAACGAACTCTATCTTGAGAATCAGAATTTCTGGGATATGCGTCGCTGGTTGCTGGCAGAGCAATATTTTGGAACTAAAGCCAAAGGATTGAATATCGCCGCCACCACTATTGAAGATTTTGCGGCAATTAAGACGATTGACTTTGAACGTAAGTTTGAGGCACCGACTCAATATCTGCTGCCGATACCTTCTGCCGACATTAATAGAAATGAAAAATTAGTAAACAATCCGGGTTATTAATCTTTATAAAGAGAATTGAAGATGAAAAAAATACTGCTTGGCCTATGCGCGATACTGGGCCTGATAAATATGACAGGGTGCTCCAGTGACGAGAAGTACCCCATGCCGACCACTATAGACCAGAATTCACTGTCGGCTGAAGCCAAAGCCGGGGCTATAAAACTGAAATGGACAGTGCCGGCTGATTCCAATTATTATTATGTGAAAGTGACTTATACGTTGCCGGAAGACGGAAAGAAATGCCTGAGACTTGCGAGTGTGAAGAGCGATACCATGCTGGTGGATAACTTGTTGCACCGCTATGGCGACATTGACTTTACACTGCAACCATGCAACCGTGCGGGGGAAGGATCACAGAGTTGCAGTATAACAGCACGGGCCTTGCCTGCCCCGAAGCAGATTAAAACAGACCGGAATGATGTGACTTTATCCGCTAAACAGTTGTATACAGATGATCAGGAAAGCAGTGAAGGTCCTATCGCCAATCTGATAGATGGAAAGAACGACACTTATTTTCACATGTCATGGAGCAGTCCCACACCTTTCCCACATTACATTGTGGTCGACTTGGGTGAGGAGAATGCTTTGTCTACTTTCCTGTTCTCTTATGTTTGTCGTGATAATAACAATAAGGATAATCCCAAAGAGATGGATATTCTGGGAAGCAATACTTTTGATGGAAAGAATTACGATGAAAGCCAGACAACCCTGTTGGCGTCTTTAAGTGATTTGCCCAATACCAAGGCTGCATCTTACGAGTCGGATATTATAAAAGCGGGCGCGTCTTACCGTTATCTCTGGTTTAAGGTGAAATCATCTACAAGCGGTTCCAATTGGATTGCGCTGGCCGAACTCGCCCTTTCTAAAGTAATTGTGAAAACCTATGATCCGGAAACCGGAGAGACTACCATTGAATAAAACAGGATTCAATAGGGACTAAATACAGTAGCATGAGTCTGCGCAGCCGGTAGCTGTCGGCTTGATGCTAAATAGAAGAATCAAATAATTATCAAAAAGGAAATACAAATGACATTTTTTACCAGAACAAAATTTGTATTTCCTTTGTTTTATTTATCTTATGTTTAATTTATCCTAATAACATGAAGAAACATCTAATTTCAATGATTTTTGCAGCAATCGTACCTTTGCTGCTGTATGCTTGTTCTGCCGAAGAAGAGAAAACGGTAACATCGACCACCCTTGAGGTGGCGCAGTCTGCAATTGACTTTAAAAGTGACGCAGGGACCCGTGACATTGCTATTGTCACCGATGCGGATAATTGGACGGCACGGTCTGATAAGGACTGGTGTTCGGTTGCTGTCAACGGAAGTACATTGACGGTGAATGTATCCGGATATGACGGGAAAGAGACCAGAGAGGCAGTGATCAAAGTGACTGCCGATGCATTGACGGAAACTGTTAACGTACGCCAATTGGGATCAGATCCTGCTATTCTGATATCCCAACAGATATTTACTGTTGAGGCCAGCGGAAGTGATATTGCGTTCGATGTAACTACAAACGTGCCGGTGACGATTACATTGCCGGAATGGGTCAAAGAAAAACCGGCGGATACGCGTGCATCCGAAATGGTGACTACAACACATAGATATATTGTCTCGGCCAATCCTGAAGACGGTGAACGCACTGGCAATATTACTGTAAAAGAGGTAGGTGGAGAGCTTGAGGCTCTGGTATCTGTCACTCAAAAAGGACTGGGAGAATATGAATCCGGAGATATGGAAGGTATTAAAGACGATATTAAGGTTCCGGTAGAATCGGGCGAGGCAAGTTCTTTCCAGGGAGGCTCGAATATCGATAAATCATTCGATGGAGATATAAGTACTATTTACCACTCTAATTGGAATAACGCAGGAGAGCATTATTTTCCTATCACGTTGACTTATAATTTCCCTGCGGGTTCGGATATGGATTATTTTATATATTATCCCCGTACTTCGGGACCGAATGGTAACTTCAAGGAAGTAGAGATTCGTGTGAAGTCAAATGCGAATACCAGAGGGGCCGATGAATGGAATACTGTGATGACTAAGAACTTCGGAGGTACCAACGCCGCAGTCCGTATTAATTTTCCGAAGGCACAAATCGGCGTCACATCCGTTCAGTTTATTGTAAAATCAGGTTCGGGAGACGGACAGGGATTTGCGGCCTGTGCCGAAATGGAATTTTATAAAAAGAATCCGGGAGCATTTGACCCGTTAACTCTTTTCACTGATGTAACTTGTTCTGAGCTGAGGCCCGGACTTACCGATGAAGAGATAGAAAACTGTCCTTATTCATTCTACAAGAACATAGCTTACTATATGAAGCAAGGTAAGTACCCGACAGAGTTCCGTATTCAAGATTATAAAGCGTGGCCCAATCCGGATGATCAGTCGAAAACACATAAGACCAGTCCCTACAGCCTGCGTGACAATCCTACGGGAATTTCGGTAAAAGACGGGGAACAGTTGATGGTCTTGGTCGGCGATACGCACGGGCAAATTATCAGTGCAGTGATTCAGAACCTTGACGTCCCCGGTGGTGACGGCTTCGGAGGTACCTTCTATCCGTTGTCTGAAGGAGCCAACAAGATTACGGCCCGGAATAAAGGATTGATGTATATTTTGTATCACACCCCTGACTATGAAACAGCTCAGCCTGTAAAGATACACATTGCCTCCGGACAGGTGAACGGGTATTTCGATGTAGCCAAACATCAGGTTTCCGATTGGAATAAATTGTTGAACAATGCGGTCGATAAGTATTTTGATGTGGTGGGACATTATGCACATCTCACATTTCCTACCGAGCGCTTTCGTGCTCACACTCCGGACGGAAAAGCATTGATCGATGCTTATGATCAGATCGTGAATTCGGAGATGGAACTGATGGGGCTGTATAAGTATAATAAATTGTTTAAAAACCGCATGTATCTGCATGTGATGTATACCAGCTATATGTATGCCACCAGTTATCACACCGCGTACAATGACGGTACACTGGCGGAACTTTGTAATGTGGATAAACTGAAAACTTCTTCATGCTGGGGGCCTGCACATGAAATAGGGCATTGCAACCAGACACGTCCCGGATTGAAATGGCTGGGAACTACGGAAGTGACGAATAACATTATGTCGGAGTATATTCAGACTACGATTTTCGGGCAGCCTTCACGCCTGCAGACAGAAAATATGGGAGATGGTAGCCGGAACCGATATTCCAAAGCTTGGACCCAGATCATCGCGGCAGGTGCTCCTCACGGAAACTTTGGCAGTGACAGTGATGTTTTCTGCAAACTCGTTCCTTTCTGGCAACTGGAGCTTTATTTCGGCAAAGTGCTTGGGCAGACACCACTTCAGCAGGCTGACAAAGGAGGATTCTATCCGGATGTGTACGAATATATACGTACGCACGATAACCTGAAGACTGCCGGAGAGCAACAGACTGAGTTTGTGTATATCTGTAGTTTGATAGCTAAAGCCAATTTGCTGGATTTCTTCACGAAATGGGGATTCCTGACTCCGATAGATGTCACTCTGGACGATTATGGAGTTGGAAAACTTACTGTCACTCAGTCCCGTATCGACGAGATAAAGAAGCGTGTAGAGGCTTTGGGATATCCGAAACCGGATGTTGCCTTAGAGTATATAACTGATAATTCGGTAGAACTCTATAAAACCAAACCCGGAATAATATCCGGAACAGCTACGCGAAGCGGTTCGACATTTACCATGACCAATTGGAAAAATGTGGTAGCTTATGAAGTAGTGGATGAAACGGGTAAAAAGGTTTGTATCTCCGATGGAGTATTAGCACCCTCAAATACTGCCACGTTTACCATGAAAACAGCCTGGAAGGACGGCTTTAAAGTGTATGCCGTCTCTGCTACAGGCGACAAGACAGTGGTGACGTTTTAAAGAGGAAGTTAGATATACCTTTAAGTAGCCGGGAAGGGCACAGAGTTCAGATCGTTGATTTTAGCTCTGTGCCCTTTGTTTGCTCTGTGGCATACCCGCAGAGAACAAAATCACCATTTTCTTTCATAATTCGGAAAAAAACACGAAATTTGCGACGCTTTTAAGTTCGAATTACTAACACCTTTAAATATAAGATAAAGAAAATGACTAAAAGTGCATTGCAAATTGCCAGGGCTGCTTACCAGCCCAAACTTCCGAAAGCGCTGAAAGGCTCAGTAAAAGCAGTTGAAGGCGCAGCTACACAATCTGTAGCCGACCAGGAAGCTATCCAGAAACTGTTCCCGAACACTTACGGAATGCCGTTGATTAAATTCGAAGAAGGTGAAGCTATCCAGCTTCCTGCCATGAATGTAGGTGTTATCCTTTCAGGAGGACAGGCTCCGGGCGGACATAACGTAATCTCTGGTCTGTTCGACGGTATCAAAACACTGAACAAAGACAATAAGCTGTACGGCTTTATCCTGGGTCCCGGCGGATTGGTTGACCATAACTATATGGAGCTGACTGCCGATATTATTGACGAATACCGCAACACTGGTGGTTTCGATATCATCGGCTCAGGACGTACTAAACTGGAAACTCCGGAACAATTCGAGAAGGGTCTGGAAATCATCAATAAGCTGGGTATCAAAGCACTGGTAATCATTGGTGGTGACGACTCCAATACAAATGCCTGTGTTCTGGCTGAATATTATGCTGCAAAGAATGCTGGTGTACAAGTGATCGGTTGCCCGAAAACTATCGACGGTGACTTGAAAAACGACATGATCGAAACTTCGTTCGGTTTTGATACTGCATGTAAAGTATACTCGGAAGTGATCGGTAACATCCAGCGCGACTGTAACTCAGCACGTAAATACTGGCACTTCATCAAACTGATGGGACGTTCGGCTTCTCACATCGCACTGGAATGTGCTTTGCAGGTTCAGCCTAATGTATGTATCATTTCTGAAGAAGTAGAAGCAAAAGACATGTCATTGGATGATGTAGTGACTTACATTGCCAAGATCGTGGCTGACCGTGCTGCTCAGGGAAACAACTTCGGTACTGTGCTGATTCCTGAAGGTCTGGTTGAATTTATCCCGGCTATGAAACGTCTGATCGCTGAGTTGAACGACTTCCTGGCTGCTAACGCAGTTGAGTTCGCCAACATCAAACGTTCTCGTCAACGTGAATATATCATCAGCAAGCTGTCGAAAGAAAATGCTGACATCTATGCAAGCCTTCCCGAAGGTGTGGCACGTCAGCTTTCTCTGGACCGCGATCCGCACGGAAACGTACAGGTATCACTGATCGAAACAGAAAAATTGCTGTCTGAAATGGTTGGTACGAAACTGGCTCAGTGGAAAGAAGAAGGCAAATATGTAGGCAAGTTTGCTGCACAGCACCACTTCTTCGGTTACGAAGGACGTTGCGCTGCTCCATCAAACTACGATGCCGACTACTGCTATTCACTGGGTTATACAGCTTCTATGCTGATTGCCAACGGTAAGACCGGTTACATGTCATCAGTACGCAACACAACTGCCCCTGCTGCCGAATGGATCGCAGGCGGTGTGCCTATCACGATGATGATGAACATGGAACGTCGTCACGGTGAAATGAAGCCGGTAATCCAGAAAGCATTGGTGAAACTGGATGGCAAACCGTTCCTGACATTTGCTGCCAAACGCGATCAGTGGGCGCTGACTACAGACTATGTTTATCCGGGTCCGATCCAGTACTTCGGTCCGACAGAAGTTTGCGACCAGCCGACTAAGACATTGCAACTGGAACAGGCTAAGTAAGCTGTTCTCCGCATTACAATAACAGAAACCCATCGGGGCGGATTGATTCAATTCCCTTCGGTGGGTTTTTAGTTCATTTGAATATCCTTATTTATATGATGAAACGACTTTCTACTCTATGCCTGCTGGCGGCAGGTTTTTTCCTTTCGGGGCAGGCGCAGCAAGCCCGTCCGTTAGTGCTCGATTCGGTCTGTGCTCCTTTGAAAGTAGCTACTCCGCCTTCCGATGCTTATATCGGTCTGTCGCTTCTTGACAATGGTGAAGTAAGACACTATAACTATGGAGAACAGGCAGTGGCAGGAGCCGTTTATCTGTCGAGTGCCGATCACGGTCTGACCTGGAAACGGGTAAACCGGGCTAAAGAGATGCCTTTTGCAGACCGTCAAAGCCCTGTGAGCAAAGAGTATATCCGTTTGGTAGATATGGGGGCGATGGGTGTTTATTGCATTCGTACTTCCGGTGGACTGGCAGGCGGACGTACCCTTACGAAAGTGGCTGACCGCAGTTCCATCATGATTAAACCACCCGTTTTTATCAGGAACGGCAAGCGTATTGTGGTGGCTGCCCATGGAGGCGTGACACCGAAAGGCTGTTATACTTACGTTTCCGATGATGACGGACTGACCTGGAAGTGCTCGAATACAGTCACTTCGCCCGACCATCGGGGAGGAGGCTTCCACAAAGGTATTCGTTGGAATCACGGTGCTGTGGAGCCTACTGTGGTTGAACTGAAAGACGGAACACTCTGGATGCTGATGCGTACTTCACAGGACCGGCATTATCAGGCTTTCTCGCAAGATGGCGGTCTGACATGGAGTGAATCGAAACCTTCGCCTTTTTACGGTACTATCACGATGCCCACCCTTGGCAGGTTGGCCGACGGTAGACTGTTACTTTTCTGGTGCAATACTACTCCTCTGCCTGAAAAAGAAGGGACGAATGGTGTCTGGGATGATGTTTTCACCAACCGCGACGTGACTCACGTAGCTGTGTCCGATGATGACGGCAAGACGTGGACAGGTTTTCGTGAACTTTATATGGACCCCATGCGCAATGACTCCGATTATGCTGTCAATGGCGGTGGAATCGACCGTGGTGTCCATCAGGCGCAGTTTGTAGAAGTAGCTCCGGGCAAGGTGCTGGCATCCATCGGTCAACATCCCCTCCATCGTGCCATGATGATGTTCGACGTGAATTGGCTATACGAGAAAAGCCGTTTTAATAATTTCAGCGATTCTCTTTCGCAATGGAGCACATTCAATTATATCGACGGTATTAAAGGGCATTGTGCCTATAACCGCATGCAAGGGTGTCGGCTCGAATCCCATCCCGAGAAAGAGGGTTGTCAGGTGCTCCATTTGTCTTATCAGCCGGATGCCTCGCTGGTAGCAGATACACGTGGGGCAGTGTGGAACTTCCCGGCAATGAAGAAAGGGACGTTCACTGCCAGCCTGCGTATTCCGGAGGGAAGCCATTCGGTTTCATTGTTACTGAATGATCGCTGGATGAATCCTTCGGACACCGTGGCCCGCTATGAATCGATGTACGAACTTCCTCTGACCCGCAAGCAACTGGGAGTAAAAGATGACCGTTGGCATGAAGTTTCTTTGGAATGGGATTTGTCTCAGAAACGTCCGCAGCCACGTGTCCGGGTAGACGGACGGCTTCGGTCCCTGCGTCTTCCACTCAGAAACAAGTCGCAAAACGGAATTAGTTATGTTCACTTTATCGCTCCTCCAGCAGAGGCTAATCCGGGCATTTATCTGGAATGGGTCAGGGCGGAAGCTGATGGCACTATTTAGAAATGAATCCAACTCAAAATAAGAATACAATCAATGAAGTCTTCACGAACCACTTCTGTTTCTAATAAACCCGCTCCCCGTCGCCATACGTCGGTACGGAAGAGAAAAGCGAAAAAGAAAGCCTCCCGTACCATGCCTGTTTGGTTGCGCAATACCCTTGCGCTCGTTGTTGTCGGTCTGTTTTCTGTTGCTTTTTACTATTTCGTTATCCGTCCTTATTCCTATCGCTGGAAAGAATGCTACGGGCGGAAAGAGTATGGTGTTTGCATTCCTTGTGGTTACGAAGTGCATGGTATCGATATTTCCCATTATCAGGGAAACATCGACTGGGAGGAACTGAAACAGAACAAGGAGGCTGATTTCCCGCTTCACTTTATTTTTATGAAGGCCACCGAAGGAGGCGACCATGGCGATGATACCTTCAAGCAAAACTTTGAACAGGCACGCCAGCATGGCTTTATCCGTGGGGCCTACCATTTCTTTACTCCCCGTACGGATGCCTTGAAGCAGGCTGACTTTTTTATCCGTACCGTAAAGCTCGATAGTGGCGATCTTCCCCCGGTGCTCGATGTGGAGCTGTCAGGCAAGAAACCTAAGAAGGAGTTGCAGCAGAGCATCAAGAAATGGCTCGACCGGGTGGAAGCACATTATGGTGTGAAGCCTATCCTCTATACTTCATATAAATTCAAAACCCACTATCTGGACGATTCGCTTTTCAATGCCTATCCCTACTGGATTGCCCATTACTATGTCGACTCGGTGAAGTATCAGGGAAAATGGCATTTCTGGCAGCATACAGATATCGGAAGTGTACCCGGTATTCACCATGATGTAGATTTGAATGTATTTAACGGTTCGCTCGAAGAGTTGCGTAAGATGACTATGAGGTGAACTTTACCCGCTTTGCCTGCGTTATATTCCTAAAAAAAGGAGATTCAGATGAATATAGCAATTAGCGGGGCCTCCGGTTTCATAGGCAAGCATCTTACAGAGTACCTTACGGAAAGGGGGCACCGGATAGTCCCTCTGGGGAGACCTATGTTTCGTGAAGGTACATCGGGATATTTAATTCAGGCCTTGTCGCATTGCGATGTAGTCATCAATCTGGCAGGAGCACCCATCAGTAAACGCTGGACGCCGGAGTATAAGAAAGAGCTTTATGACAGCCGTATCAAGGTGACGCATCGCATCATCCGAGCTATGGATGCGGTAAAGACAAAGCCGCGGTTAATGATTTCCGCCTCTGCCGTAGGATATTATCCGGAAGATGGAACGTTTGACGAATATACCAATACTCGCGGTAGCGGTTTTCTGGCGGAACTTTGCTACGCCTGGGAGAAAGAGGCTCGCCGTTGTCCTTCACAGACAAGGCTGGCTATCACCCGTTTTGGCATAGTGCTCTCACCCGATGGCGGGGCAATGGAGCAGATGTTGCGTCCGCTTCGGATAACACGGGTAGCCGGTGTGATTGCTCCGGGCACACAACCTTTTCCCTGGATTGGAATCCAGGATCTTTGCCGTGCGATGGAGTTCATCATCAACCACGAAGTATTAAGCGGAGTGTTCAATCTGGTAGTTCCGCAACAGGTTTCACAATATGCGTTTACCCGGGCGATGGCAGCGCGCTATCATGCCTGGATGAAGGTGGTGATACCACGTTGGTTTTTTCGGATGCAATATGGTGAAGCGGCTTCCTTCTTAACGTCGGGACAGAATGTGCGTCCCACACGCTTGCTCGAGGCAGGTTTCCGCTTTGATAAACCGACCATCGAAGCCTTTTTTGAGGGCACGGACCACAGTACGGTGGACGAACTGGATCTGCAACGTTATATGGGTACATGGTACGAGATAGCCCGTTTCGACCACCGCTTTGAGCGGGGACTGTCGGAGGTGACGGCAACTTACACATTGCTGCCCGACGGAACCGTTCGCGTAGAGAACCGGGGATGTAAGCATAAAAAGCCGTATGATGTCTGTAAAACAGCGGAAGGACGGGCAAAGGTTCCCGATTCGTCGCAACCGGGCAAACTGAAGGTATCCTTTTTTCTGTCCTTTTATTCAGACTATTATGTTTTGGAATTGGATCAGGAGGAGTATAATTATGTACTGATTGGCAGCAGTTCGGACAAGTATCTGTGGATATTGAGCCGTACGCCTATTCTGCCGGAAGAGATAAAGAAGAAATTACTGGATGCTGCCATCCGCAGGGGGTATGATGTGGATAAGTTGATCTGGGTGGAGCAGAGGGAGAAGAATTTAAAATAATCTATATTAACCTAAACAAAAAGGAGATTGGAAAATGGAAGAATATGAAGTAACTCACCGCCCGGAGCGGAATCGTTTTGAACTGGAAAAGAATGGAATGACTGCTTTTGTGGAGTATGAAGTGGAAGATGGAACGCTGGACATTATGCATACCATCGTTCCTCCTCCTCTGGAAGGAAAGGGGATTGCGGCAGCTCTGGTAGAAGCAACCTATAAATATGCTGCCGGACAAGGTCTGAAACCGAAAGCGACATGTTCGTATGCCGTAGCCTGGCTGAAGCGGCATCCGGTGGAATAAACGGTACCTCTTCCGATACAGTAGGAGATGTGTCAAAAGCTTTTTCACCAGAGGATTACACAGATTGTCACAGATTAGAATGTTAATCATCGATGACTTAAAATTCACTCTGTGTTACTCTGTGCCCTCTGTGGTGAGTTTCGACACACTCTCCTTTGTCTATGCGTCACAGATGTCTGTTTGAGTTATGTTTCACTGTTTCCATCTCTTCAGCATCGGGAAGAATTGCTTCATGTTCGCAATGGCCTCTTCCTTCGTCATTTTCACTTCCGAATCCTTGTTAAATTCGTCAACGAACTGTGCGCAATGGTTGATCATTTCGTCCATCGTGCAATCCACGGTGAAATGTCCGTCGGCATAACAATAGGTGCAGTATTCTTCGTTCTTGCTACCATCTTTTTCTGTTCCCAATACTTCCGGGCTAAGCGGCATACCGCAGCTCTGGCAAAATTTCTGTTCCATTCTTTCTTTGTTTTTAATGAATTATTCAATAGGGATATATATTCTTGTCACATAGTCTTTCCTGTCCGTATCGGCAGCCGTTTCCATATCCAGCGCGGAATCATCCGCCAGAAAAAGACAATGACAGCATAGCGCCAGTCGATCACTGCCACTCGTTTCCGGTGGTGCAATGCCCGTACAATCTGCCGGGCTACCTTTTCCGGTTGCATCAATAGCGGATAACGTTTTCCGTCGTTCAGCAGGTCGGTAGACACAAAGCCCGGGCGGATGTCCGTAAAACAGATGTTCAGTTTTTGCATGCATGCCAACTGTTCCAGTGCGTCGATATAGGTGTTCTGAAAACGCTTTGTGGCAGAGTAGGCAGGTGCCACTCCCAATCCCTTTGTTCCCGCAACGGAACTGATCACAGCCAGTTGTCCGCCGCCGTGCTCACGGAAGTAATTGAAAGCAGTGTCCACCATACGGGTGAACCCTTCCACATTGGTACGGGTGGTTTCCAGTTCGATGTCCGGATTCAGCCCTATGTTCTGATAACCGATGCCGGAGCTCAGCAGAAACAGATCCATACCTCCGACTCGCCTGATCAGGTTACTCAATTTGGGGGCTGCATCCGGTTGGGTGACGTCCAGTGCGGCGACTTCTACGCGGTCCGGTGCGCTGCTCTGCAAAGCTTCGAGTGACGGAAGCCGGCGCCCTGCAATACCGAGGTGCCAGCCCTGTAG
Source organism: Bacteroides sp. 11BF (assembly GCF_019633765.1). NCBI lineage: Bacteria > Pseudomonadati > Bacteroidota > Bacteroidia > Bacteroidales > Bacteroidaceae > Bacteroides > Bacteroides sp. 11BF. The sequence goes on from NZ_JAFKPJ010000004.1 coordinate 160,362, forward strand.
GAGAAGTTGTTTGGCTACTTCACGTCCAATGCCTGAAGTAGCTCCTATGATAACGGCTCGTTTCATATTTGAATTTACTTTTATGGTGTTCTGTTTCTTTGAGAAGAACGTTTTTTCCGTCCGGTGTGTTTATCCGTCCGGCGCTCTTTTGTGTACCATCGGGTCAGTTGTCCGGTAAGGATCCATCCTGCGAGTAGGAACACTGCCAGCATTGCGGGAGTCACCCAGATATGTTTTTCAATCAGGGCTTCGAACCATTCAGTGTTCCGTATCGGTATGAACCACAGGGCTGTCAGCCCGATGGCCGAGAATATTCGTATGAGTATCCGCCTGTCTTTTCTTCTTTCTTTCTCCGAAAATCCGGTTTCCGGGTTGAAGCTGTCGGGTGCCGGCACCTTGACGATGAGTGTAGTCAGCAGTACGATTACGCAGCCCGATGCCAGCATTATCTTCTCCAATGGTTTGCTGCCTTTTGCCGCGAACTTCACAAAAAGAAAGATCAGGGCAGCGATAACAATGCCTGTAATCCAGCAGGCGGTTTGGTCGGCGGCGGAGGATGCTGTGTATATCATTTCCTTACGAAAAGGTGAAAATATAACTGGGTTTACAGCAACAAAGATAATTAAATCTTTCTAAAATGCGACCTTCCGTTTTAAAATGCTGTTTTTATAAGGTTGGCAGAATAAAGGAGGGGAAATTGTAGCGGCGATAAAATGTTATTTTGTATATTCTATCACTCTCAGGCAGCCTTGGTTTCATGCCGGAGGATGTGGTGGCTGAAAAAACGCTTGTAGGAGGATTAAGGTAAAGCAATATGATGGAGAATTTGGGATATTGTTGGAAAATTGTGTGGTATATGTTTTTATGATCTTAGTAAATGATCTTTTTTGTGTGTGATTACTTTCTTTTAGTAGATTTGATTCGTGCGGCACGGTGGCTCTGATAGTTTGTAAACAGCCCATCTTACTCTTCTTTTTTACTCGTGCGGCGTTGCTCGTAGAGGAACGCACCGTCTCTTTGAAGCCAATGCACCGTCCGTTTAGGACCAACGCACCCTTTCTTTGCTGTCAACAAAGGCTCTGATAGAGTGGGGGACTGCATATATCTGCTTTTTATTGCATTTTTATGAGAGAATAAAGACTTGTCCTTGCATGTTTTTTCATTATCTGTCGCTCCATCTCTCTATTTGTCTCTTTTTGTAAATGGAGGCTGTCGGCAGATAAGGGGTTTTACTGTCTTTTTGAAAGAAATCTATTGGAAATTCTTTCTTGGAGTGTTTGGATTTTAAGGGGCTTAATAGTTCTCTTTTAGCCAGATACCTAAAAATTGATCGTATATCTGGTATATTCCCAACTCCTGAGTGATGAAATCTTTTTCGAGCAGACCTTTCAGAGCCGATTGTACGGAGCTGGAAGAGGATAGCTTGTACTTCTTGATAAAAGCTGCCGAAGTAATAGCCTTCGCTTTTCCCTCTTTTGTGATGGCGATTAGTAACTCTTTCTGTTTTTCCGGTATGCGGAACAGTATTTCAGAATAGGTGAATTTGAACGAGTCGATGATTTGGCGGATGGCCTCCTCCACCATCTTCACTTCACAGGTTCCCTGTGCGGGAGTCATGTCGTAAAGTGTGTGGAGCACTTTCTGCATGTACCAGGTGATGCCGTCAAATCGTCGGTAGATGGTTTCAACCGTTTCATCGGTGATGCTTTTTCCTGCTTGGGCGAAGTGCAGTTGCGCGAAAGCAGTGTATTTTGCCAAAGGAATACTTTCAAGATGCATCATGGAAACACTCTGATAGAATGGGCGCGAAGGGGTGAGGAACATATTTCCCATGATGTGGCGCTGGCTTCCGGCAAAGATAAAATGGGCATTGCTGCAATGCTGGACATAGGTGCGCAAGGTTGCTTCTACATTATCCTCCGCATATCCGGCTATCTGCTGAAACTCGTCGATGGCTACCAGGCAGGGCTTGTCGGCATGGTTCAGGTAATGGAAAATTTCGTCCAGCGTTGTTGCCGGAGCTTGTATGTCTCCCAGTCCCAGACTCAGTGAAGGAGTGCCGTTGATGTCGAAAGATACGCTTGTATGCAATGATTTGACGCTTTTCCAGAAGAGTTGCAAAGCTTTCTTGCCGGAAGGTTTTAATTCTTCCAGAATCTCTTTGCTCAGTGCGAATACAAAGTCACGAAGTGATTTGGTGGCATATATATCTATAAAAAAGGTATAGTAGTCCTTCCGGATTTTCCTTTCGCGGAAGCAATGCTGAATCAATCCGGTTTTCCCCATTCTCCGGGTAGAGATCAGGGCGAGATTGTTTCCGTTGCTTACTTCCCGGATCAGGGTTTCGCTCTCTTTCTCCCGGTCGCAGAAATAATCGGAAGATACATATCCACTGGTTATAAAGGGGTTTCTGATGATAGTCATGGTTCGTTACTTTAATAAGCAAAGATAATTATTATAAAGTAATAATGCAATTATAATAATAATATTCTTCTCTGTGCCTGCTTATCCAAACAGATGCCTGATTGCTTCCCAAGGTGCATAAATCAGCATTCGGGGACCGGAGAAACGCATTACTTGTTTCATCCGTTCCCGCATGGCAGGTTTGTAGCAGTGTACGCTGCATTGCTTGCATGCTTTCTTTTTCTCCCCAAAAGGGCAGCGGTCCAGCCGGGCATGCGCATAGCGAAGCAACTCTTCGCATTGGGGGCAAAGCGTGACATTCTTTTCTTTTTTACGGCAGTAAAGACGGATCATCAGCTCTACCACTCTCTTTTCCTGATCAATACGGTTTTTGCTCAATTTTAATCTCTGTTAGAATTGACGCAAAAGTAACCAACATCTCCAAAAAACTGTATCTTTGCACCCCGAAAATTGAATATAATAATGAATATTAATAGTAAGGCTAAAGGATTTGTTTGCGGAGCTGTGGCTGCTGCTACTTACGGCATGAATCCGTTGTTTACACTGCCGCTCTATAAAGAAGGGATGTCGGTGGACTCTGTATTGTTCTATCGTTACGGGTTTGCCGTACTTATTTTGGGGATTCTGATGAAAGTGCAGGGACAGTCGTTTGCTCTGAAAAGGAACGAGATATTGCCTCTGGTTGCAGGCGGACTGCTTTTTTCTGCCTCTTCACTGCTGTTGTTTCTGAGCTATAAGCACATGGATGCAGGCATTGCTTCCACCATCTTATTTGTCTATCCGGTGATGGTGGCGCTTATCATGTTCCTGTTTTTCCACGAGAAAGTGTCGTTGCTGACCGTCTTTTGCATTCTGCTCGCCCTTTCCGGCATCGGACTGCTTTACAAAGGGGAGGGAGGCGAAACGCTGAGTCTGGTCGGCATGTTGCTCGTTATCCTTTCCTCACTGTCTTATGCTGTCTATATAGTCGGTGTCAACCATTCCACGCTGAAGTTGATGTCTACGGCCAAGCTGACTTTTTACGCGCTGTTGTTCGGTCTTTCCATTTATATAGTCCGCCTGAATTTCTGCGCGGATCTTCAGGCTGTTCCTTCGTTTTCTGCCTGGGGCAATATTCTTGCCATGGCTTTCTTGCCTACCGTCATATCATTGGTATGTACGGCTGTTTCCATTCATAGCATCGGCTCTACGCCTACTGCCATTCTGGGAGCATTGGAGCCGGTGACGGCACTTTTCTTCGGGGTGATGATTTTTGGCGAACGGCTGACTCCCAGATTAATGCTTGGCATTCTGATGATTCTGGTAGCGGTCATGTTTATTGTAGTGGGTAAGCCATTGATGACTTTTATCAAGGAAGAGTTAGCCCGGGGAATGAAGAAAAAACTGATAAGATAAGGAATCCTGAAAAGCTTATAGCCGTTATACATGACTACATTTCACTCTATCGACGAGTTGCTGAAGATGATGAGCCGAGAACAACTCCTGCTGAAACAGATGTTCAGCAAGCGGAAACAGCAATCCTTCCGGCGGGAATATGCACTGGAACTGACAGAATATAAACTACAACGTATACAGAGCCTGATCGATCACGGAGTGCTTCGTGAGAATGGTTCGTTTCTTGAGATGGAGGATATTTATCTGCATTTCTTCGAGCAGGTACTCGAAGTGAATGAAGAGATCAACACTTCGTTTGTTAACGAGCATATCAGTTATCTCAAAGATACTATCTCTTATTATCAGCAAGAAAACCACGAAAAACGGAAAACTACCTATCTGCGTACCATCAAGCGGATATTACGTAATATCGCCCTGACCACCTTGCGCAATGTGATCGACCTGAAGCGTAACATCGACAGCACTTTCAAGAATGAGCCGAACTATCAGATCAAGAAGAAAAAACTGGTTCGCCTGGACGAGAAACGGCGGGATATCGAGGCATTGATAAAAGTGAGCGAGGAGCTTCTTGCCAATGAAGAAGACCGCTTCTTCCGGCGGATACCGGACGAGGAACTGGGGCTTGTGGTGGCAAACGTACGGATACAGCTCAATGAATGTTTCCACAACCTGATCGAGATACAAAAGCAGATTATCAGCTATCTGAACAAAATAGAGTATCAGAACAAGATCCGGGTTAAGATCCGGCAGCTGAAATACCTGAAAGATCAGTTCGAACTGGAGGAACGAACCAATATCTGCGAGGTGTTGATGCAGAAAGACAGTGTCTGGTTCGAACCTGCACCGGCTTATCCGTTACGTCTCTCCGTAGAATATCTTCGTAATGATGATGAAGTGTTGGAGAGCATCCGTAAAGTGATAACCATGATCGGCAAGCGTGCCATCCTGACCCGGAATGTGGCCGGCAGCATTGCCGAAGACTCTCTTGAGACCCATATATCGGAAGAGGCTTATATCAATCTGGAAGAAGTGAAGAAGCGGTTTATGCAGGCTGAAGAAGATTTGTTTTCGTTTGTGGCTGCCTATCCTTTCGCACAAGAGGTTTCTTTTGATGAGCGGATAACGTTCTACTGCCAGATTGTATCCCAGTTTTACGAAGAACTCCGTATCACCGGTGATTATGGCAGAATGGGTGGGGTGGAATATGCACTGATTTATTCGGAAAGGACAGGCGAAATAGTTTAGAAACGAATACGACTCACCACAGATTACACGGATTCTCACAGATTAATAATTTATTTTATTGAGAGTTAAATTAAAAGATCTGTGTTAATCTGTGCAATCTGTGGTGAACTCAAAGCCATTATAGTAATGATTAAACAAACTGCTGAAATATTTGAAATACTGAGTAAAGGAGGATTCATCTCTTCCGACAGTACCAATCCCAATATCCGCCAACTCTATACGGTGATCGAAGATAATCAGTCGGAGTTGTACGATTTCTTTGCCGCCATCAACTTTATCCTTGAGAGCGGGAATGAATATTATTATTTCTCCCGTCGGGAAAATAAAGTCGATCTGGAGCGTAAGTTAGAGATTGCCGCCCGCTGGATTGATGTGCTCGATTTCATTAAAACCTACGATGCGGCTTTTTCATCCGGATTCCGTTTCCAGCCGGCCGATATGGTCGTAAAAGTAGGTACCGACCTGGAACTGAAAGAGAAACTCGCCGGATTGAAGAAACTTGTCGGACGGGAGAAGCACGAAGAGATGATCGATAAAATAGTGAATGACCTGAAACGTGACGGCTTCATTGAACTGGAGAACGAGATCACTTCCACCTATAAAGTAGTAGCGGCTTTCGGCTATCTGGAAGAGTTGGTCGCTTGTATTAACATATCAGAAGAAATACAGAATGAGATACCTGAATAAAATTGTTTTCATCAATAGTGCCCGTATACAATATGCCGAAATACAGATAGACGGCAATGTCCACTTTATCGGTACACAGGGGGTGGGGAAGAGTACGGCGTTACGTGCGCTGCTTTTCTTTTACAATGCCGACAAGACGAAGTTGGGCATATCAAAAGAGAAAAAGAGCTTTGACGAATATTACTTTCCGTACCTCAATTCATATATTATTTATGAAGTGACCATAGACGATGCATCGTATTGTGTGTTGGCTTTTCGCTCCCAGGGGAGAGTTTGTTTCCGTTTTCTGGGAACGGGTTACAAAAAAGAATATTTTATTTCTCCCGAAGGAAAGGCTTACGAAGAGTGGGATCAGATACGCGATGCCCTTGGCAGCTTTGTCTATAAGAGCCGTCGCGTAGAGACGTATGAGGAGTATCGTGACATCATTTTCGGCAACAACCGGGGGCTTCCTCCGGAGTTACGGAAGTTTGCCATTACCGAGAGCCGTCAGTACCAGAATATACCGCGTACCATTCAGAATGTTTTCCTGAATTCAAAGCTCGATGCTGAGTTCATCAAGCAAACCATCATCATGTCACTGAACGAAGAAGATGTGCGTATCGATCTGGGGCAATATGCCCATCATCTGCGACGGTTCGATGAAGAGGTGACTGATATCAGCAAGTGGTTCAGGAAGAACAAGAACGGCGAGGTTACTGTTCGCCGGCAGGCTGACCGGGTAATTGAACTTTATAGGGAAATGCATTATCTGGAGCAACAGGCGCGTACGCTGGGCGGGGAACTGAATTATACTTTCCGGATGGCACAGGAACTGCTCCCTTCACTGCAACAGAAGAAAGAGGAACTGTTGAAAGAGTTGGCAAAAGAGAAACACCAGCTTGAGGAACTTTCCGGGAAATTCCAGAGTGAGCGCGACCGTTTGCTGGGGCTTGTCAGGGTACAGAACGAGAACTTGAAAACTGCGCGTGAACGAAAGGAACGGTATGAGTCGCAGGATATTTATAATGTGTGCGACCGGGTGAATGCGGAGCCCGAAGCCATACTCCACAAACAGATGTTGGAGGAGCAGTTGACCATGTTGACTGCCCGCTTTGACGACATCAACAGCCAGTATAAACTACTGAAGGAACAGGCTTCCAGTGCCTTTGAACGTTTCCGTAACGGTAAAAATGCTGAGCTGAATACGCTCCATTTACGTGCTATCGAACGTAAGGAGGCTGTGCGAAAGGAGTACGATAAAATATTGAAAGAGGTGCGTGAGCATGAGGTAGGGAAGTTGACCCTCCTGCGAGAGCAGACAGAAAAGAAAAAAGAGGGCATCTATCAGTTGAAGATGGAACGGGAGAAGTGCCTGCACCGGACTTTCCATGAAGAAGAGTTACAGGCCTGCCGGACGGAACGCGTTGCATTGGAAAAGGAGAATCACGAATGCCGGTTGAAGCTGAAAGAGGCAGAACAACAAATGGGGCTGGTACGTCGGCAATGGGAACTGGATCAGACTGCCTGTGAGCAACAGTCGGGCGTCCGTCAGAAGGAAATAGAGCAGCAGATTGCAGTTGGTAGAGAAAAAGTGGCGGAGATAGACCGGTTACTTGATAACTGTCAGGGATCACTCTATGAATGGTTGAGCCGAAATTGTCCGGGATGGGAGAATACCATTGGTAAGGTGGTAGACGAAAAACTTGTTTTATTCAGTAAGGAACTCAATCCCCAATCTGTTCCGGATACCGGACAAGACTCTTTCTATGGCATCAAACTCGATCTTTCGGCTATCCGGAAAGAAGTGAAGAGTGTGCAGGAGTATGCCGTAGAGCAGGAAGCAATCCGTAAGGAGATACATGAATGGCAGCAGAATCTTGAGAAGTCGATAGAGGAAAAAGAGAAAGAGCTGGCTGTCATCCGGAAGAAACACCAGACTGTCCTTAATACTTATAAGGAAGAGATGGCTCAGTCCGCTTACTGTATGGAACAGAATGACAAGCGTATTCAGGTTCTGAAAGCAGATGAAATCATGTTGGAGCAGAAGGCAGGCGAGGAGAAACGTATATTGCTGGAACAGTTGGAAAAACAGTTGGCTGAGGCTACACACAGTTTGCAGGAGTCAGCGGCGGAACTGGAACAGTTCAATCACTTACTTGAAACCCGAATCCGCCAGAAAGAGAAGGAACGTAACCAGAGAATGCAGGAAGAAGACACTCTGATCCGTAACAAGCAGGAGGAGATCCATCAGTCCATTGCTTCTGAAAAGAAGAAAACCGATGAACTGCTGGAGACAATGGATAAGGACCTGTTGCATGAACTTTCTGGAAAAGGGGTGGATACGGAACGTATCACTGCCCTGCGTAATGAAGTGGCCCGCACGGAACAGGAGTTGGCGTTTATCGAGCAGCACCGCCGTCTGGTTTACGATTACGAAAAGGATAAGCGGGAGTTCTTCGACCGTATGGACGAATTCAGAAATGGAAAGCAGTTGGCCGAGAAAGAACTGGACGGTGAGAAAGAGAAGTTCCGCTTGAAGGAAGAAGAACTGAATCAGAAAGTAACGGGACTGAACAAGCAACTGGCTGAGACAAATACCCGCCTGAAGCATTTGGAAGAGGATATCCGGGAGACTGAGAACTTCAAAACACTCAATATTTGTCCGCCTGTACTGCAAACGGGAGTGGAAGCAGAGAGTGTGAGGCGTTGCAAAAAAGTGATAGAGGAGCTGACACAGAATCATTATCGGCAGATTGAACAAGAAAAGGACTTCCGGGAAGCGGTCGGCCGCTTTACGGGTAACTTCTCCGAACAGAATACGTTCAACTTCCGTACACGTCTTACAAAGCGCGACGAGTTTATGACCTTTGCTGCCGATCTCAAAGAGTTCATTGATAATGATAAGATCATTGACTTTGAACGTCGTTCGAATGAAGCATATACCGACTTGATTCACCGGATCGGGAAAGAGACGGCGGATATGCTTTCAAAAGAAGGGCTGATTCGCAAAACTATCAACGACATCAACAGTGACTTTGTGGAACGCAATTTCGCCGGGGTCATCAAAAGCATTGCCTTACAGATTGTGCCCAGTGGCAATCGTATCATGCAACATTTTGTTACTATCAAAGAGTTTTGCGACCGGAATCAACCGGGTGCTCTGGGCATGTTTAGCCTGTTCGGTCAGGAGGAGCTTGTGGAACAGAATCGGCAGGCGGTAAGTTTATTGCAGTCGCTGGTGAAAGAACTGGCACTGAACAAGGAAAAGGAACTGACGCTTTCTGATACTTTCGAACTTCAGTTTCGCATTGTGGAGAACGATAATGACAGCGGATGGGTGGAGAAACTGGCAAATGTAGGTTCCGATGGAACGGATATTCTGGTGAAGGCCATGATTAACATCATGTTACTGAATGTGTTCAAGGAAAAGGCATCGCACCAGTTCAACGATTTCAAGCTGCACTGCATGATGGACGAGATCGGAAAACTGCATCCCAATAATATTAAAGGTATTTTGGACTTTGCCAATAACCGGAATATTATCCTGGTGAATAGTTCGCCTACTTCTTACCGGGCAAGCGATTACAAATATACTTATATCCTGAATAAAGACAAGCGAAATATTACAAGCGTGACACGGCTGATAAAGCAAGAGGTGAGGGAGTAATTTCCCTCACTCACATCTGCAAAAGTCGTTGGCTCCGCAAGTACATCGCGGGAGCAACTGCTCCTTCAGTTCGTCACGATACAGTTCGTATATTTTCTTGCCGATCTCTTCTTTCAGGCGGAGCAAGCCTTCCCATAGGTCCGTTCCGTCTGCCGATATGGTAGGGAACAGTTCATCGAAAGGAAGATAATACCAGTGTTTTACCTCTTTGGAGAAGTGGTTACGGATTTCATCGGTTGTCTCGGAAAGGACGATGATAGTATCCCAGCTTTTGTTGGTATATTCGTAGATGGAATGGGGAGGTTGTGTGTCAGGTTCGATACCTGTCTCTTTTATTAGTTTCAGGACAAGCGGATGAACCTCTGCTGCGGGTGCTGTTCCTGCAGAATATATTTTCATACCTTTTTCAAACGAGGAAAGAAGAGCCTGTGCGATCCGGCTGCGGCAACTGTCAGCATTGCTAAGGATTAATATGTTCATAATAATGTATCGTTTTCCTATTAACAGTGTTAACTCGGAATGAATGATTCTGATTGTTTGCAAACAAAGAACTTCTTTTGCACAGTTAAAGGACAAGTCTTTTGTTTGTAGAAAACAAGTTTTAATACAGTGTTAAAACACGTTTTCCAGAATTTGTTTGTTTGGAGTGATAAACTGTTTAACCTCAATGATATCTCTGCATTGCGGATGATCTTTTATTAAGGCCGCCTCCTTGAAAGATTTGAGTAGATACTTGCTAATTTAGTAACTATATCTTTCTCAGAATCTCCATGCCAAAATCCGGCTGGTTTTAGTACCTTGATGCATCTCGATAATCCTATGTTTAGATATACCGATTGATTTGAGTTTGGCGGTCAGTTTACCCAGGTTCTTTTCTTTCGATACCAGGCTGGTGAACCATCCGCAATTCTTTCGGTAGTTCCGGCTCTCTTCGATCATGGTCAGCAGAAAGCGAAGTTCTCCACCTTCGCACCAGAGTTCGTTGGCATTGCCTCCGAAGTTGAGCCGGGCTTTGGTTATTCTTCTCCCCTTTAGGCTACTGAGTTTACGCAGCGTCCCGTCTTCAGCTTCTTCTCTGGAACTGTGGAAAGGAGGATTACAGATGGTTACATCGAAGTATTCATCCGGAGCAATGATCCCTTCAAATATCTTTCGGCTATCCCGTTGCAGCCGGAGTTCTATTTTATGGGCCAGTGTCGGATTGCAAGTTACAATCTTTCGTGCATTATCAATGGAGATAGGATCAATATCGGAACCGACGAAGGTCCATCCATATTCTGTTTGTCCGATAATGGGGTAGATACAGTTGGCACCTACACCGATATCAAGACACCTGCATGGGTGAGTGGCTTTTGTAGCTGCTTCTGTCTGTATCGGGTTTTCGGGTTGAATCAAATCCGCTATGTAATGGATATAGTCTGCTCTTCCCGGAATGGGCGGACACAGGTAATTCTTAGGAATATCCCAGTATCGTATGCCGTAACAGCTTATCAACAAGGCTTTGTTGAGTGCCTTCACTGCCTGCGGATTAAAGAAATCAATACTTGTCGTACCGTATGCGTTCGGTGCGACGAACTTCTTCAACGGGGGATACTCTTCCATCAGTCTTGAAAAATCGTACTGTCCGTTATGCTTGTTCCTTTTATGTAATTCGTTTCTCTCTGCCATGCGGGCAAAGATACAGAGAATCTTTCGACCGGCAAATCGGGCTTGATTAAAAATGCGTATCTTTGCCGGCGAATTAAAAAAGAGCCAACCGTTGAAGTTACTTATCTTATATCTGGTAATCGTGAATACCGTTTCTTTTGTTATGTACGGTATCGATAAACGGAACGCATCCCGAAAACGATGGCGTACTCCCGAAGTCCACCTGCTGGGAATAGCCGTAGCGGGAGGGTCGTTAGGTGCATGGGCAGGGATGTATACGTTTCGGCATAAGACACGGCATCTTAAATTTAAATATGGTATACCGGTAATTGGGGTATTGCAGGTGGGGATGGCGGTATATTATTTCTTGTCAGAATTCATATAGGGACGAATGTCTTTTAAGAGTGATTCTAAATACATTTGCAATGTCCTTTACTGTGTTTTTCCACTCTATTCTCTTCTATGCCTTTGGAATTGCTGACTACTTTTTCTATCATTTTTTTACAGTGTCACATTTGTAAAACCCTTTTCTCTCTACCCGTATTTAATAAGAGATGTCGTTTTAAAACCAGATAATATCATTATCTTAATTTAATTCCCAGTTTTTGTAATCTGGAACGTATCGCTCCGTCATTCCGTTCGAATATCTCTGTCAGTTCGTTAATGGTTTTGCCTTCCGCATACAACCGGAGAAGATAATCATCTGCACTCTTTTCCCATGGCAAATAGGCGTTGCCATACTCTTCTCTTTTGAAACTAAGAGTCTGTTTTTGCTTTATAGGGTTCAATCCCCAATATTCAATAGCTCGGTCTAATTCTTGTTTGAACTGGAGTATTTCATCCTTGTTGATGAAAATCGTTTCTCTGTGGAAACCCTTATTTCCTTGATGTTTACTTTGGGTAATTTTTAGATATTCTTGTCCGCTTAAGTCCTGTTTAATATCTAAAAAGAGTTCTCCTCCTTTTGTGGATGTCCTATAGGTTATAACATCACTGTCTGCCGCTCTCTCCATAAGGGTAGGCTCTGTCGGCAGGTAATTCGAATTGTGTAAAAATGTAATGTTTGTTTTTCCGCTAATTTGTCTGTCGATATTTCCTCCTGGTTTACAATAACCGATTATAACATGGTCCGCAAATGAAAGTATTATTTCATTCCGGTCATAGGCTGATTGATGATTAATTCTGTGTACCTGGCTATTACAGGCAGTTACTATCAATAGCCTCTTCTCTTTGAGTGCCAACTTAATATGATTACTCCATTCTTCTTTCATGCTTTCAGCCAGTATCAGAATGACTGGTACTTTCTTCTCCAATAGTATATTAAAGACCTCTTGTTCCATTTTTGAATGATTTCCGCAAAGGATGCAATCTCTTTCCGGTAATAATTGATTTGCCCAGCGATAAATAGATGCTGTTTTATTTTCAGGTACTTGCCGGGAACATAAGAAAGCAATTTTCTTCTTCGACATGAGTGCACTGTTACCTGATTGGTAGAGTTGGGGAGTGGTGTTCATTTTATATGCTGATAATTGTTTTTCAATGTATTAATTGTTAATTGTCTTATCGTTATGGGACTTACATTCCGGTGATTAACAAAGGTAGGGAAAATATTTAAGATTAGTCTTTATTACTTTTAATTTCCTCCTTTCCCACATTCTTTTATTACTTTTGCATCCATTATCTTCGAAACCCAATACCGCAGTCATTATGAAAAGTATAGAAGTCGTAGCAGCCGTTATCAGATCTGGAGGAAAATATCTTTGTGTACAACGGGGACGAACTAAATTTTCATATACTTCTTTCAGGTATGAATTTCCGGGTGGGAAAGTGGAGAAAGGTGAATCTTTGCAGGAAGCACTTCAAAGAGAAATTATGGAAGAAATGGATTATACTATTGAAGTGGGAGAGAAGCTTTTGACAGTTCATCACGTCTATCCTGATTTCGAAATTACGATGCACGCTTTTCTATGTCATCCTATCGGGGAGCAATATGTATTGAAAGAACATATTGCTGCACAGTGGCTCTCTCCTGGGGAGATGGCAACATTGGACTGGGCGGAAGCGGATAAACCGGTAGTAAAAAAGATTTCAGAACAATAAAAAAGTATGTTTAATTACGTGATATCAAGACGCTTCTCTCTCCAGAGATATAAGTTTATACCTTTTTTCTACTCTCTCCAATAATGATCGAATAATAACTTTATGGAAAGGACGAATCACGAAAAAGTAGAGTTTTCCCAAACGGTTGTGGTATTTGACTATCGTGGTGATTCGTAAAGTTTGGCTGTTGGCTTCAGAAACCTTACACCAAAGGGATACGTAGAAAGTCAAGTGTTTATCGGACATGCCAAAGATTATTTCGTGTTGATTTCTTTCACACTCCATATCTGTGATTCGTCTGTTTGTATTGAGCCCGAAAGGCTTGACTATACTATTTCTTACTTTTAGAAGCCGGATAATCCAGGAGGGTAGTTGGTTAAAAGCTATATCTGCAAACTCGTCAGTGGAGATTGCATTCTTATTATGCAACTCTTTTGAAAAGGAGTCATAATAATCTGCCGGAAGATAGTTCTCAATTAGGCTGTCTGGATTAGTTTCTTGTTGCTTCATAGATCTGATTTCTTATGATTATGGGTTTTATTGTATCATGGTACGTCATGGTGTATTATATAATATCATGAAAATTAATTAGTTATTTAAGAACATATATATGTGTCGGTTAATAAGATCGTGTTGTTCTGCCGATCCGTTTTCTCCCATGTTACTGTGTGTAACTCCATCCAGCCGCACAACTTCTATTCGAAATTTCTGTTGCTCCTCGCTGGTTGGGAGTACACCCGGATCAGCATCATAATCGCATCCTCTCAACGTGTATATCCGTGGCTTTTTTGTTCTTGGGATTATCATTCTCCGGTGGTCCATTGAGATAGCTTTCATTATCAGTTCCGGATGATCCGTTGCGGTGAGCATGGTTATATCACCTCCGTTTGAATGACCTATCACACAAAGTTTCTTCCATTGTAGATCCGGTTTTAGCTTCTTAAACTCCCGGATCGTAAAGAGAATATTTTCTTCTCCTCTTTTCCAGTTAGGCATACGGGTTTCCATAAAATTTCCTTCCATAGCCAGAAGAGGATCATCGGACAATTCGTGTTGGATACTTATCACATAATATCCTTTTTCCCCAAAAAAAACGAGTCAGATATGAATAACTCCGGTTTGATTTATCGTTCTTGTTTCCGTCATATCCATGGTTGAATATAATGACTCTTGTTTTGGGGTTTTCTTTTCGCGGTTGATAAATAGCTACCGGCACTATCCGGTTCCGGCTTGAGTCAAACAGACAAGTCGTGAATTCCGTTTGTGCATATACTTCTGCCAGCAAGAATAAAAATAGAAGTACGATGAATCCTTTTTTCATATTGTCTTGTGTGTTTGGTAAACCTGTTGCTATCTCACAAGTCCATTTTTACTGAAATCATAAAATGCCTCGATCTTTTCCGGTGTATCGGCTTTCAATGCTAATAGCAACTCACGGGTGAATTCCAGATAACCGGTACCGTTTGCCGTAACTATGTTCTTATCGCCGACGGCCTGTTTTTCTATGTAGCCGCTTTCGTTGGTATATTGTTTTCCACCCCACTGTTTGAGCACGGCAAGGGTGTTTCCGGTATGTTTAACATTGTTCAGGAAGCCATGGGCGCACAAAAATGAAGCAGCGTTACAGATGCCGCCAATCACTTTCCCTTTTTCGAAAGCATCCTGCACGATGGGAAATACACGTTCTGCTTCGGCAGACTGCCATTGCATACCACCAATTAGGACCAAGGCGGCATAATCGGAAGGAAGGTTGTCGAAACTGTAGTCTGGCAGAGTACGGAAACCACCCAAAGAGCAGACCGCATCTAAAGTGGGGGCTACTGTTTTGACTATGTACTTGATTTCACTGCCCGGCATCAGACCGGAATGAAGGGATGCTGCTACGAAAGCACTTTCCCAATCGGCATATTCGTTGAGAATGATAAATAATACTTCTTGTTTCATTATTCTTTTTGTTTTATAGTTTAATAGTGACTCTGAGAGAGCTTACTTCATTACCCGGTATTTTCTGCAATAATAAATGCTTCCTTTTTAATAATTCTCTTTTACAATAATTTCACCGCATTTCGGTCATGCGTGTTCTGCCATGTTTTTCGTATCGCAGCGACAATGCAAATATAAATATAAAAAGGGGACTTAATGACGTTCTGTAAATTGTTTTTTCATAAAGGTAATACTTGAATGCTATATTAAATCATTATGTCACATCTCTTTGTATCAACCTTTGAATTGAGATTATCTGGAATTTGTACCCCTTTGAGAGTAATTTAACACGATATGCAACTTGATGGAAATACAAACGAAGTACTGCAAATGTTATACATCTTATTGACTGATAAAATTCATTTTCAAGATCTTTCTGACAAAAATAAATTTCAAAAGGACAAAGAATGATTTGGAGTAGATGGGCTCAGTTTATTTAATTTTTTATTTAGCCTTATTTTTGATAGGATACCAATAATGTGTTAAATAAGAATAAAATGTAATTGACGGTATATGAAAATATTAACTTTGTTCTTAATTAAAGTATCACAATACCTTAAATATGACTACTACTAGGATAAGCGAACAAATAATTGATGATATAAATGAAGGGAAAGAAAATGCCTTTTCTGCTTTATATGATTGCTATTATAGTTATTTATGCGCTTATGCTACTACTTACGTATTCGATCCGGATGAGGCAAAGGAAATCGTTAATGATGTTTTTATGAATATCTGGAACAGTAGAGGTCAGTTAAGTTTCCCTATTCATAATTACCTGTTGCGAAGTGTACAGAACCGTTGTTTGAATTACCTTCGTACTTTACATACGAGAGAACGTGTGCTTGACGAGTATCGGGAGGAACTGATTGCTTTTCAGGAAGAATTCTGCAAAAATGATAATAACCCGTTGCAATTATTGGAGATAGAGGAACTGAAAAGTCAGGTTAACACGGTGATAGACTCTCTATCTGTAAAATGTCGCCTTATTTTTGAAAAATACTTGTATGAAGGTATGTCTCCTCAGGAGATTGCTGATGAACAGGCCATATCGGTAAATACGGTGCGCGTTCATATCAAGAATGCGATGGATCATATTAAACTTCGATTGGGATCTACTACAGGCATACTGCTTTTGTTTCTTTACGGGAGGCTTTGAGCCATTTTTTTATTTCCTTGTTTGTTTTACGCATTATTTTGCTCATTTTTCTCTAAGGAATGTCATCTCCCACACACCCATGGGGGGTAATGGATAGCTATAAGAGAGTCTAAAGTAGGTCGTTTATAGAATTTCTTGCAATTTATTTAAAAAAAGTTTCTTTAAGACTAAATGTTTCTATATCGAGATGTGTATTATATATAAACGAACATGGAAATGATGGAAAAGGAACTTGATACTTTTGAAGAATTGATGCTTGATTTTCTGGCAGGAAAACTGTTGGAGGATGGAGAACAGAAGCTACTTCATTTTCTACAGTCGGATATTTCTTATCGGCAGAGATATAAAGAAATGGCACGGACACGGGCTAAATCGTTTATCGGTAAGTTTGAACAGGAAAAACAAGCTGACTATGAGGCTTTGTCTGTGAAGTTAGGACTAAAGAAGAAATCGGAAAAGAAAAGGATACCGTTGTGGCGTACTTTCTCGCAAGTGGCTGCTATTGCTTTATTGATTCTTACTACTTCTATTGCAGGTTATTATATATATAATGATGTAGCCGAATCGAATCAGGAAATGGCTTTGTGTCAAATGGAAGTACCTTTAGGATCGCAGACCAAAGTGATTTTGCCGGATGGTTCGGTCGTTTGTCTGAATTCCGGTTCCGTGTTGAAGTATGATCCTGCTTTTCTCCGTAAAAAGAGCCGGGAAGTCTATTTGATAGGTGAAGGATATTTTGAAGTACAAAAGAATCCGGAGAAACCTTTTATTGTTCATGCCGATGATATAAATGTCAAGGTACTCGGTACGGTTTTTAATGTGCGTTCTTATCCGGAAGATTCTGAAATAGAAGTCAGTCTGATAAAAGGAAAAGTAAATGTATTCTCCGCTTCCGAAACCCGGGACAATGTGATTCTTGCCCCCGATGAACAGTTGACGTATGATAAGAGAAGCGGTAAAATGAACCATCATCATGTAGATGCTTTACAAACTTCACAATGGACTACCGGCCGTTTGAGTTTTGTCAATGCATCAGTACCTGAAATAATGAAAGCTATCGAGCGTAAGTATGATGTGCGGATTGTTATCCACAGTAAATATCTGGATAAAGAGGTCTTCTCAGGAAGCATTAGCCCTAAACTTACGGTTGAAGAAATACTGGACTATATGGATGTCGACAATAAATATAGCTGGAGTCGGAGTGGTAATGTGATTACTATTACCGATAAGTCAATCAAGTAGTAACCTTCAAAAAGAATATTATGAAAAACTGTACGTAAAAAAACAAAAATCGGAGATACATATTGGGGTATGTCCTCCGATTCCGAATTTAAGTTATCTTTTAAGAAAATCTTTAAATCAGTACAAATGTATGAAAAAAAAATGTTTTTATAGCGGAATGACATATTTATTTTGTCATTCCGGAGCTAATCTTTTGTTGGTAAGAACACAGATTTTGCTTTTCTTTTTTGTTTTTCTTTTGCCTCTCTCAGGTGTTGCTTCACCCTTACAAGAGATTAGGATTACTATCCAGCAAAAAAATGTACCGTTAAGTAAAGTATTTAAAGAAATAGAGGAGAAAACAGATTGTTCTTTTCTGATTCGAAACAATGATGTAAATACTAATGAGAAAGTATCGATTGATGCCAAGAATAAGACTGTTGCCGAAATTTTGGGGATACTTTTTGATGGTAAGGGTATCAAATATGAAGTAAACGGCAAGCGTATTTCTGTATATAAAGCTGTCCGGCAGCACACCATTGGAGGCAAACGTAAAGTGACCGGACAAGTAACGGATAATATGGAAGAAGCTGTCATTGGTGCTTCTGTCTTTGTAATGGGAGCTTCCAATGGTACTATTACGGATATGAATGGGCATTTTTCGTTGGAATTACCTGATGATAATGCGAAGTTACAGGTGAGTTATATTGGCTATAAGACACAAGTAATTAATGTGGGGAATAAATCGTCGGTAAATATTGTATTGGTAGAAGATTCAAAGGCATTGGAAGAAGTGGTGGTGGTAGGCTATGGAACACAAAAGAAAGTGAACCTGACAGGAGCCGTTGAGACTGTAAAGTCCGATAGACTTGCCAATAAACCGGTTACTTCTATTGCCTCTGCATTGACAGGTGAAGCTGCTGGTGTTACTGTCACGCAGAATTCTGGTCAACCCGGACCTAATCAAGGTACGGTACGTGTTCGTGGTATTGGTACTTGGGGGGATGCATCTCCTTTGGTTTTGGTGGATGGAGTATCCATGAGCTTAAATGATGTGATTCCGAGTGAGGTGGAATCAGTGTCTGTATTGAAAGATGCTGCGTCAGCTGCTATTTATGGTTCACGGGCTGCTAATGGTGTTATCTTGATTACTACAAAGAAGGGTAAAGAAGGGAAACTTACTTTTAACTATTCAGGTAATGTAGGTTTCCAGTTTGCGACAAGGGTACCGGAGTCGGTAACTTCTTGGCAGTATGCCGAGCTTTATAATCAAATGCAGTATAATGAAGGAAAGAGTTCCTCTTTGTTTCCTCAGGATCGAATAGACCGGATGAAAGCAGGTGGTGATCCTGACAAGTTGGAAGGTAATACGGATTGGTATGACGAATTACTCCGTTCGGGTGCCCCACAACATAATCATCAATTAACTGTATCCGGAGGTAGTGATAAGATAACCTATATGATCTCAGCCGGTTATTCCGATCAACAGGGTATTATTCCTTCTACAGATTATGAACGTTACAATCTTCGTGTTAATACCACCTCCAAACTTACTTCTTGGCTGAAGTTGGATGTGAATATGGCATATTTAAATAGTACTCAAGAAGAGTCCGCAGCAGGAGCAGCTGAGGCTTATCGTAGAACGATGCGTGCATTGCCTTATTTGCCTGTTCAATTCTCGGATGGTACTTATTCTTATGATGCTGCACCTTCTAATCCTGTACGTATGGTGAACGGAGATTATGGGATGAGAAGAAAGAACAATGACTGTATGACATTGTTGATTGCTCCGGAAATTAATATTTTGGACGGTCTTAATATCAGGGGTACCTTTGGGTATGAATCAAATATATATAAAGAAAAAATATTTAATAAAACAGTTACTTACGGAAGTTTTGAGCCTGCAGGACAGAGTGGACTTACAGAAGTTTCCCGTAATAAACAAACTGACCGTTGGGATCAATACCGCAACTTGACTGCTAATGTCACAGCTTCTTATGAGAAAACAATCGGTAAACATGATTTCAAGGTAATGGCAGGTGGTTCTTTGGAAACATTTAAGTGGGCTTATACAAAAGCCTCACGAATGGATTTTCCAAATGATGATTTTGGTGAAATCAATGCCGGGGATGCTACTACGGCAGCAGCAGAAGGTAATTCCACTTATTCTGCATTGGCTTCGCTTTTCGGACGTGCTAACTATGTATATGCTGATCGTTACCTGTTTGAATTTACTGCTCGTTATGATGGCTCTTCCAAGTTTGCACGTGGACATCGTTGGGGATTCTTCCCTTCTGTATCTGCTGGCTGGCGTATATCTGAGGAAGCTTTCTTTGAACCTTTGAAGAAACACGTGCAGAATCTAAAACTAAGAGCGTCATGGGGAGAACTCGGTAATCAACGAATCAATGATTATCAGTTTATTTCGAATGTCGGTAATGGTGGAAGTTATCTTTTTGGAGGTACCCCTATTATCGGTTATAAAGAGGCCTTGATGGGGAATGAAATAATTACTTGGGAGTCTTCTCGTAATTTGGATTTCGGTATTGATTTTGCTTTGTTTGATAACAGGCTGCAAACCACTTTTGACTGGTATTGCCGGACAACTTCGGATATTTTGTTAAACTTGGAAGCTCCGGGTGCATTGGGAATTAAACCTGCTATGGAAAACGCTGGTAAAATGGAGAATAAAGGATGGGATTTGACTGTAAGTTGGCGTTCAAACATAGGGAAAGATTTTAAATACAATATAGGATTCAATCTGTCTGATGTAAAGAATAAAGTGATTGATTTGAGAGGATATAAATCTTCAACTACCGAATTGATAGCTAAGATAGAAGGGCAACCGTTGAATGCAATCTTTGGTTTCGAGACTTTAGGTATTTGTGACAATCAAGAGTTATATGACAAATATGCTCCGATGATGCAGAAATACAATCCTAAATGGGGGATGGGTGATATTATTATTAAGGACCGGACGGGAGAAGGTGTAATTAATGATGAAGATAGAACTGTTATTGGAAATTCTATTCCTCGTTTTACTTTTGGATTGAATTTGGGATTTGAGTACAAAGGCTTCGATTTCTCTTGCTTTTTTCAAGGGGTAGGTAAAGCCGATGGATATGTAACAATGGAAGCTATTCAGCCAATGGGGATTAATGGAGCGCGCAAAGAACATTATAAAGAGTCTTTCAATCCGCAGGATCCTAAGCCGGGGGCTTATTTCCCACGTATTCTGTCCAGTGATTATAATTACGCTTACATGTCTCACTGGGTACAGGATGCTTCCTATATTCGTTTAAAGAACCTGCAGATCGGTTACTCTTTCAAAATAAAGGGGCTCAACCAATTGCGTGTATATGCTTCGGGAGAGAATTTGTTCACGGCTACCAAATACCGTACCTGGGACCCTGAAACTCCGGTTGGTGCAAGAGGATTTTATCCTAATGTAGCAGTTTATTCAATGGGAGTGAATCTTAATTTTTAAACCTTAAATGATTTATAGATATGAATAAAATAGCTTATATGACCTGTGTTTTGAGCTTGGCTTTTACTATGCAGGCATGCGATGATTTTCTGGATTCTTTTCCACAGGATACAGTTACAAATGAAAACTTTTGGAAAAGTAAAGAGGATGCAGACAAGGTGTTAGTAGATATTTATGCATCACTACTTCCTAAAGATGCCATCTTTTTTGATGAGGCTATGTCTGATAATGCCTATCTGGTATGGGATTGGTGGGGAGGTGCTCAACAAGTGGCAAACGGTTCTTATACAACAAGTGGCGAGATACCTACTAATAGATGGAATGGCAGCTATGAAGTTATCCGTAAATGTTGGTTTTTACTTGAGGGTATTGAAAAGATTGAGGATATATCAGAGCAAGATAAAAATAAGATAATAGGTGAAACCTACTTTATGTTAGCCTATAATTACTATGTTTTGACAAGTTATTTTGGTGATGTTCCTCTGGTGACTAAAACACTGGCTATTCCTGAAAGCAAACAACTCGTTCGCACTTCCAAAGCGGAAGTAGTGGATTATGCCATTAACAAGTTGAAAGAGGCTGCCGTAATGCTGGAAGGGCTTTCACAAGAGAAAGGTAGAGTTACGGCAGATGCTTGCAGATTTTTGATTGCCCGTATGTATTTGTATAACGGTGACTATTCGGATGTATTGGAAACAGTTAAACTATTGGAGGGTAAATATCAATTATACAGGGAAGGTGATACACCTTATGAAGATTTATTTTCAGGTGTTGCAGAAAATAATTGTGAAGTAATATTGAGTGTAGTTTGTGATAAAAGAGTTGGAGAAATTTATACTTCCCACGGTGGTAATGGAATCATGTTGTTAAAGGGCATTACCGGTGAGGATCCTTATCGGGGAGTTACGCCTTCAGGTTCGTTGGTTGACGCTTATCCTATGGCAGACGGACGATTGATTCATGAAGCCGGTTCTTCCTATGATCCGAAAAAACCTTATGAAGGTAGGGATCCGCGTTTTTATCAGTCTATTGTATATCCTACCGGACAGATAAAATATCTGGATGTGGAAACTGGTACTGTCAAAGAACGGTTATATGATCCGGAAGATCCTACTACCGTACCTGAACACCAGTATAATTACTCTCAGCCTTCGGCTACCGGATATATGTGGAACAAATACATTGACTACTCTGTCTATGCCATGAACTCCGTGTGGGACTGCACTAATGATATTATTGTGTTCCGTTATGCGGATGTGTTATTGATGAAAGCAGAAGCTTTATTGCAAACGAAAGGAGAAAGTGCAAAAGGGGAAGTATGCAATCTGATAGATCAATTACGTGATCGTTGTTCCTGTGGTAGAGTACACCGTGAAAATTATAACTCAAAAGACGAGTTGATGGAGTTATTGAAAAATGAACGCCGTATTGAGTTAGCCAATGAAGGACTTCGTTATATGGATCTTATCCGTTGGAAAGATGCTGAAAAGAATACGATTGTTACAGGGGTAGGATTAACCGGGCAGATGTATGGTGCATATATGCGTAAAGATGGAGTTGGCAAGGACGACAAAACTGTAGATGTTGACAATACTCCTCGTCGTTATATCGAAACGCGTTATTTTAATGCATCTAAAGGGTATCTGTTCCCAATACCTCAAAAAGAACGAGATCTGAATCCGAACTTAACTCAAAATCCGAATTGGTAACTTCCGTTTTCCGATTTTATTAAATTTTTAGGTTTTCAGGATACAACTACTTATACTTATAGAAGTGGTTGGCTGACTATTACGTAGTGGCTCTACAGCCACTACGTGGTAGCTCAGTATTTGTTCCGTAGTAGTTTAGAGATTTTTTAAGTAGTTATTAAATTAAACAAACGATCAATGAAAAATTATATACTCACAGCAGTATTACTGTTTTTAACCATCAGTTTATCGGCGCAACCCATCCCTAAATATAAAGATGCCTCACAGCCGATAGAAGTAAGAGTGCAGGACTTGTTGAGTCGTATGACCATAGAAGAAAAGGTTGCCCAATTACGTCATATCCATGAAGGAAGTATCCTGAATGATGACCATACTTTGAATTTGGAAAAGATGAAAAACATCATCGGTACATTGGGCTGGGGGGCTGTCGAAGGACTTACTTTAGAGGGGATCGAGATGGCTCGTTATACCTATCAGATTCAAAAGCACTGTATCGAAAATACCCGCTTGGGTATTCCAATCTTTACTATCTCTGAGTCACTTCATGGGGCCGTGCAGGGTGGGGCTACTATTTTCCCACAAGCTGTAGCGTTAGGGAGTACCTTTAATCCTGATTTGGCTTATCAGATGACAAAAGCTATTTCGGGTGAGTTGAATGCGATGGGTGTGAACCATGTGTTATCCCCTACTATTGATGTGATACGTGAACTGCGTTGGGGACGTGTGGAAGAGAGTTTCGGCGAAGATCCATTCTTGGTATCCCAGATGGGAGTGCATGAGATAAACGGATATATTGACGGGGGAATTTCGCCTATGCTCAAGGTATTCGGTCCCCATGGGGTGCCAACTTCCGGATTGAATTTAGCTTCTACCGAAGCCAACGAAAGAGATTTGAGAGAGGTTTTCCTAAAACCTTATGAAGTAGCCGTTAAGCAAACGGGGGTGAATTCTGTAATGACCGCCTACAATTCTACCAACCGCATACCCAATACAGCATCGAAATGGCTGTTGACAGATTTATTACGTACGGAATGGGGATTCAAAGGATATACCTATTCCGATTGGGGGGCGGTGTCTATGTTATATGGTTTTCATAAAGTAGCTTCCAATGTTAATGAGGCGGTTAAGATGGCACTGATGGCAGGTACCGACTTGGAAGCCTCAAGTGATTGCTATGCCAATATACCTGCTATGGTACGTTTGGGTGAATTGGACGTGAAATATGTGGATTTAGCTTGTTCCAGAGTGCTTTATGCCAAGTTCAAAGCAGGTCTGTTTGAAAACCCTTATGGACTTCCTATCGAAGAATACGAAAAAAAGGTGCATACAAAGGAGAATGTTGCTTTGTCTCGCAGGATATCGGAAGAGAGTGTGGTAATGGTTAAAAATGAAGGAAATCTGTTACCGCTCGATATGAAGAAGCTGAAATCTGTTGCTGTTATCGGCCCTAATGCCAATCAGGTGCAGTTTGGTGACTATACCTGGAGCCGTAATAATAAGGATGGGATTACCCCGTTGCAGGGAATACAGAATCTCGTTGGTAATAAACTGGCTGTTCATCACGCTGTAGGTTGTGATTTGGTATCCGATGATAAGTCGGGGTTTGCAGATGCCGTGGCTACTGCCAAGAAGTCGGATGTGGTATTTTTGTTTGTAGGCTCTGCCAGTGCTTCATTGGCGCGCGATTATAGCAATTGTACTTGTGGTGAAGGGTATGATTTGACTGATTTGAATCTGACCGGTGTGCAGGGTGATTTGGTGAAGGAGATTTATGCGACCGGGAAACCAGTGGTCTTGATTTTGGTAACCGGACGCCCTTTCTCCATTACCTGGGAAAAGGAACATATTCCGGCTATCCTGTTCCAATGGTATGGTGGCGAAAGAGAAGGGGAAGTGATTGCCGATGTGTTGTTTGGCAAAGTCAATCCTTCGGGCAGCCTCTGCTACTCCATACCGCAGAGTGTCGGTCATTTACCTATACATTACAATCGTTTGCCTTCGGATAAGGGTATCTATCGTTCACCGGGTACCATTAACAAGCCGGGCCGTGACTATGTGTTCTCAACTCCCGAACCCTTGTGGCCGTTCGGTTATGGTCTGAGTTATTCCGACTTTGAATACAGTGACTTCTGCTTCGACAAAGAAAATTATGGGTTGACTGATACCGTACGTATTCAGGTAAATGTGAAAAACAAGAGTGCCATTGAGGGTAAGTCAACTGTACAGGTATATGTGAGAGACCTGGCCGGCAGTGTGGTCATGCCGATGAAGCAACTGAAAGGCTTTTCCAAGGTTACGGTTCCTGCCTATGGAAGTACGCTTGCCGAAATCTCTGTACCTGTGAGTGAATTGGGGTTGTATGATATGAATATGCGCTATGTGGTAGAACCGGGAGATTTTGACTTTATGATCGGCACTTCTTCTGACAGTATTTGTTTCAAGAAGACTATTCATGTGGGAGAAGTGGACGCTAAGGCAGAAAGAGTTTCTTCCGCAGCTTCTAAGGAAATGCAAACGGTTAAGACCGGCAAGAAGATGATTGTAAAAGGAGTGGTACGTGATGTACAGGCCAAGACATTGGACGGTGTGAAAGTGTCTGTGAAAGGCAGAAAAGGGAGTGTGATAACCAATGGGAAAGGTGAATATTCCATTGAAGCTACTTCTGCAAGTGTATTGGTTTTCAGTAGGAAGGGATATGAAATGCAGGAAGTGGAAGTGAACTCGCAAAAAACACTTAATATAACTTTGTTGAACAAGATTTAAAATCAAGAATATTATGAGTACATCAAGAGATAGAGTCAGACAGGCTCTGAGTCATCAGGGTAGTGATCGTATTCCGGTTGACTTCGGAGCTACAGCCGTAACCGGCATTCACTGCCGGGTAGTGGAGGCTTTACGCAAGCATTACGGATTGTCTTATAAACCGGTAAAGATTGTCGATACCTTCCAGATGTTGGGTGAGGTGGACAGGGATTTAGCCGATGCAATGGGAGTGGATTGCATTGGAGTAGGAGGTACAAGAGATATCTTTGACCATGACACAGAATGCATGCATGAGCAAGTTACACCGTGGGGGCAGAAAGTGTTGGTGCCGATGCTGCTCGATTTGACTCAGGATAAGGAAGGAGATGTTTATGTATATGCAGGGGGAGACAAAAACTATCCTCCGAGTGCAGTTATGCCGAACGGTTGTTTCTTTATCAATGCCATCGAAAGACAGCAGCCGATTGATGAAGATAAACTGAATCCTATGGACAATCTGGAAGAGTTTAACTCCATTACCGATGAAGAATTGGATGCCTACAAGAAAAAAGTGGATGAAGCATCTGCCACCGGCAGGGCAGTGGTAGCCAGTTTCGGTGGCACTGCATTGGGAGATGTTGCTTTTGTACCTGGTATGGGGCTAAAAGAACCGAAGGGTATCCGCAGTGTGGTGGAGTGGTATATGTCCACTGTGATGCGTCAGGAATACTTACACGAAATATTTAGAAGACAGACGGATATCGCCATCGCAAACTATGAGAAATTGTGGGCGGTATTGGGTGATAAAGTGGATGTGGTATTAACCTGTGGTACGGACTTCGGTTCCCAAGAGTCGCAATTCTGCTCAGTGGAGGTTTTTAATGAGCTTTGGCTGCCTCATTATCGGCGTATGAACGACTGGATTCATGAACATACTACCTGGAAAGTTTTCAAACATTCCTGTGGTGCTATTGTGCCTATTTTGCCGGGACTGATTGAAGCTGGTTTTGACATTATCAATCCGGTGCAGATTAATGCTAAGGATATGGATTCCGGAATGTTGAAGAGGGAGTTTGGAAGCCATCTTACCTTTTGGGGAGGTGGAGTCGATACTCAGAAGATGTTGCCTTTCGGTACTCCGGATGAGATTCGCAGACATGTTCTCGGACAATGCGAAATCTTGGGAAAAGATGGCGGTTTTGTATTTAACTCAGTACATAATATTCAGGCTAATGTGCCGGTCGAGAATGTAATAGCAATGCTTGATGCTTTAAAGACTGTATGAACCACTGATAAAAATAAAAGATCATGAACTTGACAGATTTATACGATGCGATTTTAAATGGCAAGCTTGACAGAGCCGTTGCAGTAACCAATGAAGCAATCTCCGAAGGAGTACTTCCGAACGAAATTATTACTAATTACATGATTAAGGCGATGGAAGAGATTGGTAATCGCTTTGAGGCGGGAAAAGTGTTTGTGCCTAATTTGCTGATGAGTGCACGTGCCATGAAAGGTGCACTGGATCTTCTGAAACCGTTATTACAGGGAGAGACTGATGCCTATGTCGGTAAAATTGTTATTGGAACCGTGAAAGGGGACTTGCATGATATAGGCAAGAATCTTGTGGCTTCTATGTTCGAAGGTTGTGGATTTGAAGTTGTCAATTTGGGAGTGGATGTTTCCAGTGAGAAGTTTGTAGAAGCTGCCCGTACAAACAATGCAGATATCATATGTATGTCTGCACTGCTGACTACTACTATGAATTATATGAAGGTAGTAGTAGATGACTTGAAGACGGCAGGATTGTATGGAAAAGTAAAAGTGATGGTGGGGGGCGCTCCGATCAATGAGGCTTTTGCACACTCGATAGGGGCTGACGCATATACAAGCAATGCTAATGCAGCGGTAATAATGGCGAAGAAACTGATAGGAGCGGCTTGATATGGATTTCCGCTATAGAGAGCTTTCATGGAAAGACATTTGTCTGGACTGGGATGACTTTGTTTTTTCTCTGGGCAAAGGTTACAAGATGGAAGGTGAAATATTGACCATGTTCTCCGCTCTGGAAAGAGAAGTGACTCAACTTTGTAAACCTCGTTGGGGATATCGTGTCTTTTCATTGGATGCTTCCGATAAATCTCGGATTATATTGAATGGATGCCGGTTACAGACAGGACGCATTATCACTTCTTATTTGGAGAATGCGGAGTTATGTGCCCTGTTTGTGGCTACAGCCGGTGAGGAATTTGAACGATTTCAACAGGCTGTCAAGAAATCGGGGCAGATTGTTGAGGAGTTCCTGCTGGATGCATTAGGTTCGGCCATTGCTGAGGCTACTGTGAGGGAGACGTGCAAAGCAATAGAAAAGGAGTTCGGGGCGAAAGGATTGGGAATAAGCTATCCTTATAGCCCCGGCTATTGTGGATGGAAAGTCTCTGATCAGCAGATTCTCTTTTCATTGCTTCCCGATCAGCCTTGTGGAGTCGGCCTGACTGCCTCTTCATTAATGTGCCCTATTAAATCGGTGAGTGGAGTGGTGGGAATCGGTAGACAGATGACCAGGCAGAAATACGGTTGTGAGTTGTGTGGGAAAAAAGACTGTTATAAAAATAGATTAAATAAATGATGTAAGATATGAATGTAGATGAATGGATAGAGTATATAATAGTGTCGGATAAAAAGGTTGCATTACCTATTATGACCCATCCCGGCATTGAACTGCTAAATAAAAGAGTTCTGGATGCAGTAACCGATGGTGAAGTTCATTTTAAGGCAGTTGAAGCTTTAAATATGAACTATCCGCAGTCGGCAGCTTGTACGGTCATTATGGATCTGACGGTAGAGGCGGAAGCTTTTGGTGCACAGATTCAGTTTAGTGAGAATGAAGTACCCAATGTTATAGGGCGCTTGGTGAGTAATTATGAAGAGGTCGTCGGATTGAAAATTCCTACACTGGATATAGCTCGTATTCCGCAATATTTGGAGGCAAACCGTTTAGCTGCGAAAGGATTGGATAAACCGGTTTTTGGAGGTTGCATTGGGCCGTATTCTCTTGCAGGCCGCCTATTTGACATGACGGAAATAATGATGGCTATTTACACAGAGCCTGAAACGGCTTTGCTGTTATTGGATAAATGCACTCAATTCATTACCCAATATTGCCGTGCCATCAAAGATTGTGGCTCTGCCGGAGTCATAATTGCAGAACCGGCGGCAGGGTTGTTGTCCAATGAAGATTGTATGCAGTATTCCTCTGTATTTGTCAAACGAATCGTCGAAGAGGTCCAGGATAGTCATTTTGCAGTTATATTGCATAATTGCGGTAATATGGGGCAATGTACTCAGGCTATGGTTGCTACGGGGGCTAAAGGATATCATTTTGGAAATAAAATAGATATGCTTGCTGCTCTGGAAGAATGTCCTTCGAATGCGTTGGTTATGGGTAATCTGGATCCGGTTGGAATTTTCAAACAAGCCACTGCGGAGGAGGTGTATCGGCAAACCTATGCTTTGTTGCAAAGAACCACAGCTTATCCTAATTTCGTGATATCTACAGGTTGCGATGTACCTCCTGAGATTCCATTGGATAATATTCGCGCGTTTTATGAAGCGGTAAAAGATTATAATCAAAAACAATAATAAATAAATTCGGTGTATCATGAAAAAACTAATATTTCTTTCATTGATGGCAATATGCTTTTGTGTCCGTCTTTATGCACAAACCAACTTTAAATATAAGAATGCTTCACTACCTGTAGAGGTAAGGGTACAGGATCTGTTAAGCAGGATGACATTAGAGGAAAAAATTGCTCAAATGCGCCATATTCATGCTTATTCAATCATGGAGAATGGAAAACTGAATGAGGAAAAACTGGAGAAAATGATTGGTGGGCAGAACTATGGGTTCATAGAAGGTATTACCTTGCCCGGAAAGGAATGTCTGACCTTGATGAATGAAGTACAAAAATATATGCGCGAGAAGACCCGGTTGGGTATCCCTGTATTCACGTTGACTGAATCTCTACATGGCTCTGTACACGACGGATCTACTATTTTTCCACAAGCTATCGCATTGGGAAGTACATTTAATCCTATACTGGCTTACGAAATGACTTCTGCCATAGCAAAAGAGTTGTCGGCACAAGGCATCACACAATCTTTAACTCCCGTCATTGATGTCTGCCGTGATTTGCGTTGGGGACGAGTGGAAGAATGTTTCGGTGAAGATCCTTTTCTGGTGTCGCGTATGGGGGTATCGCAAGTGAGAGGTTATCTTGATAATCAAGTATCACCAATGATCAAGCACTTCGGTGCCCATGGTACTCCTCGGGGAGGATTGAATCTTGCTTCTGTATCGTGCGGACAGCGGGAGTTACTTTCCATCTATTTGAAAACTTTTGAAACTGTAGTAAAAGAAGCCAAACCTTGGGCGGTGATGTCCTCATATAATTCTTGGAACAATGAACCTAATTCTTCTTCCCACTATCTGATGACGGAACTTTTACGTGACCGGTGGGACTTCCAAGGATATGTTTATTCCGATTGGGGAGCGATAGGTATGCTGAACTATTTTCATAAAACGGCACAGAACAGTGCAGAAGCTGCTATTCAGGCATTGACGGCCGGACTGGATGCCGAAGCTTCAGACAATAGTTACGCTGAGCTTCAGCAATTGGTGGAGAACGGAATGTTGGATGTGAAGTATATTGACCAGGCAGTGGCTCGTATTTTAACGGCCAAGTTTAATATGGGACTGTTTGAATACTCATTACCAATGGAAAAGAACTATGATAAAGTAGTACATGCTCCTGCCCATGTGTCATTGGCTCGTAAGATTGCTGAAGAATCAATCGTTCTTCTACAGAACGAAAACAATATCTTGCCCTTACAAATGAACAAATTGAAATCCATAGCTGTGATAGGTCCTAATGCTGATCAGGTACAGTTTGGGGATTATACATGGAGTCGTGACAATAAGGACGGGGTTACATTACTTGAAGCTATGAAAGAAAGAGTCGGTAATCAGTTGACATTGAATTATGCCAAGGGATGTGATTTGGTTACGGATGATCGTTCGGGATTTAAAGAAGCGGTGGATGTAGCAAAGAAAAGTGATGTTTGTATTGTTGTCGTCGGTTCGGCAAGTGCTTCTTTGGCGCGTGATTATAGTAATGCCACTTGTGGGGAAGGTTTTGATTTAAGTGACTTGACCTTGACAGGTGTACAGGAAGATTTGGTGGAGGCCATTCATGCTACAGGCAAACCGGTAATTGCTGTTCTATTATCCGGAAAGCCTTTTGCAATGTCTTGGATAAAGGAAAATATACCGGGGATTGTAGTACAGTGGTATCCCGGTGAACAAGGTGGACTAGCCCTTGCAGACATGCTTTTGGGTAAGGTTAATCCATCGGGAAAATTGAATTATTCTTTTCCGCAAAGTGTAGGACATCTACCTTGTTATTATAACTATTTGCCTACAGATAAGGGCTTCTACCGCTCACCGGGCAGTAAGAATAAACCCGGCAAAGATTATGTGTTCTCTTCGCCGAAAGCATTGTGGGCATTCGGCCACGGATTGAGCTATACAGACTTTGAATATCTTTCTGCCACTACCTCCAAAGAAGATTACGCTTGTGAAGATGTGATTGAGGTGAAGATAGCAATTCGCAACACAGGCGATTACGATGGTCTGGAAGTGCCGCAGGTTTACGTGCGTGACATGGTTTCCAGTGTCGTGATGCCTGTTCAGGAACTGAAGGGTTTCGAGAAAGTGCTTATCGAGAAAGGAGAAACGAAGCAAGTGAAAATTAAGATTCCCGTGTCAGAACTAGCCCTCTACAACAAGGAGATGAAAAAAGTGGTTGAACCGGGTGCGTTTGAGTTACAGATAGGCCGTGCATCAGATGATATCCGCATTAAGAAAGTGATAACGGTAGAGCGTGCATCCGAGAAATACATTCCTACTTTGAGGGACAAGGAGAAAAAAGTGTCTTCAACAAAGAATATAACAGCTACACTGGTAGTGGTAAAGGGAACCATACGGGATGTACAAGCAAACCTGTTGCCTCAAGTAACTGTCAAAGTTGGGAAAGAAGAAGTTGTCACAAACTCAAAGGGGGAATATTCTATTCGTGCCATGTCCACCGATACGCTGACTGTGAGTGGAGGTAGTTTTAAGTCAGAAAGCGTTCCCATTGAAGGAAGGCAAGTAATTAATGTGAGATTATTGAATCGTTAAGTTGAAGTTTATATTGATTATTAATATTAGATATAAAAGATGAAACAGTATTATTTTGTCAGAATTTTATTGTTAGGATTGTTCTTTGGAATGCCTCCTTTGCAAGCTCAAACCATTCCAGCTTATTTAGATACCACTTTATCCATTGATGTCCGTGTCAATGATTTAGTTTCTCGTATGACTTTAGAAGAGAAAGTCTCTCAGATGACACATACTTCTAAAGGGATAAGACGTCTGGGCATTCCGGACTATAATTGGTGGAATGAATGTCTACACGGTGTAGCGCGTTCCACAGAAAAGGTAACTGTTTTTCCACAACCTATAGGGCTGGCAGCTACATTCAATCCAGAAGAACTCTTTAAGTCCGCTGAAATGATTTCTGACGAAGGAAGAGCAGTGTATAATGCTTCTGTGAAGAAAGCGAATACCCTCCAAAGATACACGGGGCTGACATTCTGGACTCCAAATGTGAATATTTTTCGAGATCCCCGCTGGGGACGTGGACACGAAACCTATGGTGAAGATCCTTATCTGACATCTGAAATGGGAATAGCTATGGTGAAGGGGTTGCAGGGAGATAATCCTAATTATCTGAAGTTGTCGGCATGCGCCAAGCACTTTGCTGTTCATAGTGGTCCGGAACCTTTACGCCATGAATTCAATGCTACCGCCAGTGATCGTGATTTGCGGGAGACTTATTTGCCGGCATTTTATCGGTTGATAAAAGAAGCGAATGTGTCAGGTGTTATGTGTGCCTATAATAGTTTCAACGGACAGCCTTGTTGCGGAAGTAACCTGTTTTTGCGCAAGATTCTGCTTCACGATTGGAAGTTCGATGGTTATGTCACTTCTGACTGTTGGGCCATAACGGATTTCCTGTATGGACATAAAACTCATCCGGATTCCATTTCTGCTTCTTCAGATGCTGTGTTGCATGGGACTGATTTGGAATGTGGAGATACTTATCGTTCATTGCCGACAGCGGTCAATGCAGGCTTGATAACGGAAGAACAAATTGATATTTCTTTGAAGAAACTTCTGAGGATTCGCTTTCGTTTGGGGATGTTCGACCCTCAGAATAAAGTTCCTTATTCTAATATTCCTTACAGTGTGCTTGAATCACGTCCGCATCAGGAGCAGGCACTTAAAATGGCCCGCCAGTCCATGGTGTTGTTGAAGAATGCCAAGAACCTACTGCCTCTCTCCTCCAAAGTTAAGAAAATCGCCTTGATAGGTCCTAATGCTGACAATCAGACTACCCAGCTTGGCAATTATAATGGAGTACCCAGTAAGAACATAACCCTTTTGGAAGCCTTACGGGCAGAAAGAGATGTTGAGGTGGTATATGATGCGGTTTCTGATTTTACAAAGTTGAATAAAGGAGTCGATCTTAATAACTTTATAAATAAATATAAAGATGTAGATTTGATAATTTATGTTGGCGGCATATCTCCGATGTTAGAAGGTGAAGAAGGAGATGCCGGTGGTATCGAAGGGTTTGTGGGGGGAGATAGAACCACTATTAACTTGCCTTCAATTCAGACTGAAGTGATGAAGAAGCTTAACGGACTGAATAAACCGATGGTATTTATTTGTATGTCGGGTAGTGCTATGGCTTTTAATTGGGAGGCAGAAAATTTACCGGTTATCATCCAGGCATGGTATGGCGGTCAAGCAACCGGAACAGCTTTAGCAGATATTTTGTTCGGACGCTACAATCCTTCTGGAAAGTTACCTATCACTTTTTATCGTTCAGATGCTGATCTTCCCCCCATCGAAGATTACTCTATGGCTAATAGAACATATCGCTATTTTAATGGGGATGTATTATATCCTTTTGGCTATGGATTGAGTTATACCTCTTTCAAATACAATAAGTTGGAATGCCCTATAGATACACAGATTGGCGATACGTTGAGTGTCAAGGTTGAAGTTCGTAATATAGGTAAGTGTACGGGGGAGGAAGTTGTACAACTCTACTTATCTCACAAGGCCATTGCACACGAAACGCCATTTTGCCAATTGGTTGGTTTTAAGAAGGTTGAGCTTAAGCCGGGGGAGAGTAAAGTGGTCGAATTTAGACTTTCCACAAGAAATCTAGCTTATGTTGATGAGACGGGAGGAATTACTACGGTGCCTGGTTTAGTCATTTTTTATGTCGGTAATGTCTGCCCGAGTGCTCCTGAGAGATTTACCTCTAAAGTTATATCCAAATCTGTGATGTTGAAAGGAGAACCTGAATACTTCTTGTACTGATATGACAGAAAAAGTATGAGGTTGGCAAGCTGTAATTGGTTATTTCTTCTAAAGAGTATGGAGCTATGTCTAATCTGTCGGTGATTTCTCATGCAATTCGTGTCTTTTAAAAAATTACAATGCAGCTCGTTGTCAACTTGATCATATACTTGCTATAGCTGATAAGCATTGTCTTTTGACAACTTAATTTGGGTCATAGCATTTGCAACATAGCCATTTGTTTTAGATGGTGAAAGACATATCGTATTATTAATTAATTTATGAAAAGTAAAAAGATGAAGCAAATTATTGGATTGATATTAATCGCTTTGTGTGCTGTGGGACATCTTGCTGCAAAGGACTATCATGTGATGCCTACCGGCAATGATGCGGCTGATGGAAGTCTTACTACTCCCTTAAGAACTATTAATCGTGCTGCACAATTGGCTTTACCTGGTGATACAGTAACGGCACACAATGGAGTTTACCGCGAATGGGTGAATCCTTTGAATGGCGGTGAGAGTGACGGGAAACGTATTCTTTATCGTGTAGCCGATGGTGAGAAAGCTGAAGTGAAAGGCTCAGAAATAGTGACCGGATGGAAACGGGAGAAGAAGAATAAGAATGTGTGGAAAACAGTATTGTCTAATGACTTCTTTGGTGATTATAATCCTTTTAATGACCGCTTGTATGGTGACTGGCTATGGTCGAAAAAAGAACATCACACCGCTGATGTCTATCTGAATGACGTATCTCTATACGAAGAGTTTAGTCTGGATAAGGTGTATTTTCCTGATACACTTCGCACCATTCGCGATCCCCAGGGAAGCACCTGTGTGTGGTTTGCCGAGGTGGATAGCGAACATACCACCATTTATGCCAATTTTGGTAATGCGGATCCAAACAAAGAAACGGTGGAAGTATCAGTACGCCCCACTTGCTTCTATCCCACACGTGAGGGCTTGAATTACATCACCATTCGCGGTTTCCATTTTAACCAAGCAGCCACGCAATGGGCGGCACCCACAGCCGAACAAGTGGGAATGGTATCTACTCACTGGTGCAAGGGATGGATTATAGAAAAAAACGTCATCAAAAATTCACGTGCCAATGGCATCACTTTGGGTAAGGAGCGTAGCAGTGGTCATAATTTGGATTGCTACGATTCTCGTCTTGATGGTACCCTACATTATATAGAGGTAATCTTCAACACGCTGCGTCGCGGATGGGACAAGGCTAACATCGGTTCACACATTGTGCGAAACAATATCATCTCAGATTGTGAGCAAACCGGAATATGTGGCAGTATGGGTGGAGCTTTCAGTGAAATCCATCACAACCACATATACAACATCTTGTGCAAACAGCAGTTTAATGGAGCCGAGATGGCAGGTATTAAACTGCACGGTGCTATTGATGCCTACATACACCATAATCGTATTCATAAAAGTGGTAATTATGGTATCTGGCTTGACTGGATGTTACAGGGAGCAAGAATATCATCCAATATTTTGTATGATAATGTAAGTCATGATTTATTCTTTGAAGTTGATCACGGACCTTATATTGTTGACAATAATATTGTTCTCTCTGCAAAGTCATTGGCTGAGTGCAGCAATGGAGGCGCATTTATACACAATCTCTTTGCCGGCAGTTTTGTTCGTTATGATGATTCA
The DNA here is from genome assembly GCF_019633765.1 of Bacteroides sp. 11BF. Classification (NCBI taxonomy): domain Bacteria; kingdom Pseudomonadati; phylum Bacteroidota; class Bacteroidia; order Bacteroidales; family Bacteroidaceae; genus Bacteroides; species Bacteroides sp. 11BF. The sequence continues at coordinate 195,962 of NZ_JAFKPJ010000004.1, forward strand.
CGATATACTCCTTATCAATTGGAACATTCCACGCAAGTGAAAGGGGTGAGCATCATGAATGAAGGTGACCATCGTTTCTATGGAAACGTTTTTGCAAGTAATCAAGCCAAAGAAGCAAATCAATGGTTAGGGAGTACCCCGCAGAAAGCACTCTATGGTCTGGAGGCTTTCAATGTAACACGGCTACCTGTTTATGCTGAAGATAACCTCTTCTGTCAAGGCACATCTCCTATGAAAGATAAAAAACAAGGTTGGGAGAAGACCGAGTGGAATCCGAATTTTAGAATAGAAGAAACAGCCGATGAGGTTTATTTGCTATCTGATGTCATCTTTTCTGATTTTCACCTCTATAAAGGAAGGAAAATAGATACGGAGCGTCTCGGAATTGCGCAACTTACTGGTTATACATTCGAAAATCCGGATGGTTCTTCCTTTAAGATGAGTAAAGATGGGCTGGGTAATGAACGTACTTTAGAATCGCCATGTATAGGCCCGATTGAAAAAGCTCCTTCTGCTAAGCGTGTGAAGATTTGGGGACAGTAGATTTTGTATCTTAAAATTCTTAACATTGTTTGGATTTTAAGTGTTTCGTTATTTGTGAAGTTTGGATAAAATATAATTTGATATCATGAATAAGATAGTAAGTTTTTTATTAATATGTCTGCTTCTGGCAGATCTGCATGCACAGAATACAATTAAAATTATAGATAAAGATAAAACAAGTACACCTGTGAGTCCTTATTTATGGGGTAGTTTCTTTGAAATGGGGTTTGGCAGAAGCGACTTGTTGTGGGGTGAACTTCTCTTTAACCGCAGTTTTGAGAATACGAAACCTGTAAGTGAGTCAAACTCTTGGTACACGTGTTACCGGGGGGATGTGAAGGAAGCTAAGTGGTGGCATTCCGGCTATGAAGAGCCAAAGTGGTATCTGCTTGCTGATGGAAGAAAAGAAGAAAAGTTACCTCTTATATTCAATAATTATTGGCCATCGGCTCATGGAAAGTACTTTTTGCAGATTGATAATCGTAAAAAGCAAACTCCAACCCTATTAGTTCAAGAACGCATTTATATTGAAAAGGGAAAAGGATATACTGTTTCAGGCCTTTTCTCATCCGGTGGTTACCTAAGCGAAGAGAAATATTCAAAGGAGAGTGTCCCGGTAACCATTGCCATTTATAAAGAAGGTGATTTCCATGCTCCGTTGTCAATGACTGAATTGGCTGTGAATACAAATCAATTTATCTTGTACAGTTCTTCATTGGATGCGACGGATTATGAAGGCTGGTGTACTTATACCGTAGAAGTGCCTGCGGGCAGCCGTATAGGGATAGATCTGCTATCATTGATGGCAGATGATGTAATAAAAGGTTGGAAATGTGAATCGGTTGAACGTATCAAGAATGAACTTCGTCCCAAGACCATGCGAATGCCGGGCGGATGTTTCACTTCGTTTTATGACTGGCGTTCGGGAATTGGTTCACGTGAAGAAAGACCGGTCAGCTATGATACTTGGTGGGGATGTGAATTGCTGAATGATGTAGGTACATTCGAACTGGTGGATCTTTGCGAAGCAGTGGGGGCGGAACCTTTCTTTTGTGTACCTGTTATGTTTAATAATGAATACAGTGCCGCAGACTGGGTTGATTTCTGTAATAATCCTACTAATGCACAACGTATTGCCTATGGCCGTACCAAACCGTTGAATGTGAAATACTGGGAATTGGAGAATGAACCTTACCGTCGGTTCGACGCTATCACGTATGCCAATCGTTGTGTAGATTTTGCGAAAGCGATGAAAGCAAAAGATTCTTCAATCAAAATAGCGGTGGGTAATTATTGGTTGTTTAATAAGAAGTTTAAGGAAATATTAGAGATTGTCGGACCTTATGTAGATTTGATTACAAACAGGGGAGGAACCCCAGAAGAGATGCGCACTGATATCGTAATTTTAGATGCATATAACAAGGTACACGGCACAGACATCAAATTATGCCATACGGAGTTTCGTGCTCCGGTAACCCGAAGCGAAGGAAATACCGATGGACTGAATCAGAAGGATACAGGTGGGGAAGAAACTCTCTTTAATGCTTCCATCCGTTGGGGATTTGCCATGAACATGGTGGAGCAATACATTGCCTATCAGAATATGGGTGGAAGTTTCTTTACAGCCAATTTTACAAACCTGTCCGATGGTTGGGGAGAATGTTTGATAAATACTCCTAAGGAAGGTACTTATCTGAATGCTTCGGGGGTGGCTTTCGCTCTCTTGAATTCATTGGATATAGCGTATCCTCAAATAATAGAGCAGGAAAAGGAGAACCCGGATATTGTGATTCAGGCTGCTTGGAATAAGAGACGGGACAAGTTGACATTGGTTGTACTGAATTTTAGTCAGAATGATCAACTTTGTAAAATAGATTTCAGTCAAATAAAGAAATCTTTCCGTGTGAGGAAAGGTATGAAGATTGCTCCACGGTCGGAATTGAGCTTTAATACATTACAACATCCGGAAGAGGTGAGGGTAGAGTCGTTTGTTCCCTCAGCGGGTAAAATGATGAAACTCGGGCTATCTGGTAAATCTTTGATGGTAGTAGAATTACAGACAGAGCGGAGTCATGGTATACATGTGAACGCTTCGACAGGAAACGATGCATCAATTGGTAGTTTTGCCTATCCTTTGAAGACGATACAAGCTGCTGCCGATATGGCTGAGCCGGGAGATACGGTTATTGTGCATGAAGGTATCTATCGTGAAAGGGTTTCTCCTTCACGGGGTGGAGAGTCGGAAGAAAAACCGATCGTCTTTATGGCAGCTAAAGGGGAGAATGTAGAGATAAAAGGTTCGGAGGTAATTAAAGGTTGGAAGAAGGTAAATGATACAACTTGGGAAGTCGGAATACCGAATAAATTTTTCGGTGAGTTTAATCCATATGCTGAAACTTTACATGGTGACTGGTTTGAGAGAGGCAAGTGGTGTCATACAGGAGAGATATATCTGAATGATATAGCTCTGATGGAGAATCCGTCATTGAGCAATGTTTTGCAGAATAAAGGTGATAGTTTGTTGTGGTTTTGCAGAGTAGAGCAGGATACTACACGTCTGTACGCTAATTTTAGCAATAAGAATCCCAATCGAGAGCTGGTTGAAATCAATGTAAGGCAATCTGTCTTTTATCCGGAAAAACCTTATGTGAATTATATTGTGGTTAACGGATTTAAGCTGAGTCAGGCAGCTACCCCTTGGGCGCCTCCCACAGCAGAACAAGTTGGCTTGTTGGGGACTCACTGGAGTAAAGGATGGGTTATTGAGAACAATACAATCACCCATTCCAAGTGTGTGGGGATTACTTTAGGTAAGTATGGAGACGAATGGGACAATAAATCAGAATCAGAAGAAGGGTATGTCAATTGTGTGAAGCGTGCACTTCGGCACAATTGGAATAAAGAGCATATCGGAGGGCATCTGGTACGTAACAACAGCGTGGCTTATTGTGGACAAGCCGGTATTGTGGGTAGCTTGGGGGCTATTTTCAGTAAGATAGAGAACAATACCGTGCATGATATTAGCACACAGAACTTATTCTGGGGATATGAAATGGCGGGAATTAAGATACATGCTGCTGTAGATGTGGAGATCTCAGGCAATCATATTTATCGTGTAGAGGGTGGTATTTGGCTTGATTGGATGGCGCAAGGTGCAAGGGTGACAAGAAATTTTTTGCATGACAACAGGGTCGTGGAAGTTTCATTTGAAGTGAACCATGGGCCTATTTTAGTTGACAATAATCTGTTCTTGTCTCCAGAACTCGCCCAGATCAAACTGTCGCAAGGCATGGCTTTCGTTCATAATTTGATTGTTTGGAAAGTTTGGAAACTGAATAATATAGATCCGCGTAAAACACCTTATCTTGTACCTCATGGGACGGAGATTATGGGATATCACGACTGTCCTTGTGGAAATGTCTCTTATTTCAATAATATCTTTACCAGAGCCGAAATGACGGAGTATGATGATTATGTATTGCCTGTACAGATGGAGAAAAACTGTTATTGGGGAGAGGCGGTATCCTCAGGCTTGGATAAAAATGCTACTGTTAACTCCGGCTTCGATGCAGATATTCAAGTGATAGAAAAAACGGATGGATGGTATTTGCAAATGAATGTTCCTGAAAACTGGAAGGATGAAAAGTACCGTGACAAGATTAGTATGAAGGACTTAGGTCGTGCTTCCATACCAGATCAATCTTTTAATAAAGAAAATGGAACAGTGATAGATTTAATAGAAGATTATTGGGGACAAAAAAGGAAGGGACAAAAGAAGTATTACCCCGGGCCGATAGATTTTACGACTAATGGAGGAAAAGTGATATTGAAGGTGTATGACAAATAATGGATGGAAATATTCTATTATCAAAGTTAAATCGGCACTGTCCATCATTTTGTGTAAATAGAAAACTACGGGATTCTTCTCGTAGTTTTTTTTATTCGTTTTATCAATAGGTTACTGTATTGTTATAATCTGTAAGCCGAAACAGACTCATCCTTTTGCTCTCACTTAATATTGTTATATATCAGAGTACAATTCATACGTGCATCCATCCTCTTTCTGACAGCCGTTTTCGGTAACCCGATTTTGCTTTGTCTCTTTTTTCCTATCCCTTCTTTTTCCCGTCCCTTATCTTTGCTTGGATGATCTAAAAAAACAATATATTTGTAACCTATGCAATCATTCAGAATCATAAAGCCCACAGCGCCACTCGTCCCTTATGTCCGGCATTACTGGGTATTGAGCGACGATGCGCTTGCGCCGGTATCCGAACGGACGCTGCCCGTGGGGTGCGTCCAGATGGTTTTTCACCGGAGACGCCAACTGCTTTCACTGACCGAAGGCCGGTTGCAACCCTCTTCTTTCATCAGCGGGCAGGCGTTCGGCTATTCCGATGTCGAGTCTACGGGGATGCTGGAGATGATCGTAGTCGTTTTTCAGCCCTTTGCCGCAAAAGCTTTTCTTCACATGCCGGTCAGCGAGTTTCGTGGGATGAATGTAAATACCGAAGAAACGGACGATCCTCAGTTGGTTGATCTGGGCAGGCGGGTAGCCGATATGCCGGATCAGGCAGCGTGCATCCGCCTGATAGAAGAGTTTCTGTTAAGCCGTCTATACGCTTTTCCCGAATACAACCTGAAGCGGGTTTCGACTGCTTTGGAGGCGGTGACCCTCCATCCGCACATCCGTACGACACAACTGGCGGACGTAGCCTGCCTGAGCAATAAGCAGTTTGGGCGGGTGTTTGCGGAGTACGTAGGCGCTACTCCCAAGGAGTTTCTGCGCATTGTGCGGATACAGCGGGCGTTGTACACCCTGCAATGCCAGCCGGGCATTTCGTTTGCGCAACTGGCCTGCGAATGTGGTTTCTTCGACCAATCGCACATGATTAAGGAGTTCAAACTCTTTTCGGGATATACTCCGGCGGAATACTTAGCTGTTTGCGCTCCTTATTCCGATTATTTCTCCGTGGAGGAATGATGTCTGTTTTCTACTATCCGGGGCGGGTGCTTTGCCCTACTTTTGCGGTGTGCTTGGGAGACGTGACTTCCGGCATACAGTATTCATCTTATTAATAGAAAGAAAATGGAAAAGTTTATTGCGTTTTTTGAGATTCCGGCGGCAGATTTCCACCGGGCGGTAGGATTTTATGAAACAGTGTTGGACATCAAATTGGCGGTCTCGGAGCATGAAGAGGAGAAGATGGCCTGCTTCATGGAGCAGGGCGAAGCGGTGGGAGCGGTGTCGTGGGCACCCGATTTCCTGCCTTCGGAGCGAGGAACATTGATTCACTTCTATTGCGAAGAGATCGGCAAGTCGCTGGAACGTGTCTTGCAGAAAGGCGGGAAAGTCATTATCCCCGAGACGAAGATTGACGCTGAAGGCAGGGGACATTTCGCTGTTTTTGCCGATAGCGAAGGAAACCATATCGGTTTGTATTCGGATAAATAGCAGGTGTGAGTGATTCTCACTATATTTGCCCGAAATTGAAGTATGTATAGAGAATATCAACCTTGTGGACTGCTGGCTCCTTACGTCGATAAAATTTGGGAGTTCAAAGGAAGTTCTGAGTATGGGATGCGTATCAACGTCCTGCCGGACGGGTGTACCGATTTGATTTTCGCTTTGGGCGGGATAACACAACCGGTAGGCAACGAAGGGCGGATCATGCCGTCTTGCCGTTCGTTTTTCGTGGGACCGATGAAACGTTATTCGGAGTTGGTCGCGTATACCGAAACGGTTCACATGGTTGGTATTCGTTTTCATCCTTGCGGATTATTCCGATTCATGGACTTGCCCGTGCAGGAGTTGGCCGGTCAACGGATCGGCAGTGCCGACTTGGGAATCAAGCTGTTCGATGATTCGTTTACAGAGCGACTCTACGAGCTTCCGGATTTGCGGAGCAGGATTCAGTGTATTGAGACAGTATTGGTGCGGTCGATGTACAAGCACGATGTAGTGGACAAACAGATTGTTTTTGCGGTAAACCACATTCATTTGTACCACGGTCAGCGGGAGATCCGTTTGCTGGCAGAAGATGCCTGTTTGTGTCAACGGCATCTGGAACGGAGGTTCAAGCTGTTTACCGGATTTACCCCTAAAGAATACAGTCGGATTGTGAAGTTCAGGCAGGCGATCGATCTGCTGAAAAGTACGACGGAGGCAAATAACCTGCTCTCGGTAGCGGTGAATGCCGGATATTACGATGTTTCGCACTTCCTGAAAGAGGTCAAGACGCTGTCCGGCGGTACGGCAGAATCATTCCTTTCTCCGACCTTACCGCAAGAGGGGCTGCTGACGTATATTGAGAAATAAAATACCGGTTGGGTGATAAAGGAAATCTCCTTTAGAAAAGCGTTTCGGATTTAGTTTCGGGTACAGGCATTGTATCGCGAGCGTAAAATAAACTATGTCTGTAAGAAATTTAGTCTGCTTCTTATTCTATAAAAGTCGTTTTTTTACAACGCCGGGGTAGGTTGGCAAGCTTATATTTGCAGGGATTATCAATCTAAATAACATATACAATGAAATCATTAAACGAAAGAGCAGCAGATTTGCTGCAAGGTTGTGAAACGGTAATACTCAGTTCAGTCAATCAAGAGGGATATCCCCGCCCTGTCCCTTTGAGCAAGATTGCTTCGGAAGGTCTTTCTGAGATTTGGATGGCAACCGGAGAACATTCTGTGAAAACGAAAGATTTCCGGAGCAACCCGAAAGCGGGTCTTTGTTTCTACGAACAAGGGAATAGCGTTGCCCTGACGGGTGAAGTGGAGGTAGTGACAGATGCCGGACTTAAACAGAAGTATTGGCAAGACTGGTTTATCGCCCATTTTCCAAAGGGGCCGACTGATCCGGAATACGTTTTACTGAAGTTCCGTTCTGAGCATGCCACGTTTTGGATCGACGGACAATTCGTCCATCGGAACATTTAACCCGTTACTCTGTATTCTGCTTCTTTTATGGTAAATCTTTTAGCTTCTGAGAGGTAGGTACAAAAAAAACGGTACTTCGATTCACATCGCAGCACCGTCACAACACAAACACAAAATAAAACACGACAAAACTACTATGCAATCTTACCTGTCTATGCCGGGGAGGCATACGGTGCGACTATTATGGATATTCCCATAGGCATAAAGCGCTTCAGGCCGATTTGCATAATTATAAACGCAGAAGAAATCATTTTTGTTCAGGAGTGAGCAAAAAAAAATGTATTTTTTTCGAGTTATATGTATTTTCCCAAGTCTATGACCGGCTCTCAATAGGCTATAACCGTGTATCGGGCACATTCAATAGAATCGCGTAGTTTGTTCGGTTCACATGGATATCTTTTAGTAAAGTGATGGAATATGTTTCAACCGTATTTCCCTGTGTTTCCTCTTTTTGCCTGATGACAAAAGATACATCCTTAGTTTTACTGACCAGTACTAACAATTCGATTAAGTGACGTAAATATTTGCTGCTGATCCAGATATTCTCTCGATGTATCTTATTATACTGATTGATTAGTAAATTCTTTGCTATTAAATATCGGTAATAGAATATTCTGAGTTAAGAATCGATCGATTGGATGATTTTCTTCTCAGAGTATCGATTAATATCGTCTACGAACAAGAAGATTCTCAAGTCCTTCGTGCACTTGTCCCGTGTTTTAATCAGAGTTTTAAGTTCCTTTTTAAATTTTGTAGTTTTATCATGGAAACTAACTCCCTTGTTAAATTATGGACAATCATTAAGCTCTGTCTCTATTATGTTCAATCAAAGGTAGTGAGAAATATTATTGGTCAATGAACGGACAAAAACAGGAAGCTATTGATAATTTTCCTATTTTATTCTCTTATAATCGGGAAAAAGAATACTTTTGTTATCGTAAAATAAGCATAATCTATGAAAGCATCTTCCAATAATCTTTTAAGCATCATAAAGGGACCACGACAGTTTGTGATTCCCATTTATCAGCGTACATACAGTTGGCAACTGGTTCAATGCAATCAATTGTTGAATGATATTTTGCGTATTAGCAACGATTCTGCTGTCCAAGGGCACTTTATCGGTTCTATCGTTTATTTTCAGGAGAGTATACATACAGTGTCCGATGTGCCTAAACTTCTGGTTATTGATGGACAGCAGCGCTTGACCACCGTCTCTTTGCTGATAGCGGCTATTGCCGATTTTATAAAAGAGAATGCGGTAGAGATAGATACCAGCTTCACTAAACTTCAGAACTATTATCTGATTAACCCGGAAGAAGATAATGAATTGCGGTATAAACTTCTGCTGACCCGCAGAGATAAAGATACCTATATAAATTTATTGAAGGGGATTCCTCAGTCCGAGGGGAGGTCACAACGCATCATTGAAAACTATGACTTCTTTAAAAGTAAGATAAACAAGGAGAATGTGGTAGCTATTTATAGCGGAGTACAGCGACTGTTTGTTGTGGATGTGGCTCTTGAAAAGGAGAAGGACAACCCACAATTGATATTTGAAAGTATGAACAGTACGGGACTTGATTTATCACAAGCCGACTTGATTCGCAATTACGTGCTGATGGGACAAGAAGTTCACTTGCAGACCTCACTTTATGAATCTTATTGGTATCCTATGGAACAAGGATATGGTAGTGAATATGCGGCGCTGTTTAATAGCTTCATGCGCGATTACTTATCAGTGAAGACAGGCACCATTCCTCGTATCGATATGGTGTACGATGCTTTCAAGGCCTATGTGATAGGGGGAAAAGCTCCCGATACGATCAGCGAAGTAGTCAAAGACATTTATACTTATTCCGGATATTACGTCAACATGGTGCTTCACAAAGAGCCGGATAAGCAGCTTTGCGGGGCTTTCAAACGCATCAGCCAGTTGAGGGTTGACGTTAGTTACCCGTTTTTATTACCGTTGTACAACGATTATGTCAACGAAGTTATCAGTAGGGACGAGTTCTACGAAGCTCTTTGTCTAGTTGAGAATTATGTGTTCAGACGTGCCATTTGCGGCATACCGACAAATAGCCTGAATAAGACGTTCGCTACTCTCTATAAGTCATTCGATAAAGCGAATTATATGGATGGCCTGAAAGCTGCATTCCTATTGCTGGATAGTTATAAGCGCTTTCCGAACGATACGGAGTTCACTACTTTCCTACAAACCAAAGATGTTTATAATTTCCGTAACAGGAACTACCTTTTAAATCGGTTGGAAAATTTTCAGCGTAAGGAGATGGTGAATATTTCTGATTATACCATCGAGCATGTTATGCCCCAAAATCCTAATCTATCACACGAGTGGCAAGAAATGTTAGGGGAAGGTTGGGTAGAAGTCCAGGGTAAATATTTACACACACTTGGTAATCTGACTCTGACTGGTTATAATTCGGAATTGAGTGATCGTCCGTTCCAAGAAAAGAAGAGTATGGAGGGAGGTTTCGACGATTCTCCTATTCGCCTCAATTCATATCTGAGGAAAATCAGTTCGTGGAACGAAGAGCAGATACTTGTGCGTGCGGGGCAATTGGCTGAGAAAGCTAAAGAAATATGGAGATTTCCGTTATTATCGCCGGAGACACTCGAAGTTTATAGATCTGTGGAGAGAGATTCTGCAGAGTATACGTTGGAGCACTATGAATATCTGAAGGGGGACATACTTACTCTGTTTCAGGCCTTGCGCAGAAGGATCATGAATATAGATCCTTCCGTAAAAGAGGAACTCAAGAAGTTGTATATTGCCTTTAAGGCTTATACTAATTTTGTGGATGTCGTGCCTCAGAAATCCCGGTTGCGTCTTTCTCTAAATGTAGCATTTGCAGATATACTTGATCCAAAAGGTTTGTGTAAAGATGTATCCAACTTGGGACGATGGGGCAATGGCGATGTAGAAGTCGGTATTTCGAATATGAATGAATTGGATGATATCATGGAGTTGATTCAACAAGCGTTTGATAAGCAAATGGAAGCGAATTGATTGTTTTTGTGCGTGATGTAGTCTGCTATGAATAACTTTTGTTCGGTATGTATTTAAATATGCTGGGCAAAAGTTATTTTTTAATTTCCGGATAGGTGGTTTGCTTTTGTATTAGTCGTGTCGGTTTTTGGATGCAATAAGGAAGGCTTTGGTGCTTTTAATTCTGTATTTTGATAGATATACTAAAAATCCTCTGTTTTATGAAAGAAAACAGAGGATCATATAAAATTATTATTAATATCTGCGGTGCGTACGGGACTCGAACCCGTGACCCCATGCGTGACAGGCATGTATTCTAACCAACTGAACTAACGCACCAATTTTATTTTTTTTTATTAAGATTTGAGATGCGGTGCGTACGGGACTCGAACCCGTGACCCCATGCGTGACAGGCATGTATTCTAACCAACTGAACTAACGCACCAATTTTATTTTTTTTTATTAAGATTTGAGATGCGGTGCGTACGGGACTCGAACCCGTGACCCCATGCGTGACAGGCATGTATTCTAACCAACTGAACTAACGCACCAATTTTATTTTTTTTATTAAGATTTGAGATGCGGTGCGTACGGGACTCGAACCCGTGACCCCATGCGTGACAGGCATGTATTCTAACCAACTGAACTAACGCACCAATATTTCATTTCTTAATCGCTATCTCTCTCGATTGCGGTTGCAAAGGTAGGCATTTTTCCGAAACCTGCAATAGCTGAACGAAAAGTTTTTTGAAAAAAATGAAGCGATTTTGGCTTAGTTCCTCATTTTTAAGCCATTTAGTTTGAAAAAAAAGTGTGAAAAAATAATAGTGTAATTGGCCTCCTGTTTTCTTTCTGTTTTCCCTTTCGGATAATACTTATTCGTTTTATATGCCGAAAATCTTTCTATCTGTTATAAATCTATCTTTTAATTCAAACTTCTTGCTCCGATTTTTCGTGGTTTTGCAATAATTCGTTATTTTTGCGGACTAAATGTAGTACATTAAAATGAAAGTAGCAGTTATCAAATATAATGCAGGTAACATCCGTTCTGTGGACTATGCATTGAAACGCCTGGGAGTGGAAGCGGTGATTACCTCTGACAAAGAGGTGTTGAAAGCCGCTGATAAAGTGATCTTTCCCGGGGTGGGGGAGGCTGAGACTACTATGCTTCATCTCAAAGAGAGTGGTATGGACCGTTTCATTAAAGAACTCCGCCAGCCGGTATTGGGCATTTGTCTGGGCATGCAGCTGATGTGTCGTTTCTCCGAAGAGGGGAACGTCGGTTGCCTTGGGATTTTCGATACCGATGTGAAACGTTTTGTGCCCCGGAAACACGAGGATAAGGTACCCCACATGGGATGGAATACCATCGGTCAGTTGAAGAGTGACTTGTTCAAAGGATTCACCCGTGATGAATTTGTTTATTTCGTACATAGTTATTATGTACCCGTCAGTGAGTTTACGGCTGCCGAGACCGATTATATCCACCCTTTCAGTGCCGCTTTGCATAAAGATAACTTCTATGCCACCCAGTTTCATCCCGAAAAAAGTGGGGTGGCGGGTGAGAGAATTATAAAGAACTTCCTGGAGCTCTGATTCCCCCGGAAGTTTAAACCGTTAATTGAGAACAGACAGATGATAGAATTAATTCCGGCCATTGATATTATCGACGGGAAGTGTGTACGCCTTTCCCAGGGAGATTATGATAGCAAAAAGGTATATAATGAAAACCCGGTGGAGGTTGCCAAGGAGTTTGAGGCCAATGGCATCCGGCGTCTGCACGTTGTGGATCTGGATGGTGCTGCTTCACATCATGTGGTCAACTACCGGACACTCGACCTGATAGCCAGCCGCACTTCGCTGATTATCGATTTCGGCGGTGGGCTGAAGAGCGACGAAGACCTGATAATCGCTTTTGAGAACGGGGCGCAGATGGTTACCGGCGGCAGTATAGCTGTCAGGAACCCTGATATGTTTTGTCGTTGGATAGACCGTTACGGCAGTGAAAAAATCATTCTGGGCGCCGATGTCAAAGATCATAAGATAGCTGTCAACGGTTGGAAGGACGAAAGTGACTGTGAACTTTTCCCTTTTCTAAAAGATTATACGAAAAAGGGCGTTGAAAAGGTGATCTGTACCGACATCAGTTGTGACGGTATGCTGGCCGGACCTTCCCTGGAACTGTATAAGGAGATACTGACAGAGCATCCCACCCTTTACCTGATAGCCAGTGGTGGAGTGAGCAGTGTGGCCGACATTGAAGCGTTGCACGAAGCCGGGGTGCCTGCCGTCATTTTCGGCAAGGCTCTTTACGAGGGGCGTATCACTCTTAAAGAGCTTCAGGCATTTATTTAACCACAGGGTAATGCGGAGTTTTACAGAGTTCTGTTTTCTCTAATCGTTGCACTCTTTGGAGTTCTGTGTAATTTTGTGGTCAACCATTAATCAAACGTAAAATCGTAAATATAGAATCGTGTTAGCAAAAAGAATTATACCTTGTCTCGATATCAAAGACGGGCAGACCGTGAAAGGGACGAATTTCGTAAACCTCCGCCAGGCCGGTGATCCGGTAGAATTGGGGCGTGCCTATAGCGAGCAGGGAGCCGACGAACTGGTGTTTCTTGATATTACCGCCAGTCATGAAGGGCGTAAGACTTTTGCCGAACTGGTCCGGCGGATTGCTGCCAATATCAGTATTCCTTTTACCGTTGGGGGAGGGATCAACGAACTGAGTGACGTAGACCGCCTGCTCAATGCCGGTGCCGACAAAATTTCCATTAACTCTTCCGCCATTCGCAACCCGCAGCTGATAGACGATATTGCCAAGCATTTCGGGTCACAGGTATGTGTGCTCGCGGTAGATGCCAGACAGACCGGAAACGGATGGAAATGTTATCTCAACGGTGGGCGTATCGAGACTGACAAAGAACTGATGACGTGGACCAAAGAAGCTCAGGAGCGCGGAGCCGGCGAAGTGCTGTTTACCAGTATGAACCACGATGGAGTGAAGACCGGATACGCCAATGAAGCCCTGGCGGAGCTGGCTTCCCAACTCTCCATACCCGTTATCGCATCGGGCGGAGCAGGCCGGATGGAGCACTTCCGCGATGCTTTTACACTTGGTAAAGCAGATGCCGCACTGGCAGCCAGTGTTTTTCACTTCGGAGAAATTAAAATTCCCGAATTAAAATCGTATCTTTGCGGCCAGGGAATTACCGTCAGGTAGAAAGCGTAAGCAAATCTTAGCCTGAAGATAAAAGACGATATAGAAATGAATTAAATAAGAGTTCACCACAGATTACACAGATTAACACAGAACTTTTAATCGTAGATAATCAGAGAGATCAAAGATTAATCAGTGAAAATCCGTGTAATCTGTGGTGAACCCGAAAACATAAGAACCATGGATTTAGATTTTGATAAAATGAACGGACTCGTTCCGGCTATCATACAAGACAACGACACCCGCAAGGTACTGATGCTTGGCTTCATGAACAAGGAGGCTTACGAGAAAACTGTTGAAACCGGGAAAGTAACCTTTTTCAGCCGTACCAAGAAACGTTTGTGGACTAAAGGTGAAGAGAGCGGTAACTTCCTGAATGTCGTGTCTATCAAAGAAGATTGTGACAAAGACACTCTGCTGATTCAGGTAAATCCGGTCGGTCCGGTATGCCATACCGGAACTGATACTTGTTGGGGAGAGAAGAACGAAGAACCTGTCATGTTCCTCAAGTTGCTGCAGGATTTCATTGACAGACGTCACGAAGAGATGCCCGAGAAGTCCTATACCACCAGCCTGTTCGAGTCCGGCATCAACAAGATTGCCCAAAAGGTAGGTGAAGAGGCGGTAGAAACTGTTATCGAAGCCACCAACGGCACAGACGACCGTCTGATCTACGAAGGTTCCGATCTGATCTATCACCTGATTGTATTGTTGACTTCCAAAGGATACCGCATCGAAGATCTGGCACGCGAATTGCAGATAAGACATAGCGACTCATGGACGAAACACTGATTCACTATACCGACGTAGAGATACATCAGCAGGAACTCTGTGTGCTGAGCGATGTCAATCTGCAACTGCACAAAGGTGAGTTCGTTTACCTGGTGGGTAAAGTAGGCTCCGGCAAGACCAGTCTGCTCAAGACCTTCTATGGTGAGCTTGATGTGGCTTCTGGCGAAGCCGAAGTGCTTGGTTACCGGATGACATCCATCAAACGCAAGCACATTCCGCAGTTGCGGCGCAAGCTGGGCATTGTCTTTCAGGATTTCCAACTTCTCACCGACCGTACAGTGAACGACAACCTTGAATTCGTGCTTCGCGCTACCGGGTGGAAGAATAAACAAGAGATCAGGGAGCGCATCGCTGAGGTGCTCAACCTTGTCGGGATGGAGAATAAGGGCTATAAACTGCCTAATGAACTTTCGGGTGGCGAGCAGCAACGCATCGTGATAGCGCGTGCCATGCTCAACTCGCCGGAGATTATCTTAGCGGACGAGCCTACCGGGAACCTCGATGTGGAGACTGGAAAGGCCATTGTCGAACTGCTGCACAACATCTGTCAGGCGGGATCATTGGTAGTGATGACCACCCATAATCTCCAGTTGGTTACCGAATATCCCGGACAGGTATACCGGTGTGCCGAACACCGCATTGTCAATGTGACGGACGAATTTGTGAAAAGAGAAAATAATTAATATACATACTAATTTTAACACAGTAACGAAAATGAAAGTTTTAAAGTTTGGAGGAACTTCCGTAGGCTCTGCACAGCGGATGAAGGAAGTGGCCAAATTGATTACCGATGGTGAAAGAAAGATTGTTGTCCTCTCGGCTATGTCGGGCACAACAAACACATTGGTGGAGATTTCCGACTATCTGTACAAGAAGAATCCGGAAGGTGCCAACGAGATTATCAATAAGCTGGAGGCTAAATATAAACAGCATGTTGACGAGCTTTACGCTACTGAGGAGTATAAACAGAAAGGGTTGGAGATCATAAAATCTCATTTCGACTATATCCGTTCGTACACCAAAGACCTCTTCACCCTGTTCGAAGAGAAAGTGGTGCTGGCACAGGGCGAGCTGATCTCTACCGCTATGGTCAACTATTACTTGCAGGAGTGTGGCGTGAAATCCGTATTGCTTCCGGCTTTGGAGTATATGCGTACAGATAAGAATGCGGAACCCGATCCTATCTATATTAAAGATAAACTTCAAGCACAACTGGAACTCTATCCGGATGCTGAAATTTACATCACCCAAGGCTTCATCTGCCGCAATGCTTATGGCGAGATTGACAACTTGCAGCGTGGTGGAAGCGACTATACCGCTTCACTGATCGGTGCCGCTATCCATGCTTCCGAAATCCAGATCTGGACCGATATCGACGGTATGCACAACAATGACCCGCGCATTGTCGACAAAACAGCACCGGTGCGCCAGCTGCATTTTGAAGAAGCTGCCGAGTTGGCCTACTTCGGTGCCAAGATTCTGCACCCCACCTGTATTCAGCCTGCCAAATATGCCAACATTCCAGTCCGCCTGCTGAACACCATGGACCCTCTTGCGCCGGGCACACTGATCTCCAACGATACGGAAAAAGGTAAGATCAAAGCAGTAGCTGCCAAAGACAATATTACTGCTATCAAGATCAAGTCGAGCCGTATGCTGCTTGCTCACGGTTTCCTTCGCAAGGTGTTCGAGATCTTTGAGAGCTACCAGACTTCCATCGATATGATCTGTACGTCGGAGGTAGGAGTTTCCGTATCTGTCGACAATACCAAGCACCTCAACGAAATTCTGGACGACCTGAAGAAATACGGTACCGTTACAGTCGACAAAGACATGTGTATCATCTGCGTCGTAGGCGACCTGGAGTGGGAGAACGTAGGTTTCGAAGCTAAAGCGCTCGATGCTATGCGCGACATTCCTGTGCGTATGATTTCGTTTGGCGGTAGCAACTATAATATTTCCTTCCTGATTCGTGAGTGCGACAAGAAGGTTGCTTTGCAGTCGCTCAGCGATATGCTGTTCAACGGCAAATAGAAATGAATTAGGTTTACCACAGATTGCACAGATTAACACAGAACTTTTAATCTTAAAATATCGACGAGATAAATTATTAATCTGTGAAAATCCGTGTAATCTGTGGTGAATTCAAAACTGATTAGTAATTTTTCAAAATGAAAACTGTATTCCCCATTCATAAATTCCGCGAGTTGCAGACCCCTTTTTATTATTATGATACAAAGGTGCTTCGCGACACGCTGGCGTGCGTCAACCGTGAGGTGGCACGTTACGACAACTTCAGTGTACACTATGCCGTCAAGGCCAATGCCAATTCCAAGGTACTGACCATCATCCGCGAAAGCGGACTGGGTGCCGACTGTGTCAGCGGAGGTGAAATCCGTGCTGCCATCAAAGCCGGTTTTCCTGCCGGGAAGATCGTCTTTGCCGGTGTAGGCAAAGCTGATTGGGAGATCAACCTGGGACTCGATTACGATATTTTCTGTTTCAACGTCGAGTCGGTTCCTGAATTGGAAGTCATCAACGAACTGGCCGCTGTCAAGGGCAAAGTAGCCAACGTTGCTTTCCGCATCAACCCCAATGTCGGTGCGCATACCCATGCCAATATCACTACCGGGCTGGCCGAAAACAAATTCGGTATCAGCATGCACGATATGGATAAGGTGATCGACGTGGCTTTGGGCATGAAGAACGTGAAGTTTATCGGCCTTCATTTCCACATCGGTTCGCAGATTCTCGATATGGGGGATTTCATTGCGCTTTGCAACCGTGTCAACGAGTTGCAGGATAAGCTCGAAGCCCGTCACATCCTTGTGGAACATATCAACGTAGGCGGCGGACTGGGCATTGATTACGATCACCCCAACCGTCAGGCCATTCCGGACTTTGCCGACTACTTCCGTACGTACGATGAACATCTGAAACTTCGTCCGCACCAGACTTTACATTTCGAACTGGGGCGTGCCATTACGGGACAATGCGGTTCGCTGATTTCAAAAGTGCTTTATGTCAAGCAAGGCACCAACAAGCAGTTTGCTATTCTCGATGCCGGTATGACCGACCTGATTCGTCCGGCACTCTATCAGGCTCATCACAAGATGGAGAACCTGACTTCCGAGGATACGACAGTTGAAACCTACGACGTGGTAGGTCCCATCTGTGAGTCGTCCGACGTTTTTGGCAAAGCCGTCGATCTGAATAAGGTGAAGCGTGGCGACTTGATTGCCCTTCGTTCCGCCGGTGCTTATGGCGAGATTATGGCTTCCGGCTATAACTGCCGTGAATTACCGAAGGGCTATACTTCGGAGGAATTAGTGTAATCTCCGAACAATCTATCTTTTAAAATTGTTATTTTTGTAGTGATTTTAATAACTTAAAATGAATACGATTATGATTTCAGAGAAATTACAGAATGCAATTAACGAACAGATTACAGCCGAGATGTGGTCTTCTAATCTGTATTTGTCTATGTCTTTCTATTTTGAAAGAGAAGGTTTTAGCGGTTTTGCACATTGGATGAAGAAGCAATCTCAAGAAGAGATGGGGCATGCTTATGCCATGGCCGAATATATTATCAAACGTGGCGGTACGGCCAAAGTAGATAAGGTAGATGTTGTTCCTACCGGTTGGGGTACTCCCCTCGAAGTGTTTGAACACGTCTTTGAGCACGAACGCCATGTATCGAAATTAGTGGATGCATTGGTCGACATGGCCGCAGCCGAAAAAGATAAAGCGACTCAGGATTTCCTTTGGGGATTCGTTCGCGAACAGGTAGAAGAAGAAGCTACTGCACAGGGCATTATCGATAAGATTAAGAGAGCCGGTGATTCCGGTATTTTCTTTATCGATTCTCAGCTCGGTCAGCGATAAGGTTGTTCACCACAGAGTACACGGAGTACACAGAGTACACAGAGTTTTATTGCTAATAAACGGAGTTCACCACAAATTACACAGATTAACACAGATTGAGAAATAGATAAATCTGTGATAATCTGTGTAATCTGTGGTGAAAAACATTAAAACTCCGTGAGACTCTGTGAACCTCTACCAATACCCGCATCAAATGTTTTTGCCATTCTGTCCGGGTGTCTTTGGAGCGTCCGTTACAGTCCGGTCCTCCTTCGAATCCCCGTCTTCGGTGACACTCCTCCAGGTCATGCTCCGTGAAGCAGCGGTCTTCTCTGGTTGCGGAGCAGTGAATAACAATCAGATTGATTTCTCTCATAGTTCCGGTTCTATTTTTCGGTGTTCCCCTTTTAAATTTAAATCTGTGTTAATCTGTGAAATCTGTGGTGAACCCTGATTCGTTTATATATAATGTACGCGCGCGTGTACCTTACATTTCATATTCATTCAGAAACGCTTTATCCGCCAGATACATCGCTGCTTGTTTGCAGAACCGTGTGTCGTTCAAGTGACAATAGTATTCCTCCACGCTTTCGATGGCCGCCTGTCGTTCGGGTTCGCTCAGCTTTTTCCATTCGCGCCTTGCACGTCCGATGTTTACTTTGGCTGTTTGCGTCATCTCGTGATACCTTTCCCAGAAGAGGTGGAAACTCCGGTCCGACGAACTGTTTCCCGTTTCGTACGCTTTCAGCTTCCCCGTCCATAAGTCGTAGTTGTTGACTCGTATCCGCATCATTCCGTTGGGAGAGGGTAGTCGCTCGATGATGCCTTCTTTGATCATTGCGTTGAAGAAGTTCCGGGTTTGCGTGCGTTTCCATCCCAGCAGGCTCGCCCAGTGGAGCAGGCTGTGGGGTGATTCTCCGCGGTGGCAGATGAAGTGCTGTCCGCACGAGTCGCACTCCGTATCCGAGTAGTTGACGTTCATCAATACCCGTATCAGGGCTTCGAATCGCCCCTCTGTTTGTCCGTGAGTGGCGAAATAGTTTTCTAACAGAGATTTTGGGATGACGATATAGCCTTTTTTCAGCATTTCGACAGTTGGTGTTTTCATGGCAGTTTTGTTTTTAATGGATTTCTAATCTGATTTCTCACCACAGAGTAACATAGAGAAAATATTTTTTCAAGTGTACCGGTTATCAAAAAGAAACAAAAACTCTGTGTCGCTCTGTGCTACTCTGTGGTGAACTCCCCGCAAAAGTACCCTCCCTTGGCCCTCTCTCCAAAAAACGGGTTCTGATTGGTTGAAACAAGTCATTCTCTGTTGCTTCCTGTTTGTTTTTCGGGAGGGATAGGCTGGGGAGGGTGGTTACAGAGGCTCCGTTTCTCTCCGGCAGAGCCTCTGTCGGCCTGTGACGGAGGCTCTGTTTGCCTGTGTTTGAGGCTCCGTTTCCTCCCCGTTTCGTCCTCCATAGGTGGGCCAGTGCCGGAGCCACCTTTTTTCTGTCTCTTATCGTTTGGCTCACAGATGTTTATGCGGTGTCTTGTCACCCCTCAAAAATATCAGGTGGGCCATATAATAAATACTAACAAAAAAAGATATATGAATATATCAGTCGAATTTCCGGTCACGATTGAGCAGAGTCTCCCTCAATTCCGGCTTTTGGGCGATCAATAATCCTGCTTCGTCCGGCATGCCCCAATGCCGGATGATGATACTGATTTGTCTGGGAGAAAGCATCAGGGTGTGCGGGTGGTATTCCGCTTCCGCCAGTTCCCGGGCAAGTCGGGGGTGCTTCTGTATTTCGCTGCGGAAGCGGCGGATTGCTGAACTGCTGGCCTGTAAGTCCGGAAAATAAGCGATGGCTACGGTGGATATCGGATGGAATCCTTCGAGTAGCCAGTTTGGGTGTTGATTGTTCATGTTTTTAAATCATTTAAATGTTTATAATTTCTGCCGAAAAGCAGTTAATTTACATTTTGGGGCGCAAAGATATATGAATTTTTTGAATAGTTCTTTTTCCCCCGATCCCTCTGTTTATCGGGCATTTAGTTATTTGTCCTGATGTTTCATCGCGTGCGCCCGCAATGAACCGGAACGCGCGAGAGGTGTTATTTGTAATTAAATTGATAAAATATGAAAAAACAAAGTTTAACATTTTATTTGGCTTCTCTGGTCAAAAAGATGAAGTCGGGCGGGCGTTACGGCACTGCCCACGTGTACGATTGTGCCATGAAGTCGTTCTCCACTTTTTGCGGAAATAAGGCTGTTCCGTTCGGTGTGCTCACACCCGAATGTCTGAAACGGTACGAAAATCATTTGAGGGGAGCGGGTAAGAGGGAGAATACGGTTTCCACCTACCTCCGTATGCTCAAAGCCGCTTATCGCAGGGCAGTTCGCGAGAAGATAGTAGAGGACTATGACCCTATGCTGTTCAGCGACGTCAGTACCGGTACGCGTGCCGGTATCAAGCGTGCCATCGAACCCGATGTCATGAGCAGGATACTCAATGCCGACCTTTCCGCACTTCCCAAGTCGCTTCGTACGGCATGCGTACGCGCCAGCCTGATGTATCGTTTCCGTGGGATGTCTTTTGCCGACTATGCTTATCTGCCTGCCGAGGGCTTGCAGCCCAAGAAGCGGCTGACGTACAAGCGTAAGAAGACGGGGCGTGCGCTGACTGCCCTTGTTTCGGCGGAGACACAGGCTCTGATCGATCTCGATGCAAACTCTCAGGAGGGATCGGACTATCTTTTCCCCATCCTGGGGACCTGCGAATGGGGGAGCGAGGCGGGATATAAAACGTATCAACGGGAACTCCGCAAATTCAACCATCGCCTGGACAGGCTTTCCAAGGTGTTGGGGCTGGGTGTCCGCATCAGTTCGTATACCATCCGCCATACATGGGCAACAACCGCCTTCCGTCAGAAAGTACCGATAGGCTTGATTGCCAATGCTATGGGGCACTCGTCCGTCAAAGTGACGGAGACGTACCTGAAACCTTTTGAAGAGGAAGAGTTGAACCGTGTCAACGAAGGAATCATAAAGTACACCATGGAACGAATGAATGCTGCCGTGTAGTAGTATCTGGCTGATAATCAGCCGTTATTTTGTAGGTAACGGCACGAGTATAATTGTACAAAAGTGAACAAAACAAAGCAAATATCCAAATAAAACCGTAAATAATTTCGTTTAAATCTCCAAATAATCTTCCATACTGTCTTTTTTACCTGCCTTTTTATCTTTTCATGAAGAAAAACCGCATGTGAGTGGCTTTCACATTTAAATGTTTAAATGCGATATTGACATTTTATACCAGTTGCTAAACGTATAAATGTTTTTATTTCTGATGTTTAGAGAGTGAGATGCCTGCCGAAACTTCGACCTGTCATGTGCCGTTACCTACAAAGTAACGGCCATCACACAACAAAACAAGAAAATATGCTTACAGCTACTACTCAGGAAGCCGTCAGACTTCTGCGTTATATCTATTATCGGGACACATCCTGCGGCTGTCCTTACCATCCTGCTGACTGTATTTTTGAAGATGCTTCCGTACTTCTGCTTCAATTAGAAGCCGGAGGCCTGATTCGTTGTGTCTGTCAGGAGGCTCCGGATAAGCCCGAGTCGTACGAACTCTGCAAGCCTTTGGGGTCCGTCAGCCTTTTATCCCTTTTGCTGATACTGAACGAGGGTGTACACCCGGTTTCTCCCGACGTGGATGAACAGCGTGTCTACGGACGCTACGGGGTAGTCGCTTCCCGTATGGGCGTGGTCAACCAGATGATGCGCAGCATCTTCGGTGAGATTCATTTGACGGAATTGTGTTTGTAATTTGATTTTTAGAGATTGTCTGCCATGAACCGGATTCTACTTCTGCTCCTATATGTCCTTCTGCTTTCCGCCCCTGCCTTGGGACAAGAGGGCGGCGCTTGCTCTGCCCGGCGGTGCGATTCGCTGCATACATTCCGTTTTGTACAGGGGCGTGATGTGCTGTATGCCGACTATCGTGGCAACGACCACGAACTGAAACGGCTTTTTGCGGCAGTCACCGCTTTCCGTTCCTCCATCGCGGATGGAAAGATGCGTATCTACGTAGACGGTTACTGTACGTCGGGGAGCAGTGTGCGCGATAATCTCTGGCTGGGTTATGTACGCAGCAGCCGTGTGAAATCCGAACTTATCACCCGCAAGGGGATGAAAGAAGCCTGGTTTGTGACACACAACCATGCCGTGCCGTGTCCCGACGAGGAGCGCGATGTGGTGGTGGTATGCCTGCGCGAACCGTTGGCGGCCGATACCCTGAGCCGTTCCCGCTATGCCGGGTATACCTCCCGTTATCCGCTTTTGCCCGCACGGGCTCCTTCGTTGCCGGAAGGCGGAACGTGCCCGGCACCCGCTCTTCACGAACAGTCCCGCCTGCTCGCGGCGGAGCACACATACCCTGCGCAGGTCGGGCCCTCGCAGGTCATCTTCTCCCTGAAAACCAATCTGTCCGACTGGGCAGGTCTGACACCGGAGGGCCGTTTGGCGGCTTTCCGTCCCAATCTGGCTGCCGAACTGTGCTTTGCCCGTCGTTGGTCAGTGATGGCCTCGGCGGCATATTCCGGTTGGAAAGGGGGGAAGGAGCACCGTTTCTGGGGTGTTTCGGGCGTTAGCCTCGAACCCCGCCTGTGGCTTAGGGGAGACGGGCGTTACCGCCGGTTCTATCTGGGAGTTTACGGGCAACTGGGCGACTTCGACTATCAGCCTTCACCTTCGGGAGATGCGGGCGCTACAGGAGCCAGCCGCACAGGACGCTACTGGCATACCGGACTTTCTTTCGGTGTCTATCTGCCCCTATCACGCCATTGGGGGATAGAAGCCGGGATACGTGGAGGCTATCGCAATGCCTCGGCGAAGGCCTACGACAACGAGCCGCCCCATGCATACTATCATCACGGTGCCTCGTCCGTCCGTTGGGGGCTGACGGGGATCAACGTGGGCGTGGGGTATAGGTTTTAATAATAGTGGTGAACTAAAACAAGAAGATTGGGAATATGATATTCAAGCCGAAATATATGATAAAAGCGGTCGCTCTTATTGGCTTCTGCTTCTGCTCCTGCACCGAGCGCACCCTTGAGCCGCGTCCCGAGGTAGAGCCTGTCCCCATCCGGCTTTACACAGGCATCCGCACCCGTGCGTTGGTCAGCGTCTTTGGCGAAACTTCCGTGGGCATTGCCTATGGAAGCCGCACGGGAGAGTACAACGGTGCCTGGGACGGGGTGGCTACGGACAACGAGATCCGCCTCACCCCCGAACGCTATTATCCCGCTGACGGTTCGGCACTCTTTCTGAGGGGATATTATCCCCCGGCTCCCCTGGCGGTGGATGGCAGCCTGACTTACCGGCTCACGGGCGAAGAAGACCTGATGCTGACCGGGGAACAGTCCGGTTCGCTGTCGTCACTTTTCGGTCCGGCGGAAGAACAATCGCTGATGTATCGCCATCTGCTGACCCGACTCAGTTTTGCCCTCACCATCGAGGCGGAAGACACCGAAGGGCTTCGCGTCCGTGAGCTCCACCTCAATGGCCTGGCGGGCGAGGTCAGCCTTTCGCTTGCTACGGAACTGCTTACCGCTGCGGATGAAACGGTTTCGGTGCCCATCTATACCGTTGAGGAAGGAGGGGACGGATTAGGGTTTACCGATGGCAAACTTTCTCTTCCGGGCTATGTGTTGGTGCAACCTTCGGCTACGTTCACCCTCGACCTGACGCTGGCCGTGGACGATGACCGTACACACGACCGGGTCTACCGGGAACTTCCCATCCGTTTCGAAGGAGGCGGGACGGGCGAGGGAGGCATCTCTTATACGGTGAAGGTGGAGTTACCCTCACCTTCCGCACCCGATCCTGTAGAGATAAGCGCCGTGGCCACAGTAGGAGAGTGGCAGGCGGGGAAACCGGGAAGCGGCGAACTGGATGGAGGCAAGGTAAACGGTGAATCCTTAAAATAACAACTATATTATTAACTATAAACTTAAAAAAATGATGAAAACGAAATTAAGTGTAGCGGCCATGGCATTCCTATTGGCGGGCTGCTCAAGCAATGACACGGACAGTCTGCCCGAGGGTCCGGTGAACGCAACCCCTATCCGGGTGTCGCAGAGCGTACAGGGTCTGGCCACCAGCCGTGCTGTGGCTGCCGAAGGAGCCGAGGTGACAGCTACCGTGCTGATGCACGACGGAACATCGGGAGATTGGACGGAGTTTACTCCGGTCACCAAGAACGATGTTGCCGATGACGGAACGCTGAATGCACGTGCCACTGTGTCGAACACCACTTTCACGGTAGGCGGCAGTTCTGCCGCCACTTTAGGGCTGAATCCCACTCTTTACCATCATGCGACAAGTGCGGAGACCAATTCTTTCCTGGCGGCAGTCTCTCCCGCAGGCGAGGTGAGTGCGACTACAGTAAAGATCCTTCAGACAGACGGACAGCAGGACGTGATGTATGCGAAGGAAGTAGAGGCCGGCAACAGCGGGGCCTCGCAAACAGCCGCTCTGGTTTTTGATCACCTCACCACTCAGCTTAATTTTGCGATGAAACTGGAACCGATTGCCGAGAGCAAAGGAGAGTGGGCAGGTAAAACGGTCAGCCTGAAAAGCATTGAGGTGCAGGAGGCTTATCGTCCTACCATGGTGAACGCCACCAATGGCGATGTGACGTGGGACAATATCAATGGTGGTACTCTTCCTGTCCCGGGCATTTCTAACAATGTGCTGTCGGCGGAAGCCGTGAAAGTGGGTACACCGGTCATGATCCGTCCTGCGGCTAAACTGACGGTTTGCGCCATTATCAATGTAGGCGGCACAGATATTCCTTTCCACAATGTGCCCGTTAAGGCTGCGAGCGGAGATGATCTGGCTACAGTGAAAGGCGAAGCCCACCTGATCACCTTGACAGTGAAAGAGCCGAAGGGTGCGAATGCTACCAAAGTGACGGCTACCGCTACCGTGACTCCATGGAAGGCCGGTGCTGACGGCAGCGCGACATTAGAATAAATTTCCCTGTAGCCCATGTTGACGAAACACTCTTTTACACAGATAAGCCTCTTCGCCCTGCTGGGCGCATGGGTTTCCGGCTGTACGGCCGCCGGCGACTCTCTCTTGATGGAAGAGAGGGTCACCGTGCAGCTCTGCGCCCGGGACGGAGCGCTGTCGAGGGCTGCCGCTACCGGCAATCTGCCGGAACAGGAGTTCGAAACTACGGTGGCACTTTCTACTGTGAAGGGTGACTACGGTTCTTTATCGGAGGCATACGAAGGCGCTTGGGACGCCACGGTCCGGACTGACGGTGCTATGGAGTGGAAAGCGGTGGCGGAAGCCGAGCCTGTATTCCCCCCTTCGGGCGACTGGCTCTACCTGACCGCTTTCGCTCCGGCGGCCGTTCCGGTAAGCGGCGTGGCGTCTTTCGTGCTTACGGGACAGACCGACCTGCTTTATGCCGCCGAGCTTCGTGGCAACAAGTGGGAAGGTGAGCGCTTTGCCGGCAACCGCTTGAAGGCGGACCGTCCGCTGGAGTTCAACCATCTGCTCACACAGCTCTGCTTCAAAGCCTGCAAGGGCCTGACGGACGGAGTGGCTGTAAGCATCCGTCGGATTACGGTGAACGGGGCGCTGCCTTGCGCGGACTTGACGTTGGCTACGGGAGTGCCGGTGTTCAGCGCTACGGAGGAACATCCCGCCGGACTCTCACTGAGCCTTGCCGAACCGGGAACCGAGGTGACCGGTACCGCTCCCGTGGAAATAGGAACGATACAGGTGCCCCCTTTACATGCGGGCGGCACCTATACACTGACTGTAGAAACCTCCATAGGCACGTTCAGCGGTTTAACGGTGAACTACGTCGCCGGAGAGAATCTGTTGCAGGCAGGTATGTCTCACACCGTGACGCTGACCATCAGTGACCATGAATTAGGAATCACCTCCGTGACCGCGCAACCGTGGACTACGGTGACGGTGGACGGTGACCTGGAGGCGGAATAATTTCACCACAGAGTAATTTCACCACAGAGTACGCAGAGTACACAGAGGGGATTTATTCAAGAGGTATTAGATAGAAAGACTAAAAAAAACTCTGTGTCCTCCGTGGTGAACTCAAAAGAAAAACGAAACATGATGAACCATAATATGAAAATTCATTGGCTGCTTGCTCTTCCGGCAATGCTTCTTGCCGTAGGGTGCGGTGAGAGCGCATTGCCCGAAGAAGGGCCGGACGAAGAGGAAAGAGTAGAATTGCAGGTGTCGCCGCAGGTGGCACTGACACGCAGCGCGATACAAGGCGTAGATGCGTCTGCGGACGGAACTGCGATGGGAAGCATCGCGGTATACGCAAGCAACGCGACGACCAACAATGCGACGAATAATTACGGGCTCTATACCTATGCTGGCAGCAGTTGGAGTAATAGCGGTACGGATAAGATTTATCTCTCGGCAGAAGAGGCGAACATCTATGCGCATTATCCGGCCTATAAACCGGGAACAGGCGGGGTGCTTGCGACAACCGGTACCGCTTTGAAGGTGAACGGAAGCGGGCAGGTGACTGCTAATTCTACCGTGAATATCTCTGTATTTCCGGGGACAGAATCTGCTGCGATTGATGCTTCAACAGATAATAGCGGTAGCAGTACAGCGCTTCTTACAGCTTCGGGAGAAGTGGACTATATGTATGCCGACCAAACAAGTACTCCGAAAGCCAGCTATAAAAAAGGCGTATCCGGTAAAGAGGGAACGGTCACTCTCTCCATGAAGCATGCCCTTGCCATGGTCAGCTTCCGGGTATACGCGGATCATACTTATAAGAATACCGGTGCGTTAACCAAGTTGGTGCTTGCTAACAAAAGCGGCACTATACTAAATAATGGCGGTACCAATCCTACAATGAAGATTTCGGACGGTACGATAACCTCGGGAAGCAGCCCTGCGGCAGCGACCTATACACGAGGTATCTCGAATTATACTTTGCAGAAAGCCTCGGTTGACACTGACGCTGCCAGAACCGCAGCCCAGAACGCTTCGAAAAAAGTAAGTATCTTGGTACTTCCCGAATCGACGCAGGACAAAACGAATGTAGAGGTCACCCTCAAGATTGACGGTCAGGATTATGCGGTCAGTCTCGGTAATGCTACGACGAATGCCTGGAAAGCCGGCGAGAATTACCTCTACACCGTCAAGCTCAGCGGTAAAGAACTTTCTATCACCACCGTGACCGTAACCAAGTGGGATGCAAAAGACGGAGGTTCTTTAGAAATACAATAGGTAATAGTTATGAAATACATTCACCACAGAGGACGGAACGATCAATAATGAACGATCAGCGATCAATGATCGATGAACAGTTGAGAACATTAAAACTCTGTGTCCTCTGTGGTGAATTAAACCAAATAATAGATGCCCCATCCATTTACCTTTTTACTCCTTTGGAGCGTAGCCCTGTTTTTCGGTGCTTGTTCCGGCGAAGACTCTTCCGCCACCGACGGAGACCGCGTCCCCTTGCGTCCCGGTATCCATGCCGGTGCTACCCTTGTCTCCAGCCGTACCCTTGTCAATGGCATCGGTACGGGTGCAGACCGGATCAATAGCATCGGCATCTACCTCGCAGCTCCGGACGGTAGTCTCTATCCCGGCAGCAGTGCCGCGGGAGCTACCTTTACCCAAGGTTCCGGCAACAGTTGGAGCAGCACCCCGCCTACCTATGTCAGTCTCCTGACGGCAAGGCTCCATGCCTGGTCGCCTGCCACCGTGACGTTGACGGGCGGTAGTGGAACCACTCTGCCCACACTTCCGGTAAGCCTGCCTGAGGGGCAGACCTTTGACGGAGCCAATGACTACGGTTGTTCCGTCCATGACTATCTGTATGGTTCCGCCACTTCCACTCAGGGATCGGCTGAGCCCATCACTGCCAACAGCCAAAGTGCCACTCCTGCCATTTACTTGCAACATGCGTTGGCACAACTGGTGTTTCGCATCCGGAATGCGGACAGCCGCCCTTCGGATTCACAATATGATTATGTAAAATCCATCCGCCTGACCGCCGAGGGAGGCGCTACACCCTTTCTTGCGGGCACTTCGGGTGCGATGGCTTTATCGGATGGGGCGTTGTCCGGATTGTCCGCAAGCGGTGAGCTAACCTTCACCCCTTCGGCAAACCCGCAGCAGGTAGGAACCACCGGAGCTGTTACCGTGGCCTATGGGCTGGTGTCGCCGAAAACGGCGGCGGCATCGTCTGTACAGGTCACTTTGACTTTGCGGCTGGGCGAAGCCGGTTTGGGTAACACCGCCACCGAACGTGAACTGACCCTTACGACCGATGCCTTCAACCAGGCATGGGATCGGGGAAACCAATACATATATACGTTGACGCTGGACAAGCGGGGACTGACCTTGAAGGATGCCGCCATTCTGCCTTGGAATGTTGAGCCTTCGGTAAACCAGGATATGAATCCGATAGGATGATAATTTTTTAAATAATGTGTATGAAAGCAATTCAATTCTATATCGTGTGTCTGCTGCCGGTGTTGGCCGGATGTGCCGACGACACGGCGTTGCCCTCCGTACCGGAGGGAACTCCGCTGACGGTGACCGCCGAAATCGGTGTGCCGGATGCGGCGCAGACGGTGGCGCCCACCCGTGCCGTTGCCGCCGACAATGGTTACGACCGCAGCGCTTTCGTTACTGCCGACCGCATCCGTATTACCCGCACGCGCGGCGGAAGTTCGTCCGCTCCGGTGGATTATACGCTTTCCGCCACAGGAGAGTGGGCCCCTTCGGCAGCGGGCTCGGAATTGCTTTTTGAGTCGGGAGCTACCTATCAGGCTATGTATCCCGCCGATTACTCCGGCATTTATGCCGATCAACGAAACAAAACGGGAGGTGTGGATGGTGAGAACTACCGCAACAGTAACTTGCTCCGTACCAGTGCCGGGGTGACTTCCGGTGCAACCGGGGTGCTCTCCTTCACGGGAGACGAGAATGCCTTTGTGCACCGCAACACCAAGTTGACCTTGACATTTGAGGGTAAGAATGCGTTGACACAACCCTTCGCGTATATGACCGTGCAAGGCCAGGGGCTTTATAGCGGCGGAACCGCTGATGAAGATATCTACCTGTATCGTCCGGACGAGACGAAATACACCTGGCACGGCATCCTGTCACCGCTGACAGCCGAATCACCTACGGAGCAGCAGCAGCGGGTCACCGTCACGGTGACCGACTACAACGGAGTGAGCTATACCGCCAGCCTGACTTGCGAGCGGAAGGCGGGCAGCCATTACAGCTACACCCTTACGTTGCAAAACAACATCCTGATGCCCGTAGGAGAAGAGATCAAAGGATGGGAGAACGGAGAGTCGCATACGGGAAGTCTCACGTAACGATGAATTATGAACGATAACCTCTGTGTGACCTTGTGTCACTCTGTGGTAAATTAAATGATGAACAATGAACGGTAAGAGAACGAATTGGATAGGAGGAGTATGGATTGCGCTGGCTCTGGCGGCGTGCGCCCAAGGGGATCCGTTGCCTGTTCCGTTGGAAGTATCGGCGGAAATAGGACAAGGAGTGACCCGTGCCGGGGACACGCACGCGGCTGACTATGACAAACGGACGTTCGCCACCGGCGACCGGATAAAAATATCGAAATCCGGTGGTGCTGCCGAAAGTGCACTCTATCAGCGCAAAGCGGAGAGCAGCTGGGGACTGGCCGAAGGACAGACAGCGCTGACCACTACCGGATCAGAGTCCTTTGCGGCTTCCTTTCCGGAGGAATTCAGCAGTATCCTTGCCGATCAAAGCACGCCAACCAATTTCTGGAAAAGCAACCGGTTGACGGCAGCAGGAGTATTGAACGGAAATAAATGCAGCTTTACCTTTGCGCCGGCAGCGGCGAAGGTGACTGTGGTGGTGACTTATCAGTCGTCGCAGACACCTGATAACGCCTCTTTGTCCGGGACGGGGATTCGTACCGATGCCGGTGCCTCGGAAACCATAACCCCGTATTGCGCCTCGGGAAGCACGACGACTTCCGTCCGCCATACCTATGTGGCGATAGTCTGTCCCGGCTTGCGGCAGTTCACCATCAAGCTGAAAACGACGACGGAACAGGAAAAGACTTATACCGACACGTCGCCGTTTACGCTACAGGCGGGATATAACTACCAATATAACTTCACCACCACCAACGAACTGATTCTGACGGGTGTCACCGTGGCGCCTTTCAGCGATGTGACGGAAGAAAATGTGGGAAGCGCAACCTGAGAAAGGAAGAGAGATGAAACAGAAAGAATATAGACCGATGAAGAATAGGAAAGCCCATAAGGGCACGATGGGAGCCGTACTGCTACTCGCAGCCTTATTCACCTCGTGCGGGGCGGACGATCCGTTGCCTGCGGGCGGCCCTCTGCGGCTGACCGGGGTGGAAGTGGAAACCGGAGAGGGAAGTGCCGCCACCCGTGCGGCCGTCACCGCCGTCGAGGCGATCAGTGTATATGCCACTACTGAGGCTCACGTGGCTTATGGCAGCAATCCGTTTTCGGAGTATCGGCTGCAGAACAACTCCTGGAGCGCGGACCCTGCTCCGGTGATTACCGCCAATGCCCTTCTGTATGCCTGTCATCCTCCGGTGGCGGGAGTAACCCATCAGGCCGACGGCAACCACACTGTACCCGTATCGGTGATGACTACCGCCGGTGCAGCCGATTTTCTGGCGACGGATCAGCCGGACTATCTCTATGGAGTATCTCCCGCTTCGGGGCTGGCACCGGTCACGGCCACTTCGGGTGCCCGGGCGGTCAGCTTCAGGATGAAGCACGCTTTGGCAAAGGTCAGCTTCCGGATTGTGAAGTCGGCTTCGGCGAATAAAGATAAGCTGGAGTTGGTGCAGATAGAGATACAGAGCGGAACCAGCCGTTTGCAGTCGGGTACGGGTACAATGAACCTGAAGACCGGTGTCCTTAATGGCCTGTCGTCCACCTCCCTGTTGACGCTTGCCGATGCGGCAAGGCCGGTCGTGCTGAAAGAGCAGCAGGCTACACCGAATGTGAGTTGCCTGACAGCCCCGATGACGGGAAAGGAAACTGTGCTTTCGTTCCGCCTGAAGGTTCGCATCAATGGTGAGTCGGCAGAAAACGCCCATGCGTTTGAGACGAAATCGGTAAGTGCCGAATGGAAAGCCGGTTACCACTACGTCTATCAGATCACGGTGGACAAGATGGGGGGCAGCTTGAGTTCGGTGAAGATAGATGACTGGAAGAGTGACGCGAACCAGAATACGAGTATTGGAATTTAAGTTTCACCACAGATTACACGGATTAACACAGATTATTTACTCTTCAATATCAACCAGGATAAATTATTAATCCGTGAGAATTCTGTGTAATCTGTGGTGACAAAAATAGAACGATGATGAATAAGAGACTGAAATATTGGATAGGTTGTGGCCTTTGCTGCTTGGGGAGTCTTGGGCTGGCAGGGTGTTCGGGGGATGATATGCCCGGGGCGTCCGGTTCCGGCGGAGATGAAGGAGAGCCGGTGGCACTCAGTTTCCGGCTCTGCCGCTTGGTGGCAGGAGAGGCGTCGACGCGTGTGGACGGTGATCCGGCGGATATGGCGGACGGAAAGACATTCCAGGTTTACGCTTTTCCGGCCAATGCTTCCACAACAAAGACCCAACCGCTGGACGGTAAGACCTATACGGTGAAGAATGGAGTGGCCACGGGTGAACTCTATTTATATCGCGGGACGTACGATCTTTATCTGGTGTCGTATAACTCCTCGACCGAAGTACCGGAACTAAAGACGGACGGTACGATTCCGGTCGGGAACGGCAAAGACTTTATGTATACTACGCTGAAAGGAATCGTGGTACAACCCAACCAGATGGGAGAGAGCCACATGAGCGTGACGCTGCCCAATCCGTTTAAGAGAATGGGGGCACAGGTGCAGGTGTCGGTGGCTGGTAATACTAACTCTCCGGTCACTCCTACAAGTCTGGTGGTGAGATCGTTCCTGATGAATGGGCTTTGCGAATCGCTTAATTATACATTGGGCGGTTCGGCATGGAATGCCTATGGCGGGAGCTTTGGAGGGAATTATTCTTTCAGTGGCTTTACGAATAACGGAACCGGATATGATGTGAAGAAGAAGCGTGAAAGTTCTCCGGTAGTACTTCTGCCGGTAGACGGGACGGCAACCATTGATTTGGCGATAGAACTTGAAGTGGGGTACAGTGATAACGGTGAGGCAAAGGTGTGGAAAGATACCTATCCGGCAAGCATCCAGAAAGTATTGCTTCCGGGAATGACCTATCAGTTTGACTTTACGCTGACTTTCTATGGAATACTCAATCCGGGGGACTTGACTCTGGCGGTGCGGGATTATGAATCGACGATGACCATTAATTCCGATGGGCTTGGTAAAAACAAATGAACAGAAAGATGAAAAGTAGGAATAAAATCTATGGTGTGTTATTGGTAAGGATACTTGCCGTCTTGGTCCTGGCGGGATGGCTGTGCGGGTGCGAGGATACTTCCGCCATTCCGGAAGGCGGATTCTCTTTCCGGTTGCAACAGCCTCCGGCGCTGAGGGTGGATACTCGCGGAATATTGAATACAATACCAATAAACAATGTGTGGGTATTGCAGTATAAAAGCGATGACACCGGCAAACCATTGAAGACTTTCTATTTCTCGTCTGTGGGAGATGCTTTGGATAACGGGACGATCGAACTCAACACAGACGAGGCCGCCTTTAGCCGAATTACCAGCCGGTTCTACGTCATAGCCAATGTAGGAGATGCATTGAAAGATTTCAAGGGGAGCGAAGCCGACCTGATGGGGAAGACTGTTGAGCGCACTACCATTACTGACCAACCGTCGCTGCTCACTGCCGGTCCGCTTAACTATACTCCCAAAGCCGAGGAAGGGGAAACGGGTGCGATACCGATTATAGCTCCGTTGCAGCGTGCTTATGCTACCATTGAAATGTCGTGGACCAAAAAGGACTTTATGGGAAATAATATGACGATTAATTCAGTAGAGATAGCCAATGTTCCAAATGCGATGGCTTTATATGCTCGTGGAGGAGGAGGGCTGTCTGTAAAATATCCGGTGGATGCGGATATGATAAACAAGGACTTGCAATCAGTCGGTTCGGGTGCATTGGATGACAGTGGATCCCGTACGTTCTATATGGGCGAGAATCTGCGGGGAATGGGGACGGCTCCTTCTCTTGCCGACAAGAATCTGGATAAGTACGGGCCGGGTGATATAGAAGGGCATAGACTTGATAACTGTACGTATATCAGGTTGAATGGAAGTTACACGTATACGGGAGCGACGGATCCTATCGGGGTGAGTTATACTCTTTATTTGGGAGGCAACCTGATGACTGACTACAATATCCGCAGGGGCTATCTGTATAAGCTGACCGTCAACATCAGCGGAGCCAATAGTGCGGACGTAAGGGTGACCATCACAGATGGTAACGTGATCATGTTCGATGAAGTGGAAATCATCCCGAATGAAGTGAATTTTAGATAATACGAAGGAGGTAAGATGAAATACAGCAGTTGTATGAATAGGTTAGGATGTATGCTCACGGTAACGGCCCTGTTGATGGGGGTGACGTCTTGTGAGGAGCGGTTCAGTGAGTCTGTTCCGGCAGCCGGTGAAGGAAATCCGGTAGAAGTTTCTCTTTCTTTCGGTTTTGCCGACGAGGAGGATGGATACGCGCTTTCGGTGCCCGCCGATTCGCGTGCCGGAGAGGATGGAGAGGGCGGAGCGTTCAGCGCACGCCTGCTGCCTGCGGCGAAGACCCGGACCGGGGAAGTCACCCGTCCGGACGCGCTTTACCAGTTCCACCTGATGCAGTATGACCGGAGCGGCAATCTGATAGGGAGCGTGCAATATAAGGAGACGGTCCCTATCGGAGCGAATTTCTCTACCGTTCCCACTTCCCTCACCTTGCAGCAAGCCACGGATTGCCAGTTGGTGGTGATAGTCCGCGGGCAAGGGAATACGACACCTGCCATTAGCGGTAACCTTGCCAATGTGCAGAAACAGATGATGGATACTACACTCTTCAAACATACCATTCCGGCCGGCGGACTTACGCAAGCCGATATCAACAAAATGCCCTATATACTTCATCTGCCTCACGTCAACGTGACGGCCGACGGCAAACTTCAGAGTCCGGATGGCAACTATGATACCCGCTTGCTGCTCAAGCGGCTGGCTGCCAGGCTGAAAGTGACCTGGACGGTGGATGATAAAAAACTCACCCAAAAGGGGTATGTGCTGAAAGAGGTAAAACTCTGCCAGGTGCCGGCTGACTTCCGTCTGCTTCCTACGGAGACAGACACGGAGTGGGGAAAAACCTATCCGAGCGAATTGGTGGAGTATGTCGATTATTATCGCCTGACGAATGCCGCTGATCTGGCGGCGGGAGAGAAAACCGTATGGATACCCGCCAATGTGCGGGGTGCTTCGGCCAAGGCTACCTCTGCCTATTATCGTACGAAAGAGAATGCGCCTACCGCCGCTTCGTACATGGAGTTAGTGGTGGACAACGTAGAGAAGAAGGAGCGCCTCTACTACCGTGCTTATCTGGGCGGACGGGAGTCGGCAGACTTCAACCTTTACGAGAATAAGGATTATAACTGGGATGTGCATATCACATCGACTAATTATCAGGCCGACAGACGCATCCAACTGTTAGATCAGAGTCCGGTGCTAAGCACCAACCTGGTGGAGACCTCCAACTGCTTCATGATGAAGCCCGGTACGAATATCTGTTTTAATCCGTATAAGCACGAAGCGGGGATGAATGGTTATAATGTTCCGTTGAGTGGTTGGAATACACATCTGACGGATGGTGCGACGCTGGCCGATAACAAAAAAATAACGGATGTTAAGTTGATCTGGCAAACCAAGGATGATGCTACGTCGGGCGATTTGGTGATGGGGTATGCCATCAGTAGAGACGATCATTCAAATCTGGCGCGTATCACCGACGGAGGTGATCTGCAAAAAGCCCGTATCCACGTTAAAGTGCCGGTGAGCAAAGGGGGGAATGCCTTGATTGCTGCCTATTCCGGCAGTACGATTGTATGGAGCTGGCACCTTTGGATAACCGATTATGTGCCGCAGGGGATTACTTCCTCTGTCACTTATGCCCAGGCACAGCAGTTGACTCAGAACGGGAGTGTACATCAGTATGCTACTGATGCTTTCAAAGATGGAGGAGCGCATGTCGGGAAAGTGATTATGGACCGGAATCTGTGCGCGACTGCCGGAGGATTTCCCGGTGAGAATGCTTCATTGCTGGAATTTGCAAAGCGGATAGGCTATCTGTACTATTGGGGGCGCAAGGACCCGTTCTTGGGGTCGATAGACGGAACGGCGAATGAACTCAACGTTATTTATGACGGAGAAGGACGAGGGGTAAAACTGGGAAAGGTCGCTTATTCTAAGATTCCTTTAGTAGGTGGCAATACGTTGCAATATGTGATTGAGCATCCTGATAATATTATAACAGGTTCGGGCAGCGATCAGAACAATAGCAGGTGCTCTTGGTATAGTTTGAATGAAACTACTACGGAGTATCAGTATTTGTATAATAACTCTAAAACTCTTTATGACCCTTGTCCGGCAGGATGGAAGACTCCCTATCAAACAGTGTACAAGGGCTGGAACACGGGGCAGGGGTATTGGTTTAATGCGAATGGAGCGTTTGTGCAAAATGGTAGTGCACACGAGCGGGGTGGACGTCTGTATAATGTATCCGGTGGAAGTGGTGTGCCCTCTCCTCGTACGGAAGATAATGCGGCTTGGTTCCCGGTCACGGCATACCGGTCTTTTGCCAATGGAAATTTGATGTTTAATGGAGGTGCCGCCGGATACGAAGGAACGAATACGATAGCAAAGACTGGCAATAACTACCGGATATATTATACAAAAATAGCGGCAGGAGAATTGACTACTCCGGCTAATGGTTGGGGAGTTATCGGTGAGCCTTATCCGTTTCGATGTGTACAAGAATAATAATGATATGAAACAGACTTGGAAGAATAAATGGTTAATGCTCTTGGGAGGAGTGATCCTTTTGGGAGGGTTGAGTGGATGTGAGGACCGGACGGAAGAGGCGGTGGTTCCTTCGGCGGATGGTGAAGAGGTGACGGTATCGATGGTCTTCGGCTTTGCCGAAGATTCAAGTGATAATGATCCTCAACGGCTCGCCTCAACGGCTCGCCTCAACGGCTCGCCTCAACGGCTCGCCGTTAATAGCAGCAAAGCTGCTTTTGATGTGAACCTTTCGTCAGGAACGATGACTCGTGGCGGGACAAGCGTTCCGGATCAGTTATATAACCTGGAGATACGTCAGTATGACTCGAAAGGAGGTTATAAAAACGGGAAGGACTATGGCAATGTATTGCTTGGGCAACATCTGGAGGTCACTTTAAGCGCGCTGACGGACTGCCAGTTGGTGATTGTGGCACGTGGCAACGGGGGCGCGATAGCTGCTTTGGATGGTAAATCTTTGGAGCAGGTGCAGAAGATGGACGTAAGCTCGTCTGTGATAAATGCTATTGATCCTTCGAATAGTGAAGATATGAAGAAGATGCCTTATGTGCTCCATCTGGAGCATGTGAATGTGGTGCAGGTGGATGGAGAGTATTTGATTCAGAGTCCGGAGGGGAGCTATGATACCCGTCTGCTGCTGAAGCGTCTGGCTGCCCGGCTGACCGTAAACTGGAACTATGGCGTGAAAGATTATAAGCTAAGGCAACTGCTGGTTCAGAGCGTCCCGCTGAACTATTCGGTAGTGGACAAGGCGGAAAATGACGGAACGTACCCCTTGCTGGTATCGCAGTTCACTACGCTTGAAGTGCCTGTGACAGATACTAATGCGGCAGCGGGAACCTATTCATGCTGGGTGCCGGCCAATGCGCGAGGAGAGAGTGCGGCAGCAAGTTCGGACCCGCTGCGTACGAAGGCGAATGCTCCTACGGGAAGTGCATATCTGGACTTTGTGGCGGTAAACAACACGGATGTGAAGAAGAAGTTGCGCTACCGGGTTTATATTGGTTCGGGAGATCCGATGGACTTCAACCTGTATCGGAACAAGGAATATGTCTATACGGTCAACTTTAACCATGCGGATATTCCTACAACCGATAAACGTGTGACGTACGTCGATCCTATTCCCGCTTCGGAAAAAAACGGCAATGTGCTTCCTACGGCAAACTGTTTTATGGTGTCGCCGGGTGGTGCGTTCTGTTTCGATCCGTTCGCGTTTCAGCAGGGCAAGAACTCTATAACGAACAGTGTCCTGGCCGGTTGGTGCACGGGCGGTGTAGGTATCCGTTCGGTACGCCTGCTTTGGCAGACAAAGGAAAACGGGGATCTGGGAGATGTGGTGATGGGAATTGCCAACTCGGACGATGACCATACGAATATTGTGGATATAAAAGACAGGAACGGGAAAGACTTGACCGCGCCTGCTACAGGGATAGGACAATGCCTGGTTTATTGCCGGGTAGCTGCCAATACTTCGGGAGGGAGCGGTGTGATAGCGGCCTATGACGCGGAAGACGGGAAAGGGAATATTCTCTGGAGCTGGCATGTGTGGGTGACGGATTACCAACCGGATGTGACGGGAACCGAAACGGTGTTGACACCGGAGAATAAAAGAAAGTTCAAGTTGGGAGGATCGGCCACCGTGATGATGGACCGGAACCTGGGAGCCTATGACGGGGCGGTTTCTGTCCCCGGTACGATTCTGGAAAGGTCGCGTACCAGCGGTTTCCATTATCAGAAAGGCCGTAAGGATCCTTTCCCGAGTAGTTATACGACAGAAGAATTGCCGGAGGTATATAAGTTTACGTTGAGTGCGACTTCGCCTCCCAAACACATTATGAACCGTTACGAGGCAAATGGAATACGTGCGATCGTTCCGCCATCGATCGGTACTGGTGCAACCACCTTGAAGAATGCTTATCAGCATCCGGTATCCATGGCAGGAAATACGGTAAACAGTGGTAACGGGCAGTGGTGTACGGAGTATGGCAGTGTGCAATGGGCGGTCACGAAGACGGTACACGATCCTTGCCCGGCGGGATGGCGGATGCCACAAGGGGCGGACTTGGACATACTGAAGGGCTATAATAGCAGCATTCCGTCCGATGCGAAGGCGAAGGGAGGGGTGTTGCTGAAATATGATGATACGGAGAACCGTACTTATTTAAGGTTTACCGGGTATCCGCCTGCAATCACGCAGTTGAATTATGTAGGTACGGATGGATACATTAATGCGATGGAGCACGTTAGGGTAATGTCGGTCAATGCAAGATCGAATAGCATTTCGGTATCGGGAATGCAGGATTATGATGCGCATACGACTCGATGTGTGCAGGAATAAGATAATATTTCGTTCTTTGACATACTGGAATAACGGAAAACAATTAGTATCTTTGCGTGTAGTAGCAATGATATAAAAACAGAGGCGATATGGATATATGTAATACGATGTCCCGTAAACTTCCGATTGGGATACAGAGTTTTGAGAAACTTCGTACCGGAGGGTATCTCTATGTAGATAAAACGGAATTGGTTTACCGGCTGGCGAAGGCGGGGGTCCCCTGTTTCCTGAGCCGTCCTCGGAGGTTTGGCAAGAGCTTGTTGCTCTCTACGCTGGAAGCTTACTTTCTGGGAAAGAAAGACTTGTTCAAGGGGCTTGCCATTGAGCGGTTGGAGCAGGACTGGCTTGTGTATCCGGTGATGCACCTCAGCCTGAATGCAGAGAAATATGACAGTAACGAGCGCTTGGCCAATCTGCTTGAAAGCCAGCTTGAAGCGTGGGAGGCGGAATACGGGGTGACAGAGATTAACCGGAGTTACTCGATTCGTTTTATGACCGTCATCCGCCGTGCCTATGAACAGACAGGCAGGCGTGTAGTGGTGCTGGTAGACGAATATGACAAGCCGATGCTTCGCTCGTTTGATAATCCGGAACTGCAACGTGACTTTCGTGAGACGTTGATGGCGTTTTATACTGTATTGAAGGATGCCGATGCTTATTTGCAGCTGGTCTTTATCACGGGAGTGACCAAGTTTGCTCAAATGGGTATTTTCAGTAATCTGAACCAATTGCAGGACATCAGTCTGCATCCGGCCTATACTACTTTGTGTGGTATGACCCGTGCGGAAATAGAAGCCGTTTTTGCTCCGGAACTTCAATCTCTTGCCCGGGGCAACGGATTGACGTATGAAGAGGCGATGGATAAGCTTGGGCGGCAATATGACGGTTATCATTTTAATTACCGTAACTGGGAAGGTATGTTCAATCCTTTCAGTGTACTGAATACTTTCTCGACCGGTCTGTTTGAGAACGCTTGGTTTGCGAGCGGTACTCCTACGTTTCTGGCTGAAATGTTGCGTAAGACGGACTTTGACCTGCGTGACCTGGATGGTATTGAAGTGAGC
This sequence comes from Bacteroides sp. 11BF, assembly GCF_019633765.1. Taxonomy (NCBI): domain Bacteria; kingdom Pseudomonadati; phylum Bacteroidota; class Bacteroidia; order Bacteroidales; family Bacteroidaceae; genus Bacteroides; species Bacteroides sp. 11BF. The sequence continues at coordinate 235,846 of NZ_JAFKPJ010000004.1, forward strand.
TCGGCTTCATTGAGCGACGACCGCGCCGATATACATAATCCGGTTCCGATGATTTATCAGAGTGGTTATCTTACCATCAAGAAGTATGATCCGCAATTCGGGTTGTATACGCTTGGTTTCCCCAACGAAGAGGTGAAGTATGGCTTCCTTAACTTTGTGGCTCCTTTTTATACTCCGGTGGCTTCTACGGATACGGCTTTTTATATAGGTAAGTTTGTCCGGGAGCTGACAAGTGGTGATGTGGAGGCTTTTCTTGAACGCCTGCGTTGCTTTTTCGCTGATTTCCCTTATGAGTTGAATACAAAGACAGAACGTCATTATCAGGTGGTATTTTATCTTGTATTCAAGTTGATGGGACAATTTACGGAGGCAGAGGTTCGTTCTGCCCGGGGGCGTGCGGATGCTGTGGTGAAAACAGCTGATTATACATATGTTTTTGAATTCAAACTGGACGGCAGTGCCGAGGCGGCTTTACAACAGATTGAGGAAAAAGGGTATTCGTTCCCTTACGGGGCTGATGGCAGGAAACTGGTAAAGGTTGGTGTTTCGTTCGATGCGGAACAGCGTAATTTAGGGGAATGGCTGATAGTTGAGTAGGCAGGGCTGACAGGACAATATAGTTTTCCGTCCCGCTTTGTGTATCTGGAGATGCACAAGGCGGGACGGACTGTTTTCCGGGGTTTCGGGATTAGACAGTAATTTAAAAATAATGATATGAAACAGAGACTGAAAAACAAATGGTGGATGCTGTTGGGACTAATGGTACTGAACGGCGGATTGAGCGGATGTGAGGACCGAACGGAAGAGCCGGTGGTTCCTCCGGCGGATGGTGAAGAGGTGACGGTATCGATGGTCTTCGGCTTTGCCGAAGATTCAAGTGATGATGAATCCTCAACGGCTCGCCTCAACGGCTCGCCTCAACGGCTCGCCTCAACGGCTCGCCTCAACGGCTCGCCTCAACGGCTCGCCTCAACGGCTCGCCGTTGAAAGCAGCAAAGCTGCTTTTGATGTGAAACGATCATTAAAGGCGGTGACTCGTGCTTCGACAGACGTACCCGACCAGTTATATAATTTGGAAATCTACCAGTATGATGGGCAAACAAAGGCCCGTTTGAATGGAGGAGCATACGGTGATGTAAAGATCGGTCAGAGTTTTAACGTGACATTAACTCCTAAGAATGGCTGTCAATTGCTGTTAGTGGCGCGGGGTAATGGAAATGCCATAGCTACACTGAGTAATAACAAATCTTTATCGGATGTGCAGGCGATGGAGGTAGATGCGTCGGTGATCAATGCGATTGATCCTTCGAATAGTGAAGATATGAAGAAGATGCCTTATGTACTCTATCTGGAGCATGTGAATGTGGCGCAAGTAGATGGTGAGTATGTGATTCAGAGTCCGGAGGGGAGTTATGATACCCGCCTGTTGCTGAAACGCCTGGCTGCACGGCTGACGGTGAGCTGGAACTACAACGTGAGCGGATATACTTTGAAACAACTGTTGCTCCAGAGTGTCCCGTTAAACTATGCGGTTATCCCTACCCCCGATAGTGAGGGAAATTATCCTTCTATCCTGGATCAGTTTACTACTTTGCAGATAAAAGATGTGGCACAAAGCGGAAGTTACTCTTGCTGGGTACCGACCAATATGCGCGGAGAGAAACCGGCAGCGAACTCTGAAACCCAACGGACAAAAGAGAATGCTCCTAAAGGAAGTTCTTTCTTTAACTTTGTCGCGGTGAGCGATCAGGATGCAAAAGTTAAACTGGACTATCGTGTTTATATCGGCGGGAGGCAGTCGACGAATTTCGACATTAAGAGCAATGCGAATTATGATTATACGGTGAACTTTGCACATAGCGGTATCCCGACAAGTGATAAACGGGTGACCTATATCAACCCTGTACCCGCTTCGGAAAATAATGAAAACTTTGTACCTACGGCCAATTGCTTTATGGTATCCGCCGGAGGCGGCTTCTGCTTTGATCCTCTGGCATACCAACAGAATGGAGATCCGGATAAAACGAACGATGTATTGAAAGGTTGGTGTGAGGCTTCCGGAGGAATCACTACGATGAAACTGCTCTGGCAGACCAAAGAGGATGGAGACATCGGTGAGCCGGTAATGGGAATCGTAACTTCGGAGGATGACCATACGAACATCGTGGATTTGAAACGGACAGATGGAACCGATCCGACGTTGTATCCGGTGAAGAATAAAGGGGAAGCCCGTGTTTATTGCCGTGTGGCTCCGGGAACTACCGGTGGTAGCGGGGTGATTGCCGCTTATGGTGCGGATGGTAAGATACTCTGGAGCTGGCATGTGTGGGTGACGGACTACCGCCCGGACGCGACAGGTGATGCGGATGTGCAAGAGCCGTTGACTAAAAGAAAACTGAAATTTACATATGGCAATCATGGAAACCAGTTACCGATGATGGATCGTAATCTGGGGGCTATGGCCGGATATGCCGGCGTGCCGCCGTCGGATGTGGAGAAGTTTAAGACACATGGATTCCATTATCAATGGGGAAGGAAAGATCCGTATCCGAGCAGTTATTCGAATAAGCTGATCACGAAAGTGAATCTCCCTACTCTGATGGCTAAACCGATTGTGGGAATATTAAGCTTATATAAGCCGGATGGAGTCACTTTTCAGCCTTTTGATCCGGCTGTAAATGCTCAGGCGACTTATCGGACGGCTTACCAGAATCCGTTGAACATATATAAAAGGAAAGATGTGAATAAATGGATTGATAATTCTGAGGATTATAATGCCTACAAAAATATCTGGAATACTCCGAAGACGGTTCATGATCCGTGCCCCGCCGGATGGCGTGTAGCGCTGATTGAAAACTACCTTTCGTTATTTTCTAATAAAGATCAAACTGTCGTAAGTGGTAATGCCTCTGTAAATGTGAAGAATCTGAATAGCTTAGCGGCAGATGGAGGGATGATACTGACTTATGATGCGGATGGGCAGCAGAGTACCTATATACGGTTTACGGGATACTATTTTATGAACACTGAGTTTAACTATATTGGACAGTATGCGCTTATCTGGTGTGGAAGTACGTTAGTGCCAGATAAAACTGCAGGTAGTTCTGTGAGATATTTTAAGGTAATAAATGATTCGAAAAATCCTGGTAGTATTGTGTATGGTGGACATGAACGTGAAGCGATTCCCCTACGTTGCATTCAGGAGCGGGCTGACTGACCGGTATGGATTGATAAAGTTATAAACGATCTGTTGTTTTGTTTGTGAAAGTTCCGCTTGCTTCCGGTGGGGAGGAGCGGAACTTTATTTATGTGGCTCCTATGGGCGTGGTGTAGAAAAGTAATTTTTAATGTTTTAGTTTTCCTTCCATTGTGCTCAGGTAGATGTCCAAGGCACGAGTCGATATCTGTATCTCACGGAGAGAAACGCCTAAAGAGGCGATTAACAGAAGCAGTGCGAGTCCGAAAATATAGATGGAAAGCAGGAACAACCCGATGTAGATAAGAAACATGGTAACTACGCAGAAGAATAGGCTGGCAATGCCGAACACCTGCATCATGCGGGTCAGGTTGAGGCGTTTGCGCAGATTCTCAATTTGAGCTACATTGATATCAGAGGGATCTTCCATATAACGGTCGCGAAGAGTGCGTACCAATTGGGCATACGAGAGAAAACGGTTGGTGTATGCCAAAAGAATAAGTGAAACGGCTGAAAATAGCAGCGCGGGTGTCGTGAGTGTAAGTTCTTCCATTGTTATCATACTTTTATATACAATAACAATGGAAGAGAAATAAAGGTTTACTTCAGTACACCTAATTCTTTACCTACTTTGATGAATGCAGCGATACATTTATCGAGGTGTTCTTTCTCGTGACCGGCTGAAATCTGTACACGGATACGTGCCTGGTCTTTCGGAACTACCGGATAGTAGAAACCTGTTACATAAATACCTTCTTCCTGCATGCGGGCTGCATAAACCTGTGACAGTTTGGCATCGTACAGCATCACGGCACAGATAGCACTCTGAGTCGGTTTGATGTCAAATCCGGCTGCGGTCATCTTGTCGCGGAAGTAGTTTACGTTTTCTACCAGTTTGTCATGGATTTCGTTGCTTTCTTTCAGCATCTTGAATACTTCGAGGCTGGCACCGATAATACCCGGAGCAAGTGAGTTTGAGAACAGGTACGGACGGCTGCGCTGGCGAAGCAGGTCGATGATCTCTTTGCGGCCGGTTGTGAATCCGCCCAAAGCACCACCAAAGGCTTTACCCAGAGTTCCGGTGTAGATATCTACACGTCCGTAAGTGTTGTACTGTTCGCTTACTCCATGACCGGTTGCACCAACTACACCGGCAGAGTGAGATTCGTCTACCATCACCAGGGCATCGTACTTCTCGGCCAGATCACAGATTTTGTCCATTGGAGCTACATTACCGTCCATTGAGAATACGCCGTCGGTAACGATAATGCGGAAACGCTGGGCTTGTGCTTCCTGCAGGCAACGTTCCAGATCGGCCATGTCTGCATTGGCATAACGATAGCGTTTTGCCTTGCAAAGACGTACTCCGTCGATGATAGAAGCGTGGTTCAGTGAGTCGGAGATGATGGCATCTTCGTCGGTGAACAACGGTTCGAACACACCGCCGTTGGCATCAAAGCAAGCCGCGTACAAAATAGTGTCTTCGGTTTTGAAATAGTCTGAAATTGCGGCTTCCAGCTCCTTATGTATATCTTGAGTTCCGCAGATGAAACGTACAGAAGACATACCGTATCCACGACGGTCCATCATCTTCTTTGCACCTTCGATCAGGCGGGGATGGTTAGACAATCCAAGGTAGTTGTTGGCACAGAAATTCAGTACTTCCTTGCCTTTAACAGTGATAGCAGCTTGTTGTGCACTTTCGATTAAGCGTTCCTCTTTGTAGAGGCCTGCTTCTTTAATTTCAGCAATCGTGTTGCTGAGGTGTTCTTTCATTTTACCGTACATAGTGTTTGGGGTTTTAGTTTCTTTTGCAAAGGACACAATTTTTCTTGGAATAAACAACATATATTTGGTATAAAAATGAAAAAAAAGTGCTTACTTTGCGCACCATTTAGCTTAATACACCTTATTAGTAAAGATAATGAAAAATATTTTGGTAATTGGAGCAACCGGCCAGATTGGTTCGGAGCTCACGATGGAACTACGTAAACGCTACGGAAACACACATGTAGTAGCAGGTTATATTCACGGGGCAGAACCCAAAGGGGAATTGAAAGAATCCGGTCCGTCGGCGGTAGTCGATGTAACAGATCAGGAGATGATCGCCTCTGTAGTGAAGGAGTATAATATCGACACAATCTACAACCTGGCAGCCCTGCTGTCTGTTGTGGCCGAATCGAAGCCCAAACTGGCTTGGAAAATCGGTATCGACGGATTATGGAATGTACTCGAAGTGGCCCGCGAAAACAAATGCGCCGTGTTCACTCCGAGTTCGATCGGTTCGTTTGGCGAAAGCACACCTCACGTGCAGACACCGCAGGATACCATTCAGCGTCCGCGCACTATGTATGGTATCAGCAAGGTAACCACGGAGTTGCTGAGCGACTATTATTTTAATAAGTATGGCGTAGATACACGTGCCGTGCGTTTCCCGGGAATCATTTCGAATGTGACACCTCCGGGAGGTGGTACGACTGACTACGCAGTAGACATCTACTACTCTGCCGTAAAAGGAGAGAAGTTTATCTGTCCGATTCCGGAAGGAACACTGATGGATATGATGTATATGCCGGATGCGCTGAACGCAGCTATCTCGCTGATGGAAGCTGATCCGACGAAACTGGTACACCGTAATGCTTTCAACATCGCTTCTATGAGCTTTGCACCCGAAACAATTTATGCTGCCATCAAGAAACATGTTCCTGACTTTGAAATGGAATATAAGGTAGACCCGCTGAAACAGCGCATCGCCAACAGCTGGCCTGACAGTATGGATGATTCTTGTGCCCGCGAAGAGTGGGGCTGGAAACCGGCTTACGATTTGGAAAGTATGACAGTAGATATGCTTGAAAAACTAAGAGCTAAATTAAAATAATGTGATGATATAGGCCCATGTGCCCGCCGGAATAATGAAATGGTTTTGAAAACCGGTTGGCACATGGGAATATCGACACATTGCTAACTATTAAAATGAAAACAATAATGGCGGGAGTCACCGTCCTGGTGTTGTTTACCGCATGTGGAAACAATAAAAAGACTGACGCTGACCCCTTTGCATCTATTACACATCTGGTAGATTCGGCTATGGTGAACAAAGCCGACTCCATTGATAAAGAGAAGGCTTCGGACGAACCTAAACCGATTGAAGCTGACGAATCGTTTGACGACTTTATCTATAACTTTGCTTCTGATGACGCTCTGCAAAGGCAGCGCGTAGTGTTTCCGTTGCCCTACTACAACGGAGAACGGGCTTCAAAAATTGATAAGAAGTACTGGAAGCACGATGACTTGTTTACTAAACAGAGTTATTATACCTTGCTCTTCGACCGGGAAGAGGACATGGACATGGTAGGGGATACTTCACTCACTTCCGTTCAGGTGGAATGGATTTTCATCAAGAAACGAATGGTGAAGAAATATTATTTTGAAAGAATTAAAGGGGCGTGGATGCTTGAAGCAATCAATCTGCGTCCGATTGAGAAAAGCGAGAACGAGGATTTCGTCGAATTCTATGGGCACTTTGCAACAGACAGTATCTTCCAGAGTCACCGAATCCGGCAGCCGCTTGCGTTTGTTACCACTGATCCGGATGACGATTTCTCAATACTCGAAACTACACTTGACTTGAACCAGTGGTTTGCCTTTAAGCCGGTATTGCCTACTGATAAGCTTTCGAATATTAATTACGGACAGCAGAATGATGACAATACTTCACGCAAGATATTGGCATTGAAAGGTATTGGCAACGGGTTCTCCAATATCCTCTATTTTCAGCGCAAAGACAGCGGATGGGAACTGTATAAGTTTGAGGATACAAGTATTTAGTGATTGCTTTTTATGATTATGGAACAAAAATACTCTCTTTTATCACATAACACTTTTGGCATCGATGTGTCCGCAGCTCGTTTTTTGGAGTACGCTTCAGTGGATGAATTGCATCGGTTGATTGATTCAGGACAAGTGACTTCTCCTTATTTGCACATTGGGGGGGGCAGTAACCTGCTGTTTACTAAAGATTACGAAGGTACTGTTTTACACTCGCGTATCGAAGGAGTAGAGGTGGCGGACGAAACGGATGATGAAATTGTCGTTCGTGTAGGTGCAGGTGTAGTCTGGGACGACTTTGTGGATTATTGCGTGAAGCATAATTGGTACGGTGCGGAAAACCTCTCCCTGATTCCCGGAGAAGTGGGAGCCAGTGCGGTGCAGAATATCGGAGCTTATGGGGTTGAGGTAAAAGATCTGATTGTGCGGGTGGAGACCTTGAACATTGAGGGGAAAGAACGTGTTTATGATATTTCGGAGTGTGGATATTCCTATCGAGACAGTATCTTTAAGCGTCCTGCAAATAAGAGTGTTTTTGTCACTTATGTCAGCTTTAAGTTAAGTAAGAAGGAATATTATACGTTGGATTACGGTACTATCCGCCGGGAATTGGAGAAGTATCCTACGGTGACATTGGAGACCGTGCGCCGGGTGATTATCGCCATCCGTGAGGAAAAATTGCCGGATCCCCGGGTGATGGGTAATGCGGGAAGTTTCTTTATGAATCCGATTGTGTCCCGCATCAAATTTGAAGCGTTGCAAGAAGAATATCCACATATGCCTTTTTACGAAATAGATGCCGATCGGATAAAGATTCCTGCCGGTTGGATGATTGATCAGTGTGGCTGGAAAGGTAAAGCTTTGGGACCGGCAGCGGTACATGATAAGCAAGCGCTGGTACTGGTGAATCGCGGAGGAGCCAGAGGCGCGGATGTTATAGCACTTTCGGATGCAGTACGCGCTTCGGTTAGAGAGAAGTTTGGAATAGATATTCATCCGGAGGTGAATTTTATCTGAAATGAAAATAAGAATACTTGGTAGCGGGACTTCTACCGGAGTGCCCGAGATTGGATGCACTTGTGCGGTTTGCACTTCAAAAGATCCGAGAGATCATCGTCTTCGTACCTCGGCGTTGGTGCAGACCGGGGATGCTACTTTATTGCTGGACTGCGGTCCGGATTTCAGGGAACAGATGTTACATGTCCCGTTTGGTAAAATTGATGCCGTATTGATTTCCCACGAACATTATGACCATGTGGGAGGTTTGGATGACTTACGTCCTTTCTGTCGTTTCGGAGAGGTACCTATTTATGCCGAAACGTATACGGCTGAGCGTTTGCGTAGCCGGATGCCTTATTGCTTTGTGGAACATACTTATCCGGGAGTTCCGAATATTCCTTTGCGTGAGATTGAACCCAATCGTCCGTTTCTTGTTAATCATACCGAAGTGCTACCCTTGAGGGTGATGCACGGCAAACTGCCCATTCTGGGATATCGGATCGGAAAGCTCGGATATATTACTGATATGCTAACCATGCCCGATGAATCGTTTGAGCAGTTACAAGGGGTAGATGTGCTGGTGATGAATGCATTGCGTGTAGCGCCACACAACACCCATCAAAGCCTTTCTGAAGCGCTGGAGGCTGTGAAACGCATTGGGGCAAAGGAAACCTGGTTTATTCACATGAGTCATCATATCGGACTTCAGGCAGATGTGGAAAAACTACTTCCTCCGCATGTGCATTTTGCATTCGACGGGCTTGAAATAGAATGTTAGTGATTTATGCTTAATAATTCTTTCTTTAAGTATATTTTGTTTTATTTGGAGAATTTATTATTTTTGCAGTGAGCCGATAAACAACGAACGCCATGAAACTCCGTACGATAGTGAAAATAGCCGTAATCTCGTCTGTTGTACTACTGTGTACAGGCTTTGCTATGTTTTCTTTTTTCAGATTATCGGCGGTTGAGGGGCGTAAAGACTTTAATCTTTATACGCTTGTTCCGCGCTCGGCCACTGTGGTTCTCGAAACGGATGATCTTGCCGGGATGATACAGAGTATCAATGAACTGAGCTGTAGCAAAGATCAGCATTTCCTTTATATTTCCAAATTATTTTCTTATTTGAAACTCCATCTTTATACATTGTTGGAAGATACGCCTCACGGGTTGAGTAAACAGATGAATAAGGTGTTGCTGAGTTTTCATGAGCCGGATAATGACCGCAACCAGGTGTTGTATTGCAGTTTGGGAAATGGTGACTATGAGTTAGTGGAGAAATTTATACGTAAATACTGTTCAAGCAGTTTCCCATCAAAACTGTTTGATTATAAAGGGGAGGAGATACGTATCTATCCGATGCCGGATGATAGCTTTTTAGCTTGCTACTTCACTTCCGATTTTTTGGCGGTGAGCTATCAGAAGAAGCTGATAGAACAAGTGATCGACGCACGTTTGTCGAAAAAGTCTTTGCTGACCGACAGCTCTTTTGTAAAAGTGCATGAAGACAAGCGTGCCCGTGTAGCGGCTACTATTTATGCTCGTATGCAACCCCTGAGTATGGGCAAGGCTACCGATGGGATTCGTTCGTGTACACAATTGGGGGGATGGACCGAATTTGATATGAAAATGAACGGGGATGCCATTTACTTTTCTGGAGTCAGTCATGATACTGATACCTGTATGACTTTTATGAACGTGCTTCGGCAACAACAACCTGTAGAAGACTTTCCGGGAGACATCCTGCCGGCTTCTACTTTCTTTTTCAATAAACGGTCGGTGACGGATATGCAGGCGATGCTTGACTTTACTGCCCGGCAGGAATATACAACATCAACCTATTCAGACTATATCAGGGACCGGGACGGAGAACTGCTTGCATTCCTCAAGGATAATGCCGGAGGCGAACTTGTGACCTGCCTGTTCCATTCGGCGGACACTCTTGCGAATCCTTGTGCGGTGATGACTATTCCCTTGAAGGATGTCCAGCAGGCTGAGCGGGTGTTGCAAGGAGTACTCCGGAGTGCTCCGAAAGAAGTGGACGGCCCTCCGAAGCCACGTACTACTTTCTGTAAAACGCCTTCAAGAGCTTATACGCTTTATGTGTTGCCACGTAATACATTGTTTACGCAATTGACCGGAATTACGGAATCTGCCTTATATGTCTATGCTTGTTTCTATGGAGAGAGACTGATTTTGGCTCCGGATGCGGAGAGTCTTGCCACATATGTCCGTTGCCTGGATAAAAAAGAAATTCTGAACGATACTCCCGGATACGAGGAAGCGGTAGTAAATCTTTCTCCGTCATATAACTTTATGATGGTGGCTGACTTGGGAGAAACCTTTTCCCAGCCGGAGAACTACGTCAGGTTGATACCTGCATTTTTCTTTCGCAATCAGGAGTTCTTCCGTCATTTTATTCTTTCTGCACAGTTTACCTGTACTGACGGAGTTGTCTATCCTAATGTGGTTTTGATTTATAAAGGTGATTCTGACGATGTTTCCTGACTACGGTAAGAGACACAAAACCCCGAAAGAAATTGGATAGCTTTCGGGGTTTTGTGTCTTATACCAAGGCATGTTTGCTTAGAAAGGCAAGTCGTCTTTTGCATCACCGGCAATGAATTCCGGTGCTGAAGATGGTGCCGGAGGAGGAACCGGAGCTCCCGGAGTCATGGGTGCGCCTGCGCCTACACGCTCTACTTTCCATGCACGGATACTGTTGAACCAACGATCCTGCCATTGACGTGCATCGATATCGAATGATACGGTCAACTCTTCACCCATCTGGATGTTGAATTGTTCTATTTTGTCTGCTCCGAAGATGTCGAAACACATTTTCTTTGGATATTGATCATGATTTTCGATTACATACTCCTGAGCCTTCCATTCGTTGCCGCTTGTCTTAGAAACTCCACCTCTGGGCTGGAGTATAGCGATAATTTTTCCTGTAAATTCCATTGCGATAATTTTAAATTGTGCGGCGAAGTTACAATTTTTTAGGGATATCCGACGAATATTCTCCTGTTTTTTCTTCTCTTTTATTGTGCTGCCTCGATCTTTTTTGTAACTTTGTGCTTTGCAAAAATATAAAATTTAAAATCACAGATTATATGAAATTTATCGTTTCAAGTACTGCACTTTCCAGCCATTTACAGGCTGTTAGCCGTGTGATAAACTCAAAAAATGCGCTGCCTATTTTAGATTGTTTTCTCTTTCAGTTGGAGGACGGAACACTGTCTGTGACTGTTTCTGATAGTGAAACTACGATGGTAACCTCGGTTGAGGTGAACGAGAGTGATTCTAACGGAAAGTTTGCCGTCGCTGCAAAAACGTTGCTCGATGCATTGAAAGAGATTCCGGAACAACCGTTGACATTCGAAATAAAGCCGGATACCTATGAAATTACGGTACAGTACCAAAATGGTAAATATAGCCTGATGGGGCAGAATGCCGACGAGTTTCCGCAATCGGCTACACTCGGTGATAATGCGGTTCGTGTGGAGATGGAAGCACAGATATTGCTGGGAGGCATTAACCGTTCGGTATTTGCTACTGCCGATGACGAACTCCGTCCGGTGATGAATGGTATCTACTTTGACATTACGACTGAAGACATTACAATGGTAGCTTCGGACGGGCACAAGTTGGTACGTTGTAAAACATTGGCTGCACGCGGAAATGAACGTGCTGCATTTATTTTGCCCAAAAAACCGGCAACTTTGTTGAAGAACCTGTTGCCTAAGGAATCGGGTATGGTGGTGATCGAGTTTGACGAACGCAATGCTGTCTTCACGCTCGAAAGTTATCGTATGGTTTGCCGTCTGATTGAAGGACGCTACCCCAATTATAATTCAGTGATTCCACAAAACAATCCGCACAAAGTGACGGTAGACCGTATGCAGCTGATAGGTGCTTTGCGTCGTGTATCCATTTTCTCTTCACAGGCAAGCAGTCTTATCAAACTCCGTATGCAGGAAAACCAGATAGTGGTTTCGGCTCAGGATATTGATTTCTCTACTTCTGCAGAGGAAACACAGGTGTGCCAATATGCCGGTGCAGCAATGAGTATTGGCTTTAAATCTACTTTCCTGATCGATATTCTGAATAATATCTCGGCAGAGGAAGTGATCATCGAATTGGCTGATCCGTCAAGAGCAGGTGTCATTATTCCGGTAGAACAGGAAGAAAACGAAGATTTGTTGATGCTGCTGATGCCGATGATGCTGAACGACTAACTGCGGAACAGAAATAGAATCGGATTCATTACAGAGGACACAAAGATCACAGAGACATCATTCTTTGGAATTGAAGCTCTGTGCACTCGGTGTCCTCTGTGGTGAATTTAAACAAAACCGTATAAATAATGAAACTCAACCTAAAGAACCCTATTGTCTTTTTCGACCTGGAAACGACCGGGACTAACATCAACTCAGACCGAATTGTAGAAATCTGTTATCTTAAAGTATATCCGAACGGGAATGAAGAGTCGAAAACTCTCCGTATTAATCCCGAAATGCCTATTCCTGCCGAATCATCTGCCGTTCATGGTATTTTTGATGCTGACGTAGCTGATTGTCCTACTTTTAAGGAGGTGGCAAAAAGCATTGCGAATGACATTGAAGGTTGTGATCTGGCTGGTTTCAACTCCAACCGTTTTGACATTCCCGTGTTGGCGGAGGAGTTTCTTCGTGCCGGGGTTGATATTGATATGAGTAAGCGCAAGTTTGTTGATGTACAGGTGATTTTCCATAAGATGGAACAACGTACTCTTTCGGCTGCTTATAAATTCTATTGTGGCCGTAATTTGGAAGATGCACATACAGCGGAAGCCGATACCCGCGCCACGTACGAGGTCTTGATGGCTCAACTTGACCGCTATCCGGAAGATTTGCAAAACGATATGTCTTTCCTGGCCGATTACTCAAGCTATAACAAGAATGTGGATTTTGCCGGACGTATGGTGTATGATGACAACGGAGTGGAGGTTTTTAATTTTGGCAAATACAAAGGCCAGTCGGTGAGTGAAGTGCTGAAAAAAGATCCCGGATATTACAGTTGGATTCTCAATAGTGACTTTACGCTGAATACAAAAGCCATGTTGACGAAGATTCGCCTGCGTGAGTTAACGGGAAAATAACTATGCTGAACGGAAAGAAAATTATACTTGGCATTACCGGTAGTATTGCTGCTTATAAGGCTTGCTACATTATACGCGGCCTGATTAAACAGGGAGCGGAGGTACAGGTCGTAATTACTCCTGCCGGAAAGGAGTTTATTACTCCGATAACTTTGTCCGCTTTGACCAGTAAGCCTGTTATCAGTGAGTTTTTTGCCCAGCGGGACGGAACGTGGAACAGCCACGTAGACTTGGGGCTTTGGGCAGATGCTATGCTGATAGCGCCTGCGACGGCTTCTACCATTGGTAAAATGGCAAATGGCATAGCAGACAATATGCTGATCACGACTTATCTGTCAGCGAAGGCACCGGTGTTTGTCGCTCCGGCCATGGACTTGGATATGTTTGCGCATCCCAGTACCCAGAAGAATCTGGATACGCTGCGTTCATACGGTAATCATATCATTGAACCGGCTTCGGGAGAATTGGCAAGCCATTTGGTAGGTAAGGGGCGCATGGAAGAACCGGAGAATATTATCCGGGTACTTGATGAGTTCTTTTCCTCTACGGGCGAGCTGGCTGGAAAGAAAGTGCTGATTACAGCCGGACCAACTTATGAAAAGATTGATCCGGTACGTTTCATTGGTAATTATTCTTCCGGTAAAATGGGATTTGCATTGGCAGAGGAGTGTGCCCGTCGCGGAGCGGAGGTAGTGCTGATAGCCGGACCGGTGCAACAGAAGGTATATCATTCACACATTACCCGTATTGATGTGGAGTCTGCTCAGGAAATGTATGAGGCTGCTATGGCGCAATACCCATTGGTGGATGCCGGAATATTATGTGCTGCAGTAGCAGATTTTACTCCGGATGTTGTAGCCGATAAGAAGATAAAACGGGAGGGAGATGATTTGATGTTACATCTCAAGCCCACCCACGATATTGCCGCTGCATTGGGTAAACTGAAGACACCGGGGCAGAAATTAATCGGTTTTGCTCTTGAAACGAATGATGAACAGCGTAATGCCGAAGGAAAACTGATCCGGAAGAACTTCGATTTTATTGTGCTGAATTCATTGAATGATGCAGGTGCGGGTTTCCGTTACGATACAAATAAAATCAGTATTCTCAGTTGTAGAGGCAGAACCGATTATCCGTTAAAATCCAAGACTGAAGTAGCCAGAGATATTATTGATCGAATGATAAAAGAATTGTGATTTATGTTACGTTCATTATACATCCAGAATTATGCTCTGATTGAGAAACTTGATATCCGTTTCGAAACCGGATTTTCTGTGATTACCGGTGAAACCGGTGCCGGGAAATCCATTATTCTGGGCGCAATCGGACTTTTACTCGGACAGCGTGCTGATGTGAAGGCTATTCGGCAAGGTGCTTCGAAATGTATTATTGAGGCCAGGTTCGATATATCAGCTTATCATATGGAAGCTTTTTTCGAAGAGAACGAGCTGGAGTACGAGCCCGAATGTATACTTCGCCGTGAGGTACAGTCTTCCGGCAAAAGCAGAGCATTTATTAACGATACGCCTGCATCGCTTACACAAATGAAAGAATTGGGCGAGCAATTGATCGATGTACATTCGCAGCACCAGAATCTGTTGCTTAACAAAGAAGGTTTTCAGCTTAATGTACTTGATATACTTTCCCACAACGAAGAGGCTTTGGATGTATATCATCATTTATATCAGGAATGGAAAAAGCTCAGTAAAGAACTTGACGAACTGATTGTACTGGCCGAACAGAGCAAAACGGATGAAGATTATATCCGTTTCCAGTTAGAACAATTGGAGGAGGCACATCTTTCTGCCGGAGAGCAGGAAGAATTGGAACAGGAGGCCGAAACATTGGCACATGCCGAAGATATCAAAGCCGGATTATATCGGGTAGAGCAAACTCTTGCCTCAGACGAAGGAGGACTGTTGCCTGCTTTGAAAGAGAGTTTGGGTACTCTGAATGGATTGCAGCGGGTATACCAGCCTGCCGGAGAATTGGCTGAACGGATGGAGAGCACTTATATAGAACTGAAAGATATAGCTCAGGAAATATCGGATCAGGGAGAGAGTGTCGAGTTCAATCCATCCCGGCTGGAAGAAGTGAATGACCGGTTGAACCTGATCTATTCTTTGGAACAAAAACATCGTGTTCAGACAGTAGAAGAGTTGATCGTCCTTTCAGAGCAATATGCAACGAAACTTGCTGCCATTACTTCGTATGATGATCGGATAGCTCAATTGACGGAACAGAGAGATGCGCAATATAATAAGGTAAAGAAACAGGCGTTTGTCCTGACGAAGGCCCGTACGGAGATTGCCCGTAAAGTGGAAAAGCAGATGGCAGCTCGTCTGATTCCTTTGGGAATGCCCAATGTCCGCTTCCAGGTGGAAATGGGGCTGAAAAAAGAATTGGGTCCCCAAGGAGAAGATACGGTGAACTTCTTATTCTCTGCCAATAAGAACGGAGCGCTGCAGAGTATATCCTCAGTTGCGTCCGGTGGTGAAATAGCTCGTGTTATGCTGTCTATCAAGGCAATGATAGCAGGAGCCGTAAAATTGCCCACTATTGTGTTCGATGAAATCGATACCGGAGTATCCGGTGAGATTGCAGATCGCATGGCGGACATCATGCAAGAGATGGGTGAACAAAACAGGCAGGTGATCAGTATCACCCACTTGCCTCAGATTGCTGCCCGTGGACGTGCCCATTATAAGGTATACAAGCGGGATAATGATACGGAAACGAATAGCCATATTCGTCGTCTGACTGACGAAGAACGGGTAGAAGAGTTGGCACATATGTTGAGTGGTGCCACTTTGACCGAGGCTGCACTAAGCAATGCAAGGGCATTGCTGGAACCTTCTTTGAAAGAGAGAAAAATAATAAAATAAGTATATAGTGGCGTGCAATGAACAATGGCGAGTTGCATACTCTAAAAATGCAGACAATTACATGATTGATAAAAGCGAAATGATTTTTGGCGTCCGTGCCGTGATTGAAGCCATTCAGGCTGGTAAAGAGATAGACAAGATTTTGGTGAAGAAAGACATTCAGAGTGACTTGTCCAAGGAGCTGTTTGCTGCTCTGAAAGGTACGCTGATTCCTGTTCAGCGCGTCCCGGTGGAACGTATCAACCGCATCACCCGTAAAAATCATCAGGGTGTAGTGGCATTCATATCTTCGGTGACGTATCAGAAGACCGAAGATCTGGTACCTTTCCTCTTTGAGGAAGGTAAGAGTCCGTTCTTTGTTATGCTCGACGGGATTACGGATGTGCGTAATTTTGGTGCCATAGCCCGTACTTGCGAATGTGCCGGAGTGGACGCTGTCATTATTCCTGCGAAAGGAAGTGTTACGGTCAATGCGGATGCGATGAAGACTTCAGCCGGAGCTCTGCATACTTTGCCTGTCTGTCGTGAACAGAACTTAAAGACAACTTTACAATATCTGAAAGATAGTGGATTCCGCATTGTGGCTGCTACCGAAAAGGGTGATTATGATTATACGAAGGCCGACTATACCGGTCCGATGTGCATCATTATGGGCGCCGAGGATACCGGTGTTTCGTACGATAACCTTGCGTTATGCGACGAATGGGTCAAGATTCCGATGTTGGGCAGTATTGAGTCACTCAATGTGTCGGTAGCCGCTGGTATCCTGATTTATGAAGGCGTGAAACAACGTACAAACTAAAACAACATTCAAATACATGAAAAAGAGCATATTATTCACATTTGTGCTTTGTCTCCTGTCACAATGGAGTGTAGCGCAAGCCCCCAAATGGGTAGAGAAGGCGAAACGATCGGTGTTTTCCATCGTTACGTATGATAAAGACGACAAAATTCAGAATACCGGTAACGGATTTTTTGTGACCGAAGACGGAGTGGCTCTGTCTGACTATTCTTTGTTTAAAGGAGCTCAGCGTGCTGTTATCATTAATTCCGAAGGAGAGAAAATGCCGGTTGAATGTATTCTGGGAGCCAATGATATGTATGATATCATAAAGTTCCGTGTCGGCATTACAGTAAAGAAGGTGCCGGCATTACAGGTGTCCACTGTAGCTCCGGCTGTAGGTGCCGAAGTCTATCTGTTACCTTATTCCACTCAGAAAGGTGGAAACGTGACCAGCGGCAAAGTGAAAAAGGTGGATAATATCGGTGGTGATAAATATCATTATTATACACTGGATATGGTATTGAAAGATAAGATGGTAAGTTGTCCGGTAACGACAGCAGACGGTAAAGTGTTCGGAGTGGCACAAAAAGCTTCCGGACAGGATACTACCTCTATTAGTTATGCAGCAGGTGCAGCTTTTGCCATGTCACAGAATATCAATGCTCTTGCACTGAGCGACGCCGCGCTGAATGCAATCGGTATAAAGAAAGGCTTGCCTGAAGATGAAGATCAGGCTTTGGTTTACTTGTTTATCGCTTCTACACAAACTACTCCTGAGGCTTATGCCGTTGCCCTTGATGATTTTATCAAAACTTTCCCGAACAGTGCGGATGGCTATCTTCGCCGTGCAGGGAACTATGTGTTTGCAGGTAAAGATATGGATAAAGCAGCTGTCGATTTGGAGCATGCCCTGAAGGTTGCACAGAAAAAGGATGATGTTTATTATAACATAGCCAAGTTGATATACAACTACCAATTGAGTAAACCTGAAACCACTTATAAGGATTGGACGTATGATAAGGCTCTGGCGGATGTGCGTAGTGCGATAGCTGTTCAGGATTTACCTGTATATCGTCAACTTGAAGGAGATATTCTTTTTGCCAAGCAGGATTATGCCAGTGCATTTACCAGCTATGACAAAGTGAACGGAACCGAATTGGCATCTCCGGCTTCCTTCTTCAGTGCTGCCAAGGCAAAGGAATTGAGTAAAGCTGCTCCCGAAGAGGTAGTTGCTTTGCTGGATAGTTGTATTGCCCATTGTCCGACGCCCATTACAGCAGATTTGGCTCCCTATCTGTTGGAACGTGCCCAGATGTATATGAATGTAGAAAAGTATCGTCCGGCGCTGGTCGATTATGATGCATATTTCAATGCAGTGAATGGCAGTGTTAACGATTTGTTTTATTATTATCGGGAACAGGCTGCCTTCAAAGCCAAACAATTCCAGCGTGCTTTGGATGATATCACAAAGGCAATCGAGCTGAATCCGGAAGATCTCACTTATCGGGCAGAGTTGGCAGTGGTCAACCTGCGTGTGGGACGCTATGCGGAGGCCGAGAAAGCATTGAAAGATGCATTGACTGTTGATCCGAAATATGCCGAAGCATATCGTTTGTTAGGAATTTGCCAGATTCAGTTGAAGCAAGAAAAAGAGGCTTGTGCAAGTTTTGCCAAAGCAAAAGAACTTGGCGATCCTAATGTGGATGAACTGATTAAGAAGCATTGTAAATAAAGTGCCGGAAATATAAAAGAGAAGAGGTTATCGTCATTGCGATAACCTCTTTCTTTATGTGGGAGATCCATTTCTAACATCTCCATTTTGTTAAAGTTTAGGTCTTATTCGGTTAAAGTTATTCTGATTCTTTTGTGTATTCATATATATAAATACGTTTGTTTGCCAAATACTGCATAGCTCTTATATTTTTTTCTTATCTTTGTTTTCATAAGAACTTTCCTGATAGGAGTTTTTTATCATCCTCAGGATATCAACTTTACCATAAATGTCAATCATTAATAAACCAAGTAAAATGAAAAAAGTAATTTGCAGTGATAAGGCACCGGGAGCTATCGGTCCTTACAGTCAAGCTATTGAAGCGAATGGAATGGTATTTGTTTCCGGTCAGCTTCCAATCGATGCAGCTACGGGGCTGATGCCTGACGGTGTGGAAGCACAAGCCCGCCAGTCTCTTGAAAACATAAAACATATCCTTGAGGCTGCCGGTCTGACCATGTCAGATATTGTAAAAACGACAGTTTTCCTCCAGGATATGTCTTTGTTTGCCGGAATGAATGGGGTATATGCAACTTATTTTGAAGGCGTATTTCCCGCCCGTTCGGCTGTTGCCGTGAAAGCCTTGCCTAAAGATGCTTTAGTCGAGATCGAGTGTATCGCGGCACGATAATAAGTCGGCTACAATAAAGCTACTGCCTCCTACGAAGATCAAGTCTTCTGGGAGGCTTTTTTCTTGTGCGGCCTTTACGGCCGATTGAACATCAGGATAAGTTTTACCCTGCAGTCCGGCAGAGGCTCCGATTTGCTGTAACAGAGTCTCTGACAGAGCTCTTTTGACGCTCGCTTTGGTGAAATAGTAGACTGCATTTTTAGGCAGTAAAGCCAGTACTCCACTGACGTCTTTGTCATTCACCATACCGATGACCATGTGGAGGCGTTCATATTTCATTTGCTTTAGTTGCTCTACGATATAAGAGATACCTGCGACATTGTGTCCCGTGTCACAAATGATGGTGGGAGAGTTTCTCAATTTTTGCCAGCGTCCTTGTAGTCCGGTCATTTGGTCTACTTGCCGGAAACCGTTTCTTACGTCATTGTCACTGATCTTATAACCTGACTTCCTTAGGATGGGAAGAGCAGACAGGAGTGTATTTGTGTTTTTTAGTTGATATGAACCTCCCAATACTCCTTCCAGTTCGGGATATGTCTCGTTTTCGTAGATCCAGCCGGAAACAGCTTCTGCTTCTTCTGCTTGTACAGCACTGGAGTGTTTTTCCGGACATTCTGTCCATTTTCTGTTCGTACAGGTTTTGAATTTTGTTGCTCCTTTTAGTCTTTGTTCTTCTTCTGCGAAGATGATAGGAGCTTCCACTTCCTGAGCTTTCTGCAAAAATACGGGCTTAGTCTCTTCGGTTGTTTCACCAATGATAACCGGTACACCTTTTTTTATGATACCTGCTTTTTCTGTCGCTATTTTTGCCAGTGTATTGCCCAGAAACTGCATGTGGTCGAAACTGATATTGGTGATAATACTCAAATCCGGATGAATGATGTTGGTGCAATCCAGGCGTCCTCCCAGTCCAACTTCGATTACAGCTACGTCGATATGCCGGTCGGCAAAGTATCGGAATGCCATGGCTGTAGTCAGCTCGAAGAACGAAGGATGCAATGGTTCAAAAAAAGAACGGTGGCTTTCCACAAAACGGATCACATATTCTTGTGAAATGGTCTCGCCATTGATGCGGATACGTTCGCGGAAGTCGACTAAATGGGGCGAAGTATAGAGCCCGACTTTATATCCGGCCGACTGCAAAATTGCTGCCAATGTGTGTGAACAAGAGCCTTTTCCATTAGTCCCGGCGATGTGGATACTTTGAAACGTGGTGTGAGGATGTCCCAAATATTCGTCTAATGCATGGGTGTTTTCCAGTCCCTCTTTGTATGCACTGCTTCCTACCTGTTGGAACATGGGAACGCTGTTGTATAGGTAGTCTAAAGTTTCCTGATAATTCATGTTTTATAATATTTAACGGGCAACTTCTTTTGTTTGCCTTTTTATTTGTTATCTTAGTTGCAACAATTCAACACAGAGGTGTCAATTGTCTTTTTGATTGCAAATATCAACATTTAAATCTAAGAATCATGGGAACAAAGAAAAATTTTGTGCTCGACACGAATGTTATTCTCCACGACTACAATTGCCTGAAGAATTTTCAGGAGAATGATATTTATCTTCCGATTGTTGTTTTGGAAGAATTGGATAAATTCAAGAAAGGTAACGAACAAATCAATTACAATGCACGTGAGTTTGTGCGCGAACTTGATTTAATAACCGACGATAGCCTGTTCACCCATGGCGCCCCTTTGGGCGAAGGACTGGGCAAGTTGTTTATTATAACAGGTGATTCGGAAGCTCCTAAAGTACATGAATCGTTTCCTGCCCGTAAACCGGATCATCAGATATTGGCTGTAGCCGAGTTTCTGGCACGGAAATATCCGAAAATGAAAAATATCCTGGTGACTAAGGATGTCAACTTACGGATGAAAGCCCGTTCCATAGGGATACTTTGCGAGGACTATATCACCGATAAGGTTGTGAATGTCGATATTTTTGAAAAATCGAACGAGGTATTCGAAAACATAGAACCGGAGTTGATCGACCGTATTTACTCGTCCAGAGAAGGGCTGGATATCAATGAATTTGATTTTAAGGACATTCTTCGTCCCAACGAATGTTTCATTCTTAAGAGTGATCGCAGCAGTGTGCTTGCCCGTTACAATCCCTTTACACACATGGTCTGCCGGGTAAATAAAACGAAAAATTATGGAATCGAACCGCGTAATGCGGAACAGAGTTTCGCTTTCGAAATTCTGAATGATCCCGATATAAAACTGGTGGCTTTGACAGGTAAGGCCGGAACCGGTAAAACATTGCTTGCCCTGGCCGCAGCTTTGGGAAAACTTACTGAATATAAACAAATTCTGCTGGCACGTCCTATTGTAGCCCTTTCTAATAAAGATTTGGGATTCCTTCCGGGAGATGCGACCGAAAAGGTAGCACCCTATATGCAACCCCTGTTCGATAACCTGAATGTAATAAAACGTCAGTTTGCCTCAAACTCTACCGAAGTGAAGCGGTTGGAAGATATGCAGAAGAGCGAGCAATTGGTGATCGAGGCTTTGGCATTCATTCGCGGACGAAGCCTTAGCGAAACCTACTGCATAATTGACGAAGCACAGAATCTGACCCCACACGAAATTAAAACTATTATCACCCGTGCCGGAGAGGGAACCAAGATGGTGTTTACCGGAGATATCCAACAGATTGACCAACCTTATCTGGACAGTCAGTCTAATGGTCTGGTGTATATGATCGATCGCATGAAAGATCAGAATCTGTTTGCACATGTCAATCTGGTGAAAGGTGAACGCAGCGAATTGAGTGAATTGGCAAGTAACTTAATGTAATATCCATATTTTAAAGGGACGGAAGAAGAGAATTCCGTCCCTTTTTTACACTATTATTCCACTTTTATTGTGTTAAAAACTTTATTTTGTCAAATAAAAACGCACGGGTTAGTGAAAATAGTGTATCTTTGCACCGCCTAAAACAAAAACTGTAAAACAAATGAAACAGAATTTTTTCCATCGGTATCTTTCCGCGAAGGTACTGCCCATTTGGACTATCCTATTGATTGACATATTTATTATTGTCGCATCCTGTTTGCTTGCCTATTCGCTTCGTTACGATTTTCGCAGCATTTTTCTGGATTCGTCTACGATAGATAAGACCATTCTTTGGACAGTAGTGGCTAATTTGATTTTCTTCCGGGTATTCCGTACCTATTCAAATGTGCTTCGCTTTTCTTCGTTTGTGGACATTATGCGCATTTTTGTGTCGCTTACGGTCTCTTATGGGGTACTGATGATTCTGAGTGTTCTGCTGGACGCTTATCTGGGTGTCCGGATTGGTGCCATCAGCGTGCTGTTTATGGCGTACGTGATCAATTTTGCCATGATGGCTTGTTCGCGTATAGTAGTTAAGATGTTTTTTGAAGTGCTCAACTTCGATGGTAGTCATACCACTAACGTATTTATTTATGGTGCCAAAGAGGCCGGAGTGAATATAGCCAAGTCTCTGCGTGTAAATTTGCGTAATCATTATCGTCTTCGTGGTTTTATAGCCGACGAGCCGGAGTTGATTGGTAAAGTTATGATGGGAGCTAAGGTATTTCCAAACGACGAACTACTAATTGAAAACATGAACGACCGTGATGTGCATACCATCATCGTTTCTCCGGTTAAGATGGAGAAACTGAAAAAGTCCGATATGATTGATACGCTGCTCTCCAATAACGTGAAGTTGCTGACCGCTCCTCCTCTGAGCGAATGGGGCGGACAATCACTCAATAAAACCCAACTGAAGGAAATACAGATTGAAGATCTCTTGCAACGCGAACCTATCGAGGTAGATATTCATAAGATTGCTTCCCATTTGGAAGGTAAACGAGTGATGATTACCGGTGCTGCCGGTTCTATTGGTAGTGAAATTATGCGTCAGGTTGCTTCTTTCAACCCATATAAGTTGATCCTGATTGATCAGGCTGAGACTCCGTTACATGACATTCGTCTGGAATTACAAGATCGTTGGCGTGATATCGATGCTGAAACGATTGTTGCTGATATATCGAACGCTACCCGCATGGAAGCTATTTTCCGTGAATACAAGCCTCAATACATATTTCATGCAGCTGCGTACAAGCATGTGCCGATGATGGAAGACAACGTGTCGGAGTCTATTCAGATTAATGTGTCGGGTACACGTACGCTTGCCGATCTTGCCGTTAAATTCGGTTCGGAGAAATTTGTGATGATTTCTACGGATAAGGCTGTCAATCCGACCAATGTAATGGGATGTTCAAAGCGTATCTGTGAAATCTATGTACAGTCATTAGCGAAAAAATTACAGAAGGAAGGCACTCGTTCGGTGCAGTTCATTACCACTCGTTTCGGTAATGTATTAGGCTCTAACGGTTCGGTTATTCCCCGTTTCCGCGATCAGATTCAGCGTGGAGGTCCTGTGACTGTTACTCACCCTGAGATTATCCGTTATTTCATGACTATACCCGAAGCTTGTCGTCTGGTATTGGAGGCCGGTAGTATGGGTAATGGCGGAGAAATCTACATCTTCGATATGGGTAAACCCGTGAAGATTGTCGATCTGGCTAAGCGAATGATCAGCCTTTCGGGACGTACGGACGTGAAGATTGAATTTACCGGTTTGCGCCATGGTGAGAAGCTGTACGAAGAGTTGCTCAACGTGAAAGAGCTGACCAAGCCCACTTACCACGAAAAGATTATGATTGCCACTGTGCGTGAGTATGATTATGACGAAGTGAAAGAGAGAATCCAGAAATTAATCGATGTAAGTTATACCTATGATCAGATGAAGATCGTAGCTGCCATGAAAGATATTGTTCCGGAGTTTGTGAGCAAAAACTCTTGTTTTGAGGCATTGGATAAGAAAGACTAATCATCAGAACCTGCCGGAATATCTTGATCTTAATTATATAATCAGAAGCTATAGGTTTAACTATAACTTCTGATTTTTTTATGTATTAATACCTTCTGCTATTTCGCAAATTTGTTAAACATATCTTTTACTTTGCCTGTTTCAGGCATATTCAATAAATAGAACTTTTCACAGGTACTTGCTCCGTATTGGCAGTTTACTGTACCGAAATCTTCTTCTTTACCCGACCGGTTATTTCCGTCCATGCGGAGAAATACCCCGGGATACTTTACTGATTCAATGGTAAACGTACCATTTTTCTGTTCTTGTACTTTAAATGCTCCGGTAGGAGACATATTTTTCTGGCAACTTACTTTTCCTGTACCTGCACCATTGGCTTGGGTAATTCCATTTCCATCCATCCGAAGGAATACATCTTTGAAAGCTACTGATTGAATCAGCAGCGGTTTCGAGAAATTTACTTTAATCATAATTCTTCTTGAGAAATATTTTATTCTCCTGTATTGAAGAGAACTTTCTTCCTACTCTATTTCCGGCTTTTCGGTTCCTCCCGTTTTTATTTATTCTTTGTAAGCTTACGACAGCAAAAGTGAAAAGAAAAGCCCTATCCTGAAAATATAAATTCCGAATAAGCTATAGTTCCTTTTAAAAGGAGGGATCGGTCTTTTGATTGCTTCCCTTGGGGGACAAGGACATGCGGCCCTGTATGCTTATAAGACAATAGCGTTCATTCGGAAAAACATTCTTCCGGTTTAAAATATAAAATTGTAACCGGGTCGGGCACTCTCTATTTTTGCCGTCATAAAAGTCTGAATAGAAAATTGAAATTTATAAATAATCACAGATATGGCTGCAAAAATATTAAGTGTAGATGATGAACTCGATTTAGAGGTATTGCTTACCTAGTACTTCAGGCGACAGATACGAAAAGGTGAATACGAGTTTGCCTTTGCCCATAATGGGTTGGAGGCTTTACAGAAACTTCTGGAAACTCCTGATTTCTTCCAGTTTATATATCTACCTATAAGTCGCTTTACGAGCAGGAAAAGGCAGGACAGAGGAGATGATAAATAAAAACTAATTGGATTATGAAGGCGAAGAAGCTCTCTTGTTGTGTTAGGAGCTGAAATGCAATGGCTATTCAGTAAATGAAAGCTGGATTTTCACACAGTAAATGAAAGAATCGGTTGTTGATTTTCAACAGAAAAGCCAACTGAATGCTGATGGGATCGTGGGATACCGTACCTGGGAATCCCTGTTTTTTACAGGGCGTCCCACTATTGAACGTTTGACAGAAGAAGACTTTGTTCTTGTTGCCCGATTGCTCGATGTGGAAGTGGCTGCTTTAAAAGCCGTACAGCAAGTGGAGACAGGCGGAAAAAGGAGGATTCTTTTCTCCCGATAAGCCTGCTATCCTTTTCGAAGGTCATATTTTCTGGAATCAGTTGAAAAAGCGGAATATCAATCCTGAATCGCATGTGAAAGGGAATGAAAACATTCTTTATCCCAAATGGGAGAAAGGACATTATAAAGGCGGTATGGGTGAATACGATCGTTTGGAACAAGCCCGTAAGATCAATCATGAAGCAGCGGATGCTTCTGCCAGTTGGGGGATGTTCCAGATTATGGGTTTTAACTATGCGGCCTGCGGAGAGAAGAGTGTCGACAGTTTTGTAAAAGCTATGTGTGCGAGTGAATGCAGCCAGTTAATATTGTCTGCCCGATTTATCAAACAATCCGGAATGCTTCCCGCTTTGCAAGCCAAAGACTGGGCAGAGTTTGCCAGACGTTACAATGGTCCTGCTTATAAGGAGAATCGTTATGATGAAAAATTAGCAAAAGCTTACCAGAAATTTTTGTAGGCCAATTACAGACCTGAAGCGTCTCAATGAAATTTGAATTTAAAAAGAACTATGGATTAAAAAGAGCGGTGAGCAAGCTGTGAAGCTTGTTCACCGTTCATCGTTATTATCTTTATTTCTCAGAAAAATATTTCAGGAATTGAGTACGTTCAAACATATTGATACCTTCTACATCTTTGGCGTTCAATTTACCTTTGAATTGCGAGATGTGTTTGAAGCCTTTTCTTTCCATCCATGCACCCAGAAAACGGTTCATTTCTCCTATAAACAAGTTGGTGTTCTGGTAAATGGCACTGCATACCTCTATGGCAGATGCTCCGGCTAAAATGGCTTTTACGATTGCGTCCGGTTTATGAATACCTCCCGAAGCGGCATAATCTATTTTAGTAACCAATGATGAAGAAATGCCTATCCAACGCAGGGTTGCCGAAAGGTCGGATGTGTTGCTGAACACGTCTCCTGAAGTATGCTCCATCTTCTCTACATCAATATCCGGTTGGTAGAAACGGTTGAAGAGAACAACTGCCGCTGCACCGTTGGCATATAGTTGATCGATCAGGGCTACCGGATTCGTAAAGTTACTGCCCAACTTCATAATAACCGGAATACGAATCGTTTTCTTTATATGGCTTAAGATATCGATGTGACGCTGTTCAAATGAACCATATTTATATTGGACGTCCGATTGCAAAGCAAGAATGTTGATTTCCAGCGCATCTGCACCGGCTTCTTCTATTTGTTTGGCAAAGTTTATCCATTCTGAGTCAGTATAGCAGTTTATACTTGCAATGACGGGAATGGTGCAGGCCTTTTTGCTTTCTTTAATCAGTTCCAGATATTCAGCCAGTTTGTGATTGCGGATATATTCAGCCAGATAGTCACTTCCTTCCGGATAATAAGACGGGTTCCTCAAGCGGTCAGCTTCCAGCATAATTTGCTCTTCGAACAGTGATTTCAGGACAATAGCTCCTGCACCGGCTGCTTCCAGCTTAGCGTTTTTAGAAGCGCTGTTAGTGAGTCCCGAACTACTGATGATAACAGGATTTTTTAAAGTCAATCCCGCAAAGGTTGTTTTTAAGTCGGCCATGGTAATTATTGTTAATGGTTTTTCAATGAATTTTCTGTCTCATTGTTTCAATTATTAATAAACTCTTTCCCCGAAAATTTTACTTCCTACTCTTACCAGCGTGCTGCCTTCTGCAATGGCGAGGTGATAATCGTGGGACATACCCATTGAGAGTTCGCAAAAAGTCGGTTCGTCAGCAAAATATTGTTTTTTCACTTCGTGGAAAAAACAATTTAAAGAACGGAATTCCCGTTCGATTTGTTCTTCCGAATCTGTGTTGGTAGCCATTCCCATCAGTCCGCATATCTGTATGTTTGCCAGTGCTTTCCATTTGTCGGCATTCAACATCTCCTTGCATTCGTCAAAACTGAAACCAAATTTGGTTTCTTCCTGGGCAATATGTATTTGCAGCAAACAGCGAATGACTCTTCCTGCTTTGATAGCTTGTTTATTTACTTCCGCTAACAACTTGTACGAGTCGATTCCATGGATCATGGACACATACGGAGCCATATATTTGATTTTGTTTGTCTGCAAGTGCCCGATAAAATGCCACTCAATGTCCTTGGGCAGGCTTTCATACTTGCCTGTCATCTCCTGCACTTTGCTTTCTCCGAAAATTCTCTGTCCTGCACGATAAGCTTCTTCAATAGCTTCGTTCGGATGGAATTTCGAGACTGCAACCAGTCGAACGCCGGATGGCAATTCGGCCAGAACCTGCTTTAAGTTATCAGTAACATTCATTTTTTACCAGTTTTGAGTTCACCACAGATTACACAGATTAACACAGATATTTTAATTTAACTCTCAGTAAAATAAATTATTAATCTGTGAGAATCCGTGTAATCTGTGGCGAGTTATATTTATTTCTATTCCAAAATTATACTTCCGGTTTATCATTAGGCTCAGAACTATACGGATATACATCCATAATTGCTGTTTCAGCAACAGAACCGATCTGATAATCAGCCATTGTACCTTTCATGCCTTCATCCAGCTTCTTTACAGCATCGCGCAGATCGGCGGCCTGTACCAAAACTTGAGTCGATGTTTTCTTTTCGGCACCGCTTTTTTCGTCCAGTGTGATAAAAATCAGTTTACACTTAAACCAGCGGTCAGCAGCTTCTTCTTCGCTGGGGAAAAGTTCACTATAGTTGGCTCGTTTGATATCCGATACGGTAAATTCTCCTGTAATGAACGGAGTCATCTCCTCAATAATGCGTGCTTCTGCTTCTGTAAAGCTGAGTGCATCCACGAGATAAGGTTCAGTAACTTTCTTGTTCATTCCGTTTTCCATCAATTTCTCGTAACGGATCTTACACTCAAACCAAGTATGCATTGACATATTCTCTTTTGATTTTTAAGTAGTTAATATATGATTTACTATATAGATCTGCTTGTTTGCTAATCTATTCTACCACAAAGATAGTTCAAAATCTCTCTTTATGCTGTGATAAAGATAAGAATTTATTGCCAGTTTATTGTAATTTATCACCTCGCAGCCCGGAATAGAGGCTTGTTGGGGGATTTTTAGTTGATGAATTCGTAAGTTGGCACTTGAGATACCAAAAAGATGATCAAGAAGAAATTTTTTTGAATATGTATTTAATATTTTGATAATTAGTTGTTTGTGTGTGATCTGTTTTCCTTTTTTATGAAGTTAACATCGTACTAAATATGGAGTTAATATTGTAACTTTACGAAGTTAACGATGTAAATGCAAGAAGTGAACTTCTTGGAATTATGATATTAACAAGAAGATATAATAGATTCATTGTATTAGTATTATAAAGGAAAGCCGGCTGGAATATTTGAAAAATTCCGGCCGGCTTTCCTTTATATATATATGGGAATACAAGAAAACTAAATTTTACTTTTCCGGGAAACGAATTGCTTTTGAATATATTTCTTTTACCTTTGTGAGAAAATACTTAAAATAAATTGCTATGGAAAAATTATACTTTCAAAGAGCTGCTTCATTAGGACTGCTTTTCTGTCTTCTTGCAGGAACATGGGCTCAGACACCTCTGAAAACAAAGAAGAAAAAAGAACATAAGTTGCAAACAGAAGTATCGGTAAACGAATGCGTATCGGTGGATACGTTGTCTTTGGTATCGTTTAACGATTTCCATGGAGCCTTTGCCAGTGATAAGGGAGTGCCCGGGGCAGGGAAATTAGTACAAACTATCTTGACTCAGAAAGAACAAAACAAAAATACAATAGTGCTTTCGGTCGGCGATAATTTCAGCGGGAGTTATTTCTCAAGAATTACAAGAGGTAATCCGTTGCCTGAAATGTTTCGGGAGATGGATGTCAAGATGTCAGCGGTAGGTAACCATGAATTTGACTGGGGATTACCTTATCTGACGGATACAGCCAAAGTATATATGAACTTTGTAGCTGCCAATATCATTTCAGAACGGGGGGATTCGTTGGAGTGGGCAAAACCCTACCGGATTGTGAATCTGGAGATGAAAAACGGAGGAATGGTGCGTGTTGCTTTTGTTGGATTGACAACAACGGAAACTGCCCATAAGACGAGTCCGGAAAATATCAGAGGATTGGCTTTTGTACATCCCACATATGTTGCCCGTGTCGAGACGGCTTGCCGGTTGAAGAAAGAGGGGAAGGTGGATCTGGTGGTGCTTCTGATGCACATTGGTACCAATATGAAAAATAAAGATATTATTGAAGAAGAGAATGCCAAGTCACTTCCTTATCTTAATGGAGTGGACGCTATCATTTCCGGTCATTCCCATGAAGTGGTGCTTAGTAAGGTGAACGATGTTCCCATCATTCAGGCAGGAGTCAACGGTACACACGTCGGTAAACTGGATTTCAAGGTTGTCAGAGAAGGAGGGAGTTGTAAGGTTTCTTATATCGGTGGCGATACTATTCGTACCGGTGAGGTTTCGAATCCATATATTGATTCATTGGTCAATAATGTACTGGAAGAATATGGATTGTCGGATAGTTTGACTAATGCTAAGGATGCTTTGATCCATGACCGTACCGTCAATAAGTGGGACTATACATCTGTGGGAGCTTATGTGACTGCTGCCTACGTGCAGAGTTTCTTGCAAAGTGAATGTGTGGCGGATGAATTGAAAAAATTACCTGTGATTGGAGTGAATCATTACGGGGGCTTACGTGCCAGTATTCCGGCCGGAAAGGTCACAAGGCTGCGTGCCGGTAATGTGCTTCCATTCGGTGGCAATGTGGTGGCTTATCGGTTTACGGGTAAACGATTGAAGCAGTTGTTGGACGATGGACGCAGAAATAAAAATGGTTTTCTGCAAATGTCCTATTTAAAACTACATTTGAATTCTAAAGGAAATATTGAAACGATAACCGACTGCCGTACCAATAAGATAATCCGTGATGAAGATAAATGTATTGTTGTGTTGGATGCTTTCATTACTTCCGGTGGTGACGGTTATGACAGCAAATTATTTTCAGGTTATGAAATAGGAGATTTTAATAATCAGAAACTTGAAACAACCACGGCTTTTATCGATTATTTGAAGAGTCTGAAAGGATTTATTTCGTCTGCGGCTGCACCGATACCCATAGTGCAAAAGTAAAAAAATAGAGCTAAGATAAAAGCGATCAGGCGGTTTAAAATGTAATTACACATTTTGAGCCGTCTGATCGCTTTTGTGTTTTTTAAGTTTTTTGTCTTTCACTTATTAATAAATTATTGCTAAATTCGAACGATTTTTTGCAAATCGACATTGTTTACTAATAATTTAATTTATATGGAAAATCTGGAAACAGCGCTTCTGCTGATGGTAGTCGGAATGGCAACTGTCTTTGCTATTCTCCTTCTTGTGATCTATTTAGGAAAATTACTCATCTCTTTAGTTAATAAATATGCCCCTGAGGAACAACCTCTTGTGAAACAGGGAGCTAAAGTATCAGCTCCTATTCCCGGTAATATTGTTGCAGCCATTACAGCGGCTGTCAATGTAGTGACACAAGGAAAAGGGAAAGTGACTAAAATCGAGAAAATCTGAAAATTAATCTTATAGAATAATACCGAAAACGGAAATGAAAAGAGAAGTAAAATTTAGTCTGGTTTTTAGAGACATGTGGCAGTCTGCCGGTAAATATGTGCCTCGGGTAGACCAGTTAGTGAAGGTAGCACCTGCTATTGTTGAAATGGGATGTTTTGCCCGGGTAGAAACAAACGGCGGTGGTTTTGAACAAGTAAATCTATTGTTTGGTGAGAACCCCAATAAATCTGTGCGTGCATGGACGAAGCCCTTCCATGAAGCCGGAATACAAACCCATATGTTGGATCGTGCCCTTAACGGGCTTCGTATGAGCCCTGTTCCGGCCGATGTGCGTAAGTTGTTTTATAAAGTAAAGAAAGCACAGGGGACGGATATCACCCGTACATTCTGTGGGCTGAATGATGTACGTAACATTGCACCTTCCATCACTTATGCCAAAGAAGCGGGAATGATTTCGCAGTGTTCACTCTGCATCACCCATTCGCCGATCCATACGGTGGAATATTACACCAATATGGCACTGGAACTGATAAAACTGGGGGCGGATGAGATTTGCATTAAAGACATGGCAGGTATCGGACGCCCTGTTTCTTTGGGCAAGATTGTGGCAAATATCAAAGCTGCACATCCCGATATCCCTATTCAATATCACAGTCATGCGGGACCGGGCTTTAATATGGCCAGCATTTTGGAAGTCTGTGAAGCCGGGTGTGATTATGTGGATGTCGGAATGGAACCGTTGTCATGGGGAACGGGACATGCCGATTTGTTGAGTGTGCAGGCCATGTTGAAGGATGCGGGATTCCGGGTGCCTGAGATTAATATGGAGGCTTATATGAAGGTGCGGGCCCTGATTCAGGAATTCATGGACGACTTTCTGGGGCTGTATATCAGTCCGAAAAACCGGCTGATGAATTCATTATTGATAGCTCCGGGACTTCCGGGCGGAATGATGGGAAGCCTGATGGCGGATTTGGAAACGAATCTGGAATCCATTAATAAGTATAAGGCAAAACACAATCTTCCTTTCATGACACAAGATCAGCTTCTGATCAAGTTGTTCAATGAAGTGGCTTATGTATGGCCCCGCGTCGGATATCCTCCTTTGGTAACTCCCTTTAGCCAGTATGTGAAAAATCTCTCGATGATGAATGTTATCGCGATGGAGAAAGGAAAAGAGCGTTGGGGAATGATCGCTGATGATATTTGGGATATGATTCTGGGTAAAGCCGGACGCCTGCCGGGCAAGCTCGCTCCTGAGATAATAGAGAAAGCCGAGAGAGAAGGAAGGAAATTCTTTGAGGGAAATCCGCAGGATAACTATCCGGACGATCTTGACAAATATCGCAAACTGATGAAAGAAAAGAAGTGGGAGACAGGCGAGGACGATGAAGAACTCTTTGAATATGCGATGCATCCGGCTCAATATGAAGCTTATAAGAGCGGGAAAGCGAAAGAAGATTTCTTGGCCGATGTGGCAAAACGCAGGGCGGAGAAAGAACAGGCGCCTGCTGAAGAGGCAAAACCCAAAACACTTACAGTACAGGTAGACGGGCAAGCTTACCGGGTGACAGTTGCTTACGGAGATACGGAACTGCCTGTTGCACCGGCTTCACAGCCGTCTGCTGCTGCAGGTGAGGGAAAAGAGGTGCTTTCTCCGCTTGAAGGAAAATTCTTCCTGGTGAAGAATGCGCAGGAGACTCCACTCAAAGTAGGCGATGCGGTAAAAGAAGGTGATGTGCTTTGCTACGTGGAAGCAATGAAAACCTATAATGCCATCCGTGCCGAATTTGGTGGAACGGTAACAGCTATTTCTGCAAATCCCGGCGATACGGTTTCTGAAGATGACGTATTAATGAAGATAGGATGATGAACGGAATATTTGAAAAATTATATGATATGACTGCTTTCAGCAATATTGTTGCCGAACCGCAGTTTTTGGTGATGTATGTCATTGCCTTCGTTCTCTTGTATCTGGGTATAAAGAAACAATACGAGCCACTTTTATTGGTACCGATTGCCTTTGGAGTATTGCTGGCTAACTTCCCCGGTGGAGGGATGGGAGTGATACAGGCTGACGAGAATGGCATGATCCTGGTGAACGGAGTAATGAAGAATATCTGGGAGATGCCTCTCCATGATATTGCTCATGAATTGGGACTGATGAACTTTGTATATTATATGCTTATAAAGACAGGGTTTCTTCCCCCGATCATTTTTATGGGAGTGGGAGCATTGACGGACTTCGGGCCGATGCTTCGCAATCTGCGTCTGTCGATTTTCGGGGCTGCAGCCCAATTGGGTATCTTCACCGTATTGTTGGTAGCTATCCTGATGGGATTTACACCCAGTGAAGCGGCTTCTTTGGGAATTATCGGTGGTGCGGACGGGCCTACGGCTATCTTTACCACCATCAAGTTGGCTCCTCATCTGTTGGGACCGATTGCCATTGCCGCCTATTCTTATATGGCACTGGTTCCGGTTATCATACCATTGGTCGTTCGGCTTTTGTGTACCAAGAAGGAACTGAGCATTAATATGAAAGAGCAGGAAAAGAAATACCCTTCGAAAACGGAAATCAAAAATCTCCGCGTACTGAAGATTGTTTTCCCGATTGTGGTGACTACGGTCGTAGCCCTTTTTGTACCGAGTGCAGTGCCTTTGATCGGTATGCTGATGTTCGGTAACCTGGTGAAAGAGATCGGTGCCAATACTTTCCGTCTGTTTGATGCGGCTTCAAATAGTATAATGAATGCGGCAACCATTTTTCTGGGTTTGTCGGTAGGAGCCACTATGACGAGTGAAGCCTTCCTGAATTGGACGACTATCGGCATTGTGGTAGGAGGATTCCTGGCTTTTGCCTTGTCTATAGCAGGAGGTATCTTCTTTGTGAAACTGGTGAACCTGTTTACGAAGAAAAAGATTAATCCGCTGATTGGTGCTACGGGACTTAGTGCCGTTCCTATGGCCAGCCGTGTAGCCAATGACATTGCCTTGAAATATGATTCTAAAAATCATGTATTGCAATATTGCATGGCCAGCAATATCTCGGGAGTGATCGGGTCTGCTGTAGCGGCAGGGGTGCTGATCTCTTTTCTGTCTTAATAGAGCCGGAAAGATATCCGGTTCATCATAGGTGATAAAAAGCGTCCGCTTATCCTGTAATGGGATACCGGACGCTTTTTAATTAAGTATTTTAAAATCATGCGTTTTTTCTTTATTAATTATTTGCATAATTAAAATATAATGTTTTAATTTGGGAATGCGTAACAATGTTTTTCCGGAAGATTGTTGCAAAGCATGTTTGTTGACTAAAATGTAGGAAATTATGATAAACCGGATATTGACCATGTATGCCGGTCAAATGGAACAATACATGGAAACTTACTTCCATCGGCCGGAAGGCATGGTAGAGGTTGGAGCGATCGGAGCACAAGTAGACGAAGAACCATGTAAAATACAGATTTCTTTGTTGAATGTAGAGCGTGAAACTGCCCAAGGGATGAATATGGGAAAAGTGGGAACTTCAGGAAGGTTTTCCGGTTTGTCTTATCCGCTCATACATGTTAACCTGGATGTGATCATAGCTGCTGTTTTTAATGAAAAGAGATATCGTGAATCTCTGTCGGTCCTCTCGTTGGCAATTACTTTTCTTCAGTCTAACCCTGTTTTTATGGTAGAAAACACAAAGTATACCATCGAAATGATAACTCCTTCACTTCAGGATCAAAGTAATGTATGGACACTGTTTGGTGGACGATATTATCCTTCTATCTTCTGTAAAATCAGGAGGTTGACATTTGATGGCCGTGAAGTGAAACAGGTGATAGCAGATATAACGGACAATAAGTCGACCGTAAAAAAATGATAAAGATTATTTGGAGTCTTTGGCTGAAGCATGAATATTATAAGATATTTCCGGAGAAAGGGCTATCGTTGATTTTATCGGACGAATCGCGGCGGCTTTTACTTAGGCGGGGAATGATGTGGCGTTATGATGGCAACGGCAGATGGCTTTTGTTTTCGTTGGACGGTGA
This sequence comes from Bacteroides sp. 11BF, assembly GCF_019633765.1. Classification (NCBI taxonomy): domain Bacteria; kingdom Pseudomonadati; phylum Bacteroidota; class Bacteroidia; order Bacteroidales; family Bacteroidaceae; genus Bacteroides; species Bacteroides sp. 11BF. The sequence continues at coordinate 270,924 of NZ_JAFKPJ010000004.1, forward strand.
TCATGGACAACCGGCCGAGGAAGACAGGGTGGTGATTGATTTTCGTGTGGAGGATAAATCGTTATCGTATGTGACGGATTGGAACTGGAATTTAGCAGGTGCATGTGAACAACTGGAACTGTCGGAGGGTAGGGAATCTATTAGGATGAATGCCCTTCATGGGGCTCTGGTACCGGTACATCCCGGGGTTTGTTTTCGACTTGTTTTTTTATTTGATAAGATCGGGGATCAGTCATTGCCTTATGAAACCGAACTTGTATTTAATTCTTTCAATAGACAGGTGGAATATTTGTTTTTGCTTCGTGATGAAAATACAGAACGGAAATTGATGATAGAGGATATGGAGAATACGGTTCTGTTTGACGGTCCTGTAGAGGCTGATTTTATGGGAAAGAAAGTAATACGTTTCCGATCGAAAGAAAAGGTGAAGATGAAAGAGTTTCCGGATTACCGTTTGCGGCTGTGGGAAATTTATCCTTCCGGTAAAAGGGAGATCTTTCGTCAATTGCCCTATCCGGTTCCCGGAAATATTATGGGCGACGCTTATAAGGACATTCTTTGCCGATTATTGTATATATGAAATAGACTGATTTTCTTAATATAAAAATTAAATGCTTATGGGACCAATGAAAACACCCGGCGTATATATCGTCGAGAAAAGTGCATTTCCGAGTTCGACAGTTGAAGTGGCTACGGCTGTGCCTGCTTTTATCGGGTATACCGAAATGGCTTTGAATGGTAACGTTTCGTTGTTGAACAAACCTTTCCGTATCACTTCGATGGCCGAATATCACTCTTTTTTTGGAGGAGCACCGACTCCTTTGTTTACTTTGGAGGATGCGGCCGACGGTGAGATGCCGACAATGGTTTGCGGAACTAAAAAAATGGTGGCAAAGCGTACCAGTGTACCTTTTACTCTGTACTACCATATGTTGATGTTCTTTGCAAACGGCGGGGGACCTTGCTACATTGTTTCCGTAGGTGATTATACAGCCGACAGCCTCGACGCTGATGCGTTCAAGGCAGGTATCGACACGTTACTGAAAGAACAGGAACCGACAATGGTACTGTGTCCCGAAGCCGTCAATCTGAATGACAAAGAATTATGTTACGGTGTGCAGACTGCTATGTTGAGCCATTGCGGATACAAGATGCGCAATCGTATCACGATTCTGGATATATACGACGGCTACAAGGACCGTCGGGATCCTAAAGGAGATGTGGTGAATGAATTCCGCGAAAAGATAGGCAGTGCTTTCCTTGATTTCGGGGCCGCATATTATCCCTGGATTAACACTTCTGTCGTACAGGATCGCGACCTGTCTTTCCTGAACCTGGATGCTGAAAGTCTGAAAGCATTGCTTGAAGAAGAATTGAAGAGACAGCCGGAAGAGAAAAAGCAGTTGATAAAAGAACAGATTGATAAACTGGGTACGGAGATGACTGACGTGGAACAAGACGGGCTGCATAAAACGCTGATGTTGATTTGTCCGATCTACATAGCCGTGCTAAAGGAACTCAAAAGGGTACTTAACTTGCTTGCGCCTTCGGCTGCAATGGCGGGCATTTATACAATGGTGGACAACACACGAGGAGTGTGGAAAGCACCTGCCAATGTCTCGGTTAATACAGTAATCTCTCCGGCTTTGAATATCACCCATGATGAACAGGAAGACCTGAACGTACCTTTGTCGGGTAAAGCCATCAATGCCATACGCACGTTTGTGGGCGAAGGAATCAAGGTATGGGGTGCCCGTACATTGGACGGTAATTCGCTCGATTGGCGTTATATTAACGTCCGCCGTACCATGATCATGCTTGAGGAGTCGGTGAAGAATGCAAGCCGGGCGTATGTTTTCGAGCCTAATGTGGCGTCTACCTGGTTAAACCTGAAAAGTATGATTCAAAACTTCCTGACCGGTATCTGGAAGCGGGGAGGACTGGCCGGAGCTACTCCGGATGATGCTTTCAGCGTACATGTCGGCTTGGGAGACACAATGACTCCGGAAGATGTGCTGGAGGGTATTCTTCGCGTGACGGTTCTGGTAGCTATTGTCCGTCCGGCAGAGTTTATCGAAATCACATTCCAGCAGCAGATGCAAAAAAGTTAGCGAAGGAGGCAAGGTGTTTCTCAACAAAAAGACTTAAGTCTTCGGAGTGAAACGTTTAAGTCTTCGGACTGAAACTCTTAAGTCTTTTCAGAAAACGTCTAAGTCTTTCCGAAAAACACTTTAGCCTTTATCGAAATAAGATAAACAGATTATTTATAATTTAATACTAAAGATTATGGCAGGAGAAAAACAAGATAGCGTATGGCCGTTGCCGGTGTTCTATTTCAAAGTGGAGATTGGCAGTTTGGGTGAGATTGCCTTTAAAGAAGTTTCGGGAATGGATGCTGAGGCACAAGTGATAGAGTACAGGCATGGAAACAGTCCGCAGTTTTCTACAATCAAGATGCCGGGCATCAAGAAATATAGCAATGTCACTCTGAAAAAAGGAGTTTTCGCTCAGGACAACAAGCTATTCGACTGGTTCAATACCATCAAGATGAATACCATTCAAAGAGAACCGGTTACGATCAGTTTGCTGGACGAGGAAGGAAATCCGACAATGGTATGGAAACTTGCCAATGCGTGGCCTACCAAAGTGAGCGGTGTCAGCCTGAAGTCGGATGGCAACGAGGCGGCTATCGAGCAGTTAGATATAGCGCACGAAGGAATAACTATTGAAAACGGATAATAAAGATAAGCTGAATGCTCGAATTAGATCATATCATACCGCCTCCTACTGTATTCTACTTCAATGTACAGTTTCTGGCTCCTTTTCCCATTCCGGATATGGCTTTTCTTGAAGTATCCGGACTTACCATGGAGTTGGAAACCATAGAAATAGAAGAGGGTGGAGGGCCGAGAGTGAAACTACCGGGCTACCGGAAACATGGAAACTTGGTATGTAAAAGACCTATGAAGCGATTGGGATTAAGTGCCCTGTCGATGTGGACAACAGCGACGATGCAAATGGAGTATACCACTCCGGTATTGACCAGTGAGATTATGGTGACTCTGTTGGGAGCTTTCGGTGAACCTACATGCGGGTGGCTGATTACGGATGCCTATCCGGTGAAGTGGGAGGTTGGTGCATTCGATTCAAAGAAAAATGATGTAGCGATTGAGACGCTTGAGTTTGTGTATTATTCTGTAAATCGTGTATTGTGATATGCCTATTATTATTAAGGAAGTAATTGTAAGAACTACTGTGGAGTCTAAAAAGGCTCCACAGGAGACTTTCCCGAAGGAGTGGATGGAGAAGATGAAGCGGGAAGTGGTCGAGGAATTGAGACAGGAGAACCGGAGTATAAGAACGGGAAAAATCAGAAAGGACAGGTAAAATGGATATCAGATGGCTTAAAAAACTTGAAATTATCGGGTATAAGGACGGAACGTTCAATACTTTGAGTGGCCATCGCTTTAGGTTGATGATTAATCCGAAGGACTATGAGTCTAAAAAAGAAATAAAGTATTGCGTTGAAAACTGGATTGGAGGACCTGTTTTCAAAAGCTATAATCAAGAAGGACTGGAACTTGAATTTGTGCTTGATACTACAGGAGTATTGACTAAGCTCGGAGACGATAAATTTGGGAAAAGCCTGAAATCTCTGATTAATGATTTGAGCGAAACCGTTTACCAATATATAGGGACTGTTCATCAGCCGGGGTTTGTTAAGGTGATTTGGGGAGAACTTAACTTTCAGGGACGGTTGCAACAGATGGATATCAAATATACCATGTTCGATCCGAATGGTGCTCCGCTGCGTGCAACCGTGCAACTCAAGTTGATAAGGTATACGGATGTGAAAACCTTCCGGTTGCAGATGTCGAACAGTTCTCCGGATCTCTCGCATGTGGTTACTGTAAAAGACGGAGATACACTTCCTGACCTTTGTCGGAAGATTTATGATAATACAGCCTATTGTACGGAGGTGGCGCGCATCAATGGGCTTACGGGTTTCAGGTACATTGAACCCGGAACACAGTTGTTTTTTCCACCATTAACTAACGAGTAAATAGAAATCTATGAATGATAATTCACCAAGTAAAAATGCCGGAAAACTGGTCACATATACCGTTTATAGTAACGGGACTAAAATAAGTGATAAATATCAGTTTAAAAATATAGAAGTATGTCGTGAGGTAAATCGGATAGGAAGTGCTGTACTGAAGATTTATGCCGGGGATATGCCTAAATCGAATGTGCCGGAAAGTGAGTCGGACGACTTCAAACCCGGTCAAAAAATAAAGATTGAGTTGGGATATGAATGCACGGATAACTCGGTTTTTGAAGGTATAGTCGTGGCTCAAAGAATCTATATTCCACGAGAAGCGGAGGCTGCCGTATTATTAATTGTAGAGTGTAAGAATGAAGCGGTCAAGGCTACCGTAGCCCGTAAGAATCGGGTATTTGAGAAGAAGAAAGACAGTGATGCCATTATAACGGTTCTTTCCGATTGCGGGTTGTCGGTTGATGTGGATGGTACGAATGTGGAACATACTCAACTGGTACAATATTATTGCACCGATTGGGATTTTGCCTTGTCACGGGCCGATGCTTGTGGTATGATTGTGATAACAGACGGAAATAAAGTAACCGTGGGTAAACCTAAAGTGTCGGAGGCTCCGGTTCTGAAAGTGGAGTATGGCACGGACTTGCTTTCATTTGACGGTGAGCTGTATGTCGAAGACCAATTTTCAAAAGTAGAAAGCGTGGGATGGGATCCGATTACTCAGAAAGCAGTTATTGCCAATGCGGCAACTCCTTCTTTAAATAAGCAGGGAAATCTTTCGACTGCAGATATTCTTTCTGTTGCCGGTACGGATAGAGTGACTTTACAGACAGATGCGCTATCAGCAAAGGATGTACTGCAAAACTGGGCGGATGCCACATTGTTGAAAACGGGATTGTCACGTTTCAGGGGTACCTTCTCTTTTCAGGGGAATGCATCTGTTACACCGGGATGTATCATCGAACTGACCGGCATGGGAGCACGGTTCAATGGGAAGATATTTGTGGGATCGGTGACACACACTGTACAAAATGGTTCGTGGATAACGGAAGTGGAGATGGGCATTTCGCCCATGAACATCACTCAACGTACGGATGTGATGGCTCCTCCGGCATCGGGATGGATTCCCGGTATTGAAGGACTGCACATCGGTAAGGTTTCAAAACTTACTGATGATCCGGATTCAAACTACCGTATTCAGGTGGAAGTGCCGTTATTGAATTCCTCTCGGGATACCGTATGGGCACGTTTATCTCAATTTGCGGCTTCCAATGGGATGGGAAGTTACTTTGTACCTTCGGTTGGCGATGAAGTAGTACTGGGATTTATTAATAACGATCCGAATCAGGCTGTCATATTGGGTTGTATGTATAGCAGCAAGCAGGCGCCTCCGTACAATGCAGATGAAAAGAACTATAAGCGTGCTATTATCACTCCCGAGAAACTGACGGTGGAACTGGATGATGAGAAAAAAATGATAACTATCAGCACACCTTGCAAGAACTCGATTGTGATAAGCGATGATGCCAAAGGAATCAAAGTGAAAGATCAGAATAGGAATGAATGCATGATGGACGATAAAGGTATTAAACTGACTTCCGCAAAAGATATTGTTCTGTCGGCAAAAGGGAATATACAATTGGATGCAAAGGGGAAAATTGCTGTCAAAGCTACACAGGATGTATCGATTGAAGGGATGAATGTGACTGCCAAAGCACAGACCTCCCTGAAAGTTACCGGTTCTGCTTCTGCCGAACTTTCAGCTTCCGGACAGACTACTGTCAAAGGTGCTATGGTGATGATTAATTGATTGTTTCATACTAAAAATATAAAATTATGCCTCCAGCTGCCAGATTAACTGATATGCACTCTTGTCCCATGCAGACTCCTGCATGGCCGTCACCTATTCCGCATGTGGGCGGGCCAATTATAGGGCCCGGTGCCCCTACCGTACTGATAGGTAAGTTGCCTGCTGCCGTAATGGGTGATAGTTGCGTGTGTGTAGGACCTCCTGATTCGATTATCAAAGGATCGGCTACTGTAATGATATGTGGAAAACCTGCTGCCCGTATGGGGGATACGACTGCCCATGGCGGTTCGATTGTTGCCGGTTGCCCGACTGTCCAAATAGGAGGATAGCTTTTATGGATACGGATAAGGACCGTTCTTTTCTGGGAAAAGGGTGGGCTTTCCCACCGGTTTTCCATACGGGTGTGTCTCCGACAGCGATGGTGTCGGATGAAGAAGATATCCGACAGAGTTTGCACATTATCTTATCCACACGTTTGGGAGAGAGGGTGATGCGCCCTGAGTTCGGTTCGGAGGTACATAATATGGTCTATCACAATATGGATCTGACTGCACGTACTCAACTACGGGCAGCTATTGAAAACGCGATACTTCATTTTGAAAGGCGCATTACGTTGACCGACGTGGAGTTTGACGTAAGTGAAGAACGGGTGGGTAAAATGAGTATTATACTGGAATACACCATACGCCTGACAAATGCCCGCGGTAATTTGGTTTATCCTTATTATTATGACGAACATTTCTGACACAGACGGGTTGAGTAGGGCAAAACGCCTGGAGCGCTTTGAATCTTCGGTTGTTTTGCCGGTACTGGAAGAGCGGTTTCCGGTACTCCTTGCTCATGTCTTATGCGGTTCGGAATTTTCGTCTTATTACCATTGGCAGCCATTAATGGTATGGCTCGATATGGTACGTTTTCACGACTTTGATGATGCGGGACAAATCTATCATGTTCTGCGGGAATGGAGAAAGAGGTTGGAGTACGCTTGTCTGGAAGGGCCTTCTTTGGGGCTGCTGAAAGATATCAGCGGACAAATAGACCTTCACATCCGTCCTGTACAGGTTGCTGTAGGAGAGCAGCCGGAAGATGAAAGTGTCCGGCGTCGTTTTCATCTGCTGTTGCAAGGGGTGGTACGCTGGTTGCAATCCAGGAGGGAAACGTATTTGACGGAAATCTGTACTTTCGGAAGGATGGACCCTTCACTTGCCTTACTGGTTGCTTTTCTGCACAATTATGCCGGAATCGTTTCATCGTTCAATCTGCGTTGGGAACGATTGCAGGACTTCTATCAGAAAGAGATTCTGAAAGGAATTGCCCGAAAAAGAAAACCTTGTTCCACTTGGCTTTCTTTCGAAAAATCACCTGCTGTGAATTCTGTTTTACTTCAGCGCAATATATATTTCAAAGCAGGAAAAGATGAAAAAGTAGCAGGCTATAAGTTGCTATCCGATATGTGTGTAACGGGGATGAAAGTAGCTGGAGTAAGTATAATCCGAGTAGAGAAAAAGTCAGACCGTTATCCGGAAGCGGCATTAGGCTATGTAACTTCGGTACTTCAGTCTACTTTGAAAGACCGGACGGCTCGTCCGGAACCTATCGGACTCCGTATCCATTCGATGCTGTTACTATTGAGTGAGGGCGAGCGGGAGGTTTCCGTATGGTTCGAACTGAACCGGGAGTCTCAGCAACGATGGGTAGGGATGGTTGATGAAGTGGCTAAAGCTCAGGAAATCAATCCCGATGAAGCTGCCTTTAAGATTCTGAATGATTCATTTCTACTCAAAGTGAGTACTTCGGAGGGAGATCGGGAAGTAGATCGTTTCCATCTTCGCTGGCAGGAAGGAATCGGATTGCGGTTGACATTCCGTTTGGATGAAAGTTTCCCTCCCGTATGTCCGGACAAAGGAGAAGGTGCTCCGGCATTGAGCTTACTGATGAATACTGAGGCATGGTTGTTCCCTTACTCGTGGGCACGTAGGCTTGAAGTGCGTTCAGTGAGGATACATGTGAAGGTGAACGGACTCAGAGAGTTCAGTTTGTATAATGAACTGGGACAGGTCGATGCCCGTCAGCCTTTTTCGCCCTTTGGTATACAGGGAGATAAAGGAGCATGGATGGCGTTTGGTTGTTATGAAATGGCATTAAAACTGGTGACGCATGTAGAACTGCATTTCCGCTGGCTACATCTTCCGGTGGGCAATGGCGGATTGGAGGAGCATTATCGGGAATATAATAAAGGGCTGAATAATCGTTCGTTTCGGGCCCGGACAGAGTTTTTGCATAACCGGGAATGGAAACAGACGTCCGGAATAGAAGAACATTATCTGTTTTGTACTTCATCAGCGTCTGTTCCTATAGCTGCAGACGCGGTGAAGGAAGAGACGAAGATCGTGTTTGAAGTTCCCGAGGTGGTTTTACCTCCATTGGACGACATCACCCGTTTTCGTCTCGGGGAGGTTCGCTCCGGCTTCTATCGTCTGGTGTTGAGTGCTCCGGATATGGGATTCGGAATGCATGAATATCGTCGGCTTTTTGCTGAAGTGATGATGGAAAACAGTTATCGCCGCCGTAAGAAACGTCCTTTGCCGGAACCTCCGCTGTCTTTGCAAATGGATGCCGTATCACTGAATTATATAGCGGAAGAAGAGGTACAATTTGCAGTCGGATGTCATTCGGAAATCAGATTTTCATACATCCGTCCGTTGTCCGGAACTGTAGATGCTACCCCCGATATGAGCCATCCGATCACTTTGGCGGACGGACCGGACGATGAAGGCAATATCCTGATAGGCATAGCAGATGCGATAGGTGAGAATATAATCCGGTTGTATATCGGAATGGAACTGTTGCGGCGTGAGATCGACCATGAGTATTTGCCATCTGTGGACTGGTACTATAGGGATTCTTACCGTTGGGTGAAAGTGGACCCTGTGTATGTATTGCGGGATGATACCGGGGGATTGATGCATAGTGGTGCAGTCATCATTCAGTTTCCTTTTAGTATTTCTCTGGAGATGACAGATACGGAGGGAGTTTTCTGGATTTGTGCGGGTATACACTCTAATGTATGTAACTGTTCGGTGTTGCGGAGTGTGAGTTTGAATGTAGCCGAGGTGGCATGGACAACGGAAGAAGAAACGGAGAAGTCTGTCCCAGGTTTACTCTCTTACCAGAGAGTCGGATTACTTGATACGACTGCTGCTGAGGAATCGGAAACAGAGATGAAAGCACGTTTGAGCGAACGGATTGCACATCGTCAGCGTCCTCTTTTACCTTGTGAATATGAACAGTTGGTATTGCAGGAATTCCCTGGATTGGCAAAAGTGAAGTGCTTACGGGGAATTGATGCGAAATCCCTGAATCGTGCAACTGTGGTTACATTGGTCGCCATACGCAATCGTATCAGTAAAGACTGGCCCTTGTGCACCGATCAGCTGCTTTGCAGGATAGAGAGTTTTTTACGTCCTTATACATCGCCATTTGCCAAGATTGATGCGATTAATCCGGTTTATGAAGAAGTGACTGTTTTTTGTGGCGTCAGCTTGAAGGAAGGACAGCAAGCCGGCGAAGCTATTTCGGACATTAACCGGAATCTGTGCAGATGCATTGCTCCTTGGAACGAAGAGCAGAAAGAACCTGTTTTAGGGTACTGTTTCTCCATACGCGATCTGATAAGTTGTATCAAAGAAAATCCGTCTGTAGAGGCATTGCACGGCATAAAACTTTTGCAGGTCATTGGTGAAGAGGCGAAGTTCGGATTGAAAGAATATACGGGTGAGCAGGATGAGAATCAGACGATTGCTCCTTCTGTGCCTTGGGGTATATTGGTACCGGCTGTACGGCAATACGTGAAGTTGGTGGAGGCTGGTGAATGGCGTCAGGATATTGAGTTTGGAGATTTGGAAGTAGAGAATACCTTTGTAATACAATAGCGAATATGGCAAAAACGAATCGTAAGACTTTGAAAGAGTATTTCGGTAAAGGTAAGAAACCGGATCATACACAATTTGTCGATCTGATTGATTCTATGCTGAACGTTGTGGATGATGGATTCAATAAATCGGCAGAGAGGGGGATGCTCCTTTCACCGCTGAATGATGACGGAGCTGTCATGGAGATACGCCGGAATATATTGGACGGAGTTCCGGCTTGGATCATATCTCTTGGTAAGGAGAGGGAACTGCATATTCACCGGGGAGAGGATGAAAAGGCCTTGGTGACTTTGTGTGCCGACGGAACAATAAGGATGGGAGATAACGGCAAGGTGAAGCTGCAGGTGAACGGTTCGGTTCAAGCAGATAGTTTTGTGGGAGGGCATATGCAGGGAAAGGTTCCCGCTAACGGATTGTGGCATGATATTGGAGGGATGGAATATGGTTGTCTGGCTTACCATATTGTGGCAGCTTGCGGACTAAAATGGAAAGGTAAATATGCCATAGCAGATGTAACTGCGATGAATTGCTTCGGACAGCATCCTCGCATTTGGAACCGTCGTTCCTGGTTTGGGACTCGTTTCAACAAAATACAATTTCGGTGGCGACGAGGAGAAGGAAGGACATGTGGGTTGCAGGTTCGGACGAGTTCCAACTACGGAGAAGATGTCTGGCTTCACTATCGTGTCAGTTCAATGCTTGATATGGATTTTGTAACAAAAGAATAAATGGAAGAGCACGTTACCATACAACGGAAAGGGGAGGGACAGGATCTTTATACGCAACTCCAGGAGAAAGCGCTGGCAAAAGTTCAGGAGCTGGCAGGGGAGTTGTGGACGGACTATAACGAACACGATCCTGGAGTAACGGTGCTGGATATACTGAATTATGCTTTGTTGGAGACAGATTATCGTTTGGGTTTTGATCTACAGGATTATCTGACTGCCGAAGAACAACGCTTTTCTCCCGGAGAGCATGCTCTTTTCCTTCCTTCTGAAGTCTTTCCAGTAAATCCTGTTACGGTTGCTGATTACCGGAAATTATTCATTGCGGGGATTGAGGGATTGTTGGATGTACAAGTGGTGGTTCATCACGAATCCGGCATTTATGACTTTGTATTGGATGCAGGTCCCGAAGTACATGTGAAACGAAAGCATGAAATACTGAAGGAAGTTTACAGATTGTTTCATGCCCATCGCAATCTCTGTGAGAATGTAGGTGAAGTGAGCTTCCTTACTTATGAACCTCTGCAACTCTATGCCGAAATTGAGATAGATGAAACGGAAGATGCCAATCATATGATGGCACGTTTGTATTTTGAAGTCCGTGAGTTTTTGGGCGGAGGTGTGCGTTTCTGCCGAGTAGACGAATTATTGGACAAAGGCATGACTATTGATGAGATTCTGGAAGGTCCCGTACAACAACGAATGGTGATTGACGAGTCTACCATGTGTACCGGAAGAATGGTGTATGATGTCCTTAGTCTCTATCAACGAGTAAAAGCAATGCCCGGGATACATCGGGTTATTTCCCTTTACTTTATGGAGAATGGGCGGACATTGAAGCAATTTATTCGTAGAAAAAGTCCTTTACAAGCTTATTCCATATCTCCTTTTAGCGGGGCAGAAGAAGGAGTTGTATTAAAAAAGAATGGAAAGCGTGCAGCGGTGGAACCGGGAGTGGTGCAGAGGGTGATTGCTTCTATGCGTGCGGCTACCTATGGGGTACAAAACCAGACTATGGACAAAGCAATATTGGATGACTGTCCCGAAGGAACCTACAGGAATATCTTCACACATTGTCCGGTTCGTCAGGATCTTCCGGAAATTTATGGCGCTGTTGAGCAAGAAAGTTTCAAAGAGTATCTTGCTCTTTTTGACGGACAGTTTATTTCTGTTCTGAATGAATTAGAATCCCTTCCCTTTTGGATGCGGACTGATGAGACCGATCTGAATGATAAAAAAGAGGCATGGATGGATATTCTCGATCGTTTGTATGGAGAAGACAGTAATCCTACTTTTCTGAGGAAATATGAAACAGACGAAGAACGGCGAAAACGGCGGATCAATTTTTTGAGTTGTCTTCCTGAATGGGGACGGGATAGGAACCGTGCATTTAATTTACAAGATTCTTCTCCGGAAAATCGTTCCGGATTAGAGAAATATATAGATTGTCTGCTTCATCTTGAAAGATACGAAGCTGAAATATTTGTAGTGGAACATCCTCTATTGGAACTACACTTGAAAAAAGGAGAAGACGGTTCTTCTTTTCGGATTTCAGTGATATGGACTGCGGGTGAGCGTTGGATACGGGATGAAGAGTTCAAGCATAACTGCGAGCAACTGGTTCTTTCACGTATACCTGCCCATATTCACGCCTGCGTTTATTGGTTGGAAAAAGAAAGGGGTGCGGATTTCAGAACTGATTTCCGGTTGTGGAAATATGCACTTTCCACTTCCAGAGATTGGAAAATAGAGATATTGACTGATAAACTAAAAAAATGGCTGACGAATGATTTCAATTGACTCGGTGAAATTTGACTTTCTGGCAGATAACGAGCTTTTTGCACAAAGGCTGAATGCACGTTGGGACTACTCTTATGAAAAAGATTTCGAAGAAGTGTGGGAGGAAGTCATGTGTCACTATGACCGGGAAGATAAGGCTATTATCATAGAGCGTTTGCCGCTCGATTTGGGTATTCTAAAAGAAGAAGAGTTTGATGACCGGTTTGCGGAACGGCTACGCATTGCCTTGCATGAATATTGCCGGAAGTGGCTAAGTGAGGATACTTCATTTCCGGATCAGGGCATCCGGAAAGAGACGTTGCCCCATACAGCGTTGGAATTACTCGGTTTTTTTCTTTTGCACGGATACTTCCCTTCTTTTGTCGAACAGCGTTTGATGGATATCAGTTATCTTTTGTCGCTTGTTCTTCGTAAAGATGCCTATTCTTTCCGTGAGTTTTTGGAAACATATGGTCATTATGATTTCCTGTATCGTCGAATGGTATTTCAGTTCACTGATGAAGAGTTGGAAAATATCGTGCAAACAGTCAGACCTTCCGAGAGCAAGTTTATTAATCTTTATGTTCGTATCCAGCTACGAACCTATACTTTGATGAAACGGGCAGATATCGGACAATATGATTACAGAAATCTAGTTTGGACGCTGGTGCTTGCTTATCTGCTTTCGGAAAGCAGAGGCCGATTTGACCGAAAACAATTGTTGGTGCATACGCTTCACGGGATAGCTGCCCACTTCAACTTCTCTTTTGCGGAAATGACGTTGCTCCTGACCGAAGGCATCAGGGAGTTAGAAAATAAAGTGGTGCAATTACCCGAATTGTGGAGTATCCTGAAAGAGATCAGAACTGATGTACAAGCAGGATTACGTGCATTGGAGGGTACTTTCTACACGATCATGTTTAGGGAAATTAGGGTTTGTCTGAGGCACCTGGCAGGAGAGGAAGAAGCATTTGTTATTTTGTCTGCCAATCGGTTGAAGCAGATTTTCTCAGACAGGAAACTAACCCGTGAATTGCTAAGTTCTCTGAGCAAAGAAGAAATTCATATACTGGTCGGAGTGCTTATTCCGACGGAAAAAGAGTTTATTGTTTTTTATGCTCATACCCTTGACAGACGTAAGAATGCCGGTACTTTTTCCGGTAAGGCCGGAGATGAATTCCGCATACTGAAATGGGAGTTTATTTTTGCGGTATTGGTTCGACTGCCTGCCTCTGTCTTCAGTCGTAAGGTGTTTGTTCTTTCTGTTTTACAGCAACTGGCCGCACATTATAATTTATCCGTCGGTAGTTTGATCTTGTTGCTAACTGAGGACGAAAGCTTACAGGGAACTTTTCTGTCTGTGCAGTTACTTTCGGTATTGCTGGAGTTGAAACAGGAGTTGGTTCCTCAAACAGTTGAAGAATTTTCCTGGGAGAAACTTTCTCCGGAAAGTATAATCACAATTTGGGCAACTCCACTTCTTTGCCGGCATTTTTTAGAACCATTCTCTGAACAGCAAATAGAAGAGGTTGTGGCACGTGTATTACCGGGAAAATATGAATTTATCCGAGCTTATGCCCGATTGCTTGACAGAGGGCATACCCATGGGCTTCTTGAAGGAAAAGCAGGAAGTGATTTCCGTACATTGAAGTGGGAGTTCATCTTTTCCTGTATACTCCCCGGCAAAGAAAGCTTTTTTCACCGAAAGAGTTTCGTTTACTCCGTGTTGTTGCGGTTGGCAACTCATTATAATCTGAGTGTTTCTGAATTACTGGGCTATTTCTTCCGCGAACTAAAAGAAATGCCGGACTTTGTTGCAAATAATGGATTAAGTGAGGTTCTGGAAGAACTTTATAAAGAACATCTGCTTCCTTTGGCTATTCCCGAGGTGGTGAGACGGTTGGACCGGAGGGAATTAGAATCCTGGTTATTTCATCTTTTCGGAGAATCAGCGATTCTTCGGGATGCCGGAAAAGAAATCTATTGTGAGAAATGGCTTATTTATTTATTGGATGAACAAAATGAGTTATTTCGTTCTCTTTGGAAAACCGGGCGACTGAATTCGTCGTTTATATTGAGCCTGATAAACCGGAAGGCTTCTTTGCAAAGACTTTGGCTCCGAAGAATCGGAGATATGAGATTACTGACTATTTATCAGGAGCTTTTATCTGTTTATGCAGTCCTGCGTACTCACTGCACTGAATTCTATTTTTTACAGTCGATAGCCGAATATTTATCTGTTTGGATGGTGGAGCTGACAGCAAAACCTTTTACAGCCTGGTCCGAAGAGGAAATCATTCGCTTTCTTATGGGACGTATTCGGCAAGCTGTTCCTCCCGGAGTAATGGGAGTATTGGATAAAGTGTATCTGAGAAATGATAAAAATATTACAGAGATAATTAACTACATTAACCAATTAAACAAAAATGTAATGATTATGGAAACAAGTAATTTTGAAATCCCGAATGCGGGTATTGTTCTTTTGGCTCCTTTTTTTCCTCGTCTTTTTATGATGGCTGAGTATCTGTCGGATGATCGCAGGCAATTTAAAAATGAAGAGTTGCAAAATCATGCTATCTTCTTATTGCAGTATATTATATATGGTGAGGAAAAAGAGTGGCTCGAAAGAGATTTGCTGTTGAATAAGGTTTTAGTAGGGATGAATGTTGAAGCTCCTTTACCTTCTAAGGTTGCGTTGACTGAAAAGGAAAAAGAGTTGGCCAATAGCCTCTTGGAAAATGTTAAATCTATGTGGAGTAAAATAAAGAATATATCCACCAGAGCTTTTCGAGAGGCTTTTTTAATACGTAAAGGCTCTTTGAGTATGAAAGATGACCGTTGGACATTGAGCGTAGAACGCAAAGCCTACGATGTACTTCTTGACAGTATACCATGGAGCTATAGTATGCTACGAACTCCGTGGATGCATTCGCTTTTAATGGTAAACTGGAGGACAAAAGAATGAATGCGGAAAAAGTGAATACAGAGGCTGTACCTATAAGGGTACAGCAATCTAAGAAAGGGCTGTCTGCTGTTTCAATGATTGATAATCGGGACTTGGCAACCATGCAAGCGAAGATGACTGAAGTCGTCCAGAGGATGGGAGACGATGATGACGAGTTATTGCAAGGTAGGTTTGTTGCACAGCGTGAAGAAGATGATGATGAATTATTGCAAGGAAAGCTTGAACAGTCTGTGCAAAGAAAAGCTGAGAACCGAACTGGAATTCCGGATGGTGTGAAACAGAATATGGAAGAGTCGTTGGGGGTGGATTTTTCTTCTGTCCGCGTGCATCCTGAGTCGTCAAAAGCACCGGAAGTCGGTGCATTAGCTTATACCCAGGGAACGGATATACATTTTGCCCCCGGGCAGTTTAGGCCGGATACTTCTTACGGAAAACAATTGTTGGGACATGAACTGGCCCATGTGGTTCAACAGGTAGAGGGACGTGTACAACCAACGACCGAAATAGGAGGAATGGCTGTAAATGATGATGCCGGGTTGGAACATGAAGCGGATGTGTTGGGAGCGAAAGCGGCACAATAAAAAGTAGGTCCTATGAAAGAACTGATTGATTGGTTTCAGCAGGTGCTTGATGTGAGTATTCGTTTGTACTTCAGGCAGGAGTGTGAAGTGACCTCTCTGTTTGAAGTACAACCTCCTGTCAATTCATGGTGGAGGGAGATAACGGGTAAACCTTCATCTCAGATCACTTTTGAAGAAAAAGTGGTCATAATGCTTGCTTTGATGCCTCATTGTTATCCTCAGGCTTTGGACATTTTCTTTGTGAACAATAAGAATTTTGATCGTCCATATACTGAGTTTGGCGGTTGGAAAGGTGTTTCGCATGGGGGCTTTCTTCCTACAGGCGAGACTGCTGCTTTCATGTTGATCGGCGAGGATGTGGAAAAACGGCAATCGGTGATTCGTCTGTTTGAACGTGACCATTGGTTTTATACTCATAATATCTTACGGTTGGAAGGTTCCGGAGATGGAGAACCTTTCTTAAGCGGGCAGCTTCGTGCATCGGATGAATTGCTCAGTAGGGTGCTTTATGGTAAAGAATATAAGCCGGATTACAGTATCGGTTTTCCGGCAAAACGAATCGTGACTCCGCTTTCCTGGAATGATTTGGTTGTAGATTATCAGGTTGCCGGACAACTGGAGGAAATTAATACCTGGATTACCAGTCATCATACGGTGATGGAGAAGTGGAACCTGAAACGTATTCTGAAGCCCGGTTACCGTTCTTTGTTTTATGGTCCTCCCGGAACAGGTAAAACACTGGCAGCAACGTTGCTTGGTAAACGCAATCAAATGGATGTTTACCGGGTAGACTTGTCCATGATTGTTTCGAAGTATATTGGCGAGACTGAAAAGAATCTCGCTCGTGTATTCGATTTGGCAGAGAATCGCAATTGGATCTTGTTTTTTGATGAAGCAGATGCTTTGTTTGGTAAAAGGACTTCTACGCAGACTTCCAATGACCGGCATGCCAATCAGGAGGTTGCCTATTTGTTACAACGTATTGAAGATTTTCCCGGTACGGTGATACTTGCTACTAATCTGCGTTCGAATATTGACGAAGCTTTTTCCCGGAGGTTTCAGTCCACTATTTATTTTCCGATGCCGGATGAATATATTCGTAAGGCATTATGGGATAAAATGCTGCCGGTAGTCTGGACTCCCCGGAATCGTGAAGAGTTGATAAATAAAATAGCAACTTATTCATTTTCGGGAGGTGCTATGACCAATATCATTCGT
Organism: Bacteroides sp. 11BF; assembly: GCF_019633765.1. Classification (NCBI taxonomy): domain Bacteria; kingdom Pseudomonadati; phylum Bacteroidota; class Bacteroidia; order Bacteroidales; family Bacteroidaceae; genus Bacteroides; species Bacteroides sp. 11BF. The sequence continues at coordinate 287,994 of NZ_JAFKPJ010000004.1, forward strand.
CGTTGCGCTTTGCAGTTGGTTGCGAGCCATACTCAAGTCATCGATGAATCCATGTTGCTTGCCGCTGTGCGTCAGGAGCAGGCTAAAGAAGGTGCAAACTGAATAATAAATTGATATACTTATGAAGAAGTTCTTGTTAGCCGTCAGTGTGATGTTTTTGGGGTATCTGTCGCTTTCTGCACAGAATAGCTTCACAAATGCCTATCAGAAATTTCGCCCTTACCATTATCAGACTCCTCAGGGATGGAATCGAATCCGCTTAGAAGTTTTAACTCATGGACGTCAGAAATGGCCGTTAATCCCAACTGAGCAACGGGATATGCGACTTGCCGGAGGCTGGAAAGGATTGATTCCTTCTCCTGTTCCCGAAAATACTTATTTCTTTAAAGATATCGATCAGCTGAGCAATATTTATAGTCTGATTCTTACTCCGGGAGCTTATGGCTATGTTGTTTATCCATATAAAATAGAAGAACAGTTCAAGCTTTCTGAAAATGAACTGCTGAAAAAATATATCAGTGCCAAAGGGTTTATGAATACCCTTGTTTCTGATGTGCCTTATGAAACAGAGAAAAAGTTGGATGAACTTATCTATACTTCTGATACGACGCTAACGGAATTGAGTACAGAGCCAGAGATATATGATGAATCTCATCCGGTAGGAGAATGGCTGAAAGAGGCTGAATATTACGATTATTACAATGTGAAGAACTTCTATTGTTATTTTGACAATCGTCCGGATACATTGAAACAACGTCAGATCTATACGACTCGTGTTACACAACACTTCCAGTCCGAGGTCGACTCTCTCACTTCTGCTCTTCAACGTGCCTCTTTGGCCTATGTCATAGTTCCTTATTGGATGACTGATGTCTATTTAAGCCAACCGGTTGTGCATACCCGGAAGATCAGTCGTTTGGGATATCCGGGCTATATCATTAATCCTGTGACAGGAATGCCCGAGCTGACGAATAACTGGGACTCTCCGAATGTGATGGATTTCTATCCTTACGATCGTATTAACTATGATCTTGTAGCTTATTGCGGTGATGCGCTTTCCACCAATCGTTTCCTTTCTAATCCGGCAGCATGCCGCCGTTTTATCTATACTGTTTTCGGCTATCCGTCCGGGATGATCCATCGACCGCATAGTATTCATAAACCCAGTGGCCTGAATGTTTATCTTCCGGAGTTCGACTTTAAGGATAAACGTGCATTGGCCCAGTTCGTTAAATCATTGAGTCTTGTCATTGACAGTTTTCGGGTAGATACCACCCATGTTTACGAGAAACTCGATTTATCTTTAACCTTTTCGCATAGTGCGGGCATCCGGAATTCCGGTTTTATTGCTGGGCTGCAATGTTTTGTCGATACGGTTTATTTCGCGGATTTCGATTCCTTGGGGCTGGCATCCAAAGTCATTTACAGTGATGGTTCCATAGATACCAGTTCTGTCATTTCTCTTGTTTCCAATCCGTTTTATCTTTTTCGGATTCCATTCAAACAGATTCAACCCGGAATAAATGATACGAATGTATGGGAGTTGTCCAATTGTGATTATGCTTCCGGGCAATGGGGCCTCTTTTTCTGTATTGATCTTTGTTTGCTCCTGTCAATTGCCGGTTTGATGGTAATGCGGTATATTTCTCCGACTTTTAATCTTTATGTAGAAAGATACCATACTTTTATTGTATTGCTGATGATCACTTTGGTCATGGAGTTTGCTGTCTTTTTTTTCTTTATGGTAGAAGCACTTTCTCCACAGGTGATTTTTTTCGATCTTGAAACTGGAAATATGACTTACTTGGCATTAATAGCTCTTCCAGTGCTTCCCATCCTTCTGTATTTCTTTATATTGAAATTGAATAACCGGGAACAGCTACCCTAAAAAAATGTTCCTCCGACCACGCCTGGCCGGAGGAACACACACAAACAAAACAAATAAAAGCTGCCACGATTCACATCGGGACGCCCCTACGCCCGGCATTAAACCGGGACTTATAAATATTGAAAGGGATCAACATTTATTCTTTTGAAAAGTCTTTGATTCGTTGCTCTTCCGATAATTGGCATATAAGCAGTATATTGTCTTTTTCAGCCACGATATAGTCATTCAGACCTTGTATGACTACCCGTTTCTCTTGTGAAGTATGTACCATGCAGTTCCGGCTTTCGTACATCCGGACATCTGTTCCTACTGTGGCATTGCCTTCTTTGTCTTTGGGCAACAGACTCTGCAGTGCTCCCCAGGTTCCCAAGTCGGACCATCCGAACTTTGCGGGCAGTACATAAATCTCTTCTGCTTTTTCCATCACCGCATAATCTATTGAAATGCTTTCGGCTGTGGGAAATAGTCTTTTTACAGTCTCTTCCTCACGTTCTGTATAGAAGTCGGGATAAATCCGGTCGAAGATCTGTGCTATGCCCGGTGCATAAACCCGCATGACAGCTGTGATTGTTCTCACATTCCATACGAAAATCCCTGCATTCCAGAAATAATTACCTGCCGCCAGATATTTTTCGGCTGTCTCTTTATTGGGTTTTTCCCTGAAAGACTCTACATGGAATATTTCTTTATCCCTTGCTATGGGTTCGCCTGCGGCAATATACCCATAACCGGTTTCCGGACGCCCGGGTTTTATTCCGAGTGTAATGATGGCACTGCTTTTATCCGTAAACGAGAGTGCCTTGTCTATTACTCTGCGAAATTCGGTGGTATCAATCACCACTTGGTCAGAAGGAGTGACCACAATGTTGGCATCCGGATATTTCTTTTTTATTTTCCAACAGGCATACGCTATGCAAGGAGCCGTATTTCTGGGACAGGGCTCTGCCAGTATGTTGTTTTCCGGTATACCCGGCAATTGTTCCTGAACAATGTCTTTATACCTTTCAGATGTGACTACCCACATGTTTTCTTGCGGGCAAAGGTTGCCGAATCTTTCGGCTGTCAATTGGAGCAGTGTTTTCCCACATCCCAATATATCTATGAATTGTTTGGGACATTCCGGTGTACTCATCGGCCAGAAGCGGCTTCCTATGCCACCGGCCATAATTACTACATGATTATTCATCGTTGGTCCTTTCCTTTTATTTGTTACGTTTGCCGAACAGTTTCCCTATCCAGTTTGAATCACCGGTCGATTTCTGTCTGTCAGATAGAACGGGTTCGTATGGTTTTTGTTCATGGATCATCTGGTAGATGGTTCCCCAGTCGGGTAAACCTCCCAAGTTCCGGTCATCAATGAAAAGGTCTGCTTTCAGTTTGCGGGAGAATCCGTGATGATTTTTTTCTTCCTCCGGATAGTCTTTATTGACGGCATAGAAGGAGACCCCCCGCTGCCGGCACCATTCAATGGCTTCTTCAAGTAAATCACCTTCGCGTACAGTCCATAAAATCAGTCGGTGACGCTCTTTGGCCAATATTTTCAGGGTTTCTGTGGCGAATGGAATTTCTTCACCGATTTTCGGATAACGGTGTTCTACGATAGTACCATCAAAGTCAACAGCAATCGTCATGTGATCAGGGTGTATAGGTTGATTATTGTTTATTTTCGGGGATATATACAATCATGGCATTGCATCCCGTTTTGTTTTCATATCCCATTGCTTCCGGAGTCGATTCGGTGATCCGTTCAGGCGCAATGTGATGTTTCTCTATCAATATCTTCCGGATGGCTTCCGAACGACGGCTGCGCAGTTCCCGGTCCGCTTTCTTATCCGTAAGATTATCGCTGAAGGCAATGATCCGAATGCTTGCGTCATTATCCTTCATCCATTCACCTATACCGTCTATCTTCTGTCCCTGTTCTTCACTGACGAATGAACTGAATTCATCGAACATGATGTCGATGGAGAGCGCATCTTTTTGTGGAACGATCATTAAGTTCTGGCCATCCATTATCTTCCGGCGTTCCTGCAATTCCTGTTTCATTTGCTTCATTTCCTCACACAGCATCCCTATTTTTTCTTTTATTTCCATCAGGTCTGCAACCGGCGTATAAAGAGTTCTATCACCCTCTTTGCTATTCTTCCTGTATTTATCTTTGAAGGTATATGCCACTCCAACCGTTAAGTTACTTTGTGTATAAAGTTTGTTGTTCAACTCTTTGCTGTAATATTTAGGCAAAACCTTCAGTCCCGGTTCTATGAATATGCTGAATTTTCGGTTTACATTGTACGAAGCCTGTATCGAGAAGTTGCCCGAAAGAGTGTTTACTCTTGTATATTTCGGGTTATCGTTTCCCAAATCATAGTAATTAAAACCGGCACCCAGAATGGCGGACAGATTAAACCTGTTGAATCCATTGTTCCCTATCAGGGTTAACATATAATCCAGATTCGCGCTGAGTTGGGTGGCTTCTCCATTGTTTTCCATCCGGTTTTTTCCGATTTCGGCAGTCGCTCTGAATCCCGACAGGGGAGTCAGATGCACACCTCCGGAGATTTTACCTCCAACATACATATTGCCCGGTGTCTTGGTCAGCCATTCTCCGCCCAGACCACCGGATACAAACCAGTTGCCTTTCTCAAACTGTTCTCTTCCTGTTTGTTGCTCCTGTGCGTGTGAATTGTAAATCATTAGCAGTAATGTCGCCAGGAGTATCCATTTGTTTGGTTTTAACCCCAATCTATTTGTCATGATCTTATTATATTAATACAACATTTATTGATGCAATCTGTTTCTTTTTGTTTCCCGGACCTGCTACTACGATCGAAGTAATGTAGAATTTATCTCCTTTATCCAGCTGCCTGATCAGTTCCATTTGTCCGGTCGAGAACCTGTTCCCGTTGTTAGGTATTGAAGTCACCGCCTTGCCGTTTCCCTTGATCAGTACCATTTCAAAACTGACCACCTTGTATTCGGCTTTCGGTCCGTCACTGATTGAAGCACCTATTTGTGTCATGTTGGATACTGATTTTTTGTTGATAGGCACATTTCCCCGGTATTGAACCGTTTTTCCACTTTCATCCTTATATAGCACGTAAGGTGTCGGATCGGGTAACGCTTTCACGGTATATTGATATTCTGCCAGCCGTTTGGTTTCCCCGTTCCTTGTCTGGGTGGCGGTTACTGTTGCTGTCCGTGCTTTTTCATCCGGAATGGCCAGGCAATTATTCCCTCTTTTTATTATTTTTCCATTCGTCATGCTGAATGTCACCTCGTTGAAAGGAATACCTGCAGTCAGGATATTCAGTGGATTTTCGTAATTGGTGTACAGAATATTGGTTAGGGCCGGAGTTATTTGTACAACGGGAAGATCCACCGTTCCGTCTCTATTTACTATCATCTGGTCTTCATTGATAAATACAAAGGTCCCGCTTTTTCCGTCTTCCGCTTCTTCATACAGCAATGACCGATATACTTCGTTTACACACAGCAGCACCTCTTCCTGTATTTTGTTGATGAATGTCACTCCACCGATGGCAGGGAGGTAGGAGAACGTCTCTTTTTCCCAGGAAATGCCTGTGCCCGGTCCTTGCGTATCCAGATAAGTGCCGACCAGTTTCCGGTGTGATTCATTTTTAATCAGTGATAGCGTCTCCGCTTTGAATGCTTCCAGTGAGAGCCTGAGCATTTTGCCTTTGCCTCCGGTCACCGACAGGAATACTTCCGGCACAGCATTCAGGTCGTCTTTAGCCTTCAGTTTTCCCGTTTCATATTTTTCTTTGTCCGCTTTCCGCGCAATATCTTCTTTCAGTCCTTCCAGTGTGCCCATCAGTTTCCCTGCTGTTGCATCTATGCTCTGTGCTGATAAGGTTGCCTGGTCATTCCGGCTGTTGTTGATTCGTTCCAGTAAAGTCCGGTTATATTCTTCCAACTGCTCTATTTGTGGAAGATAATCATTATTCATCAGTCCATATCCTTCCAAGACATCCGATGATATATTGATAGCCAGCATGGCAATCAGCACCACATACAGCAGGTTTATCATTTTTTGTCTTGGCGGTAATGTATATTTAGCCATGTGTTTCTGTTATTTCCCTGTTTTCACGTTCATGGCATTCAGCATCTGACTGTATTGTTTGTTAAGCAATTCGATGTATGCTGCCATTTTTTCCATTTCTTTTTTCAACTCTTCCGAATTCATATCGTTCAACGACCTGGCATGTTCGGTCATGCCTTTAATCTGTGCTTCGTATGTTTCATTGAGTTTTCCGATGTTGCTTTCCAATCTCTTCAGTTGCTGTAGATACTTTTCCGTCACCAGCGTGTCTGCTACTCCCGTGTTCGGATTTATGTTTGCGTTTTTGTCATTCAATAACGGAAACACTCTTTCCCATTTGTACTCTCTTGCCGGTTCATCAAATCCGGAGATGAAGAAAATGAATACTTCCGTAAATAATCCGATCATCAATAACAGATTATCATAAGGCATGTGAGCTATTTTAAATACAGCTCCCAGAATTACAAGACAGGCTCCCCAACAATAACAGAGGTTATAGAAACGTTTTCCTGTTCTGCTCGATAAGAATTTACTTAATTTCATTGGTCAATCCGTTTTTGAATTCTCCACAGAGTGTACCGATTTTTGCCCGGTTGATCATTTCTTTTATCGGTATAAAAACGACCGCTGCCAATCAGTGTAATTCTGTGGAGAATCTCTGAGTTATTAGAATTTGTATATTACGCCTACGGTCATCATGCCGGCGGCAAACACATCATCCTTATTTTCCATATCATAGAACTTGGTGCTGATTTTAATTCCCGGTTCTGCAAAGACACTTAGTTTCGAGTTCAGTTTGAAGGCAGCCTGCAGAGAGAAATTACCGCTTATCGTATTCGTTTTCGATAAATTCGGAAAGTCGTTATCAAATGAATAGTAGTTGTATCCCAGTCCGAAAATCGCATTCAGCCGGAACTTGCTGTCTTCATTTGTATAGTTCTTCATCAAGCTCACCATGATGTCTGCTCCGGCACCTGCCGTTACAGCGTTGTATCCGCCTTTCAGCCACACATTACCGGCCTCTGCGTTGACACGCAGACCGATAATCTTGTTTAACCACACTCCACCGGATACTTTACCGCCCAGCATGTTGCTTGCTGAACCGTTTAAAGCCGATAGTCCATTTATACCTCCCGACACAAACCACTCCGGTTTGAACGGATTGTCCTGTGCTTTCATATTTCCGAATGCCATCAGCAATCCTACCAAGAGCAATACTGTTTTTATATTATTCAGCTTCATAATTTAGTTATTTATTAAAAGAATGGTGTTTACAGGATAGATTTTAAACTTTACCTCCCGAGTGCTGGCTTGCTTCCACATTCGTGTAAGTTATCTTCATTCCCGTATAAAATTTCAGAGTAATCGTTACAGTTCTTCCGCCACTGATTTTGAACGTGTATTTCTTTTCGCAATATTTGGCCTGGTTCAGGTAATACAGAATATGGTTACCGCTGATACCGGCCACCAGTTCATGGTTCACTTTATAAGTGCCTGTTGTGCCTTCTTGCGCTTCGATGGCACTGTTGATCATAGCTGCCATTCCTTTTGCATCCGTAGCGTTTACACCGGCATTGGTTAATGCTGTTTCCGGAGTCACTGTATATTCCCATCCGGCTGTTGCCTCAAAGTTGATTTTATATTCAGGGATGGCTGTCATATTCCCTTCGTTACTCTTTTTCTCCTCTTTGTTTGTCTCGCCTATCTGCTCAGATCCGGTAGTCTTGTTACTTTTGATACGCATTGAATACTTACCGGACAGTGTTGCTCCGGCAGGTAATGTAAATGTATAGCTGTTCGATGTCACGTCATAGGCAGCATCAGCCACTTTGTCCCAGCTTTCTCCAGCTCTTGTTGTCACCTTCTGGTTGTACACTTCCACGTCCTCAAATGTGGCATTTTCCGAGGCTTTGTTCACCACTGCCAGTGTGACCGGTTTGGCAAGTGTCACGGCCTCCGTTGTTGCCACTTCGATATTGGCAATAGCCACCGGAGTTTCCACTGTTCCTGTTGTCACGGTAGTTGTGGCGGCTGCAGGCTCTTCATAAGGAGTGATGCTTACGTTGGTTGTTGTTTCAATCGCTCCAGGAGGGACAATTACGGCTGCTTCCGCCTTTGTCATGTCACTGTGCCCTTTGTCTGTTACAATTATTTCTTCTGTCGCTTCGGCATCTATTTCCTTGGCGGGACTCTGCTTGCTTAGTTTTACGCTTAAGCTCACCATGCTGCGGTTCTCCGCATTGTCTGCAATGGTGGCTTGTGCATTATCTATACTCAGGTATCCTTCCTTTGTAAAAGTAACGGTATATGTTTTCTTACTGTCTACCGTCAGTTTGTATGCTCCTTCTGCATCTGTGGTAGCTGTAGCCTCGCCTGCCTTTACTTCCACACCGGGCAGAGCAGTGCTTCCTTCCGTAACTTTACCTGCGATGTAGTACTCTATTGTTTTCTCGGCAGGGTCCACTACTATTTCCGGCTTCTTCTCGTCTTCGCCGAAAGAGCATCCGGTTGTTCCCAAGGTGGTTGCCACCAGCAACACACCTATCTTAAATAAGTCACTTTTTTTCATAATCATTTTTGTCATTAAGAAAATATTAAAATTACTTTTTATTTCTCTCTTTTTCGATACTTCTGATCAGGAAGTATCGTATATATTCCGGTTGGAAGTATCCGCTGCTCCGGTTCTCTGCCGGGCGTGTCTGATAGGTATATCCCATTTTCTTATCGGCATACTCACCCCATGACACCATGCTGTATTCGGCTGCAAAGAATTCGGCCGGCTTGATTCTTATGGCATGGTTCCGGTTCCATTTCTTTCCGGGCAACGGGATGGCAAAATGAAAGCCCCCGTTGACCTCTCCTTCTACGTACATGGCGTATACTCCCACAGCATATTCTCCGAAGTGGCGTGTGCAGTCACCTCTTATCCCGTAGTCTCCGTATAAATACCTTCCGGCCTGTAAATCCAATTGGACATTGAATTGCGGAACATAGAGCGAACCTTTCACGGCCGCGTTGATGCGTTGCCTTGTCCCGATATACCATCCTTCGTCCGTGATGGCCGAATATCCGGTTGTTCCTATCTGTGCGCCCAGTTCCACCCGTCCGTTCCCGGTGCGGTATTTCACTTCCGCCTGTGCGCCGATCCGGTGATTGGTAAAGTTACCTATCACGATACGTCCCAGAAAGTTGTTACGGAACCTTATCTCCTGTGAGAGTGTCATCACACCCGGCCGTATCTTCCGGTATTCCCCTTTCATATTGGTTGCGATGGGGAAAACCACCTGTGCTGTTGCTTCTGCTCCTTTCCATAAAGCCATTTCCACGGCAGGAGACAGATTCACCGTATATGAATATAATTTCTCAAAAGTCGAGTTTTCTAAAGACACTTCCGGATACAGGACGATGTCCGCTTTCCATGCCGAGCGGTTGATCACTTCTGTGCTTTCCTTCAATAACCGCATGGGACGGTCGGTGCTGTAACTCAGGCTCATTCGTTCGTATACCTCTTTCAGCGTTATCTTACCGGCCTTGTAACCGGTTATCAATGTATCCGGCAGACAGATACTCAGTTGTGGAATCCCGTTTCCGTCCAGCGCCACCAGTTCCAGATTTCCGTTACTTATGCCTTCCATTCCGGCGACAATCGCTTTTCCTATTCCGCGATAAGTTCCCCGATATACATTGTCCTCAAAAGCAGCGATGGTTGTTCCCCCGGCTTCGGCTGTCCGGATATTCTCCAGACCCAGCTCCCTGAGTTTACGGGCCACTTGCGCATGGATCATGACAGGGCAGGAGAGGAGCAGGCCGATTATAATTATCAATTTCTTCTTCATACGGATTAATGGATTAAAACGCATTCATATCGTATTCCGGCAGAAATACATTTAAACTCCCGGGTAAATACATTCAGTGAGAGATGTTTCCATAATTTGGCTGCTGCTCCTACGTTAAATCCGTCGGAGTCATACTCGGCCATGACGGACAGTGGTTTGCAAAAGGAGGGAGTATAGCTGAGACCGCCGAATATGCCGTCCTGTAAGATATACTTGTCTTTACTCAATGGGTGATAGTAACCTGCGGTCGCTGCCAGTCGATGTTCGCCTATCCTAAAGTTCTTTGTAACCACTCCGTATACGGACGCGAAATAATTTGTACCCTTGTCTTTGAACGGGTCGTTACTTCCAATGACTACTGCCGGCCAATATTTACCTTCTTTCAGCGGACGTATCCTGACCGATAAAGACCTGTCCTGCTGATTGAATTTGGGCTTTGTAGCCATATAGTCACTTTTCAGCAAAATGCAACGGTAATTCAATTCCAGAAATGAAAAGAAAGTGATGTTCACGAAATAGTTTCCGGAATTATATTTAAACGGATTCAGTTCTTTGGGCAAGTAGTTGCCACCGATCATAAACGTTCCCGTCTGCTGCATCTCGGCGGTCGGAATGTTCATCATCCCCGTTGTCCCCATGGTGTACTGTGCCTTGATTCCTGATGCCATCACCATTACACAGACCGTTAATACTGCTTTTTTTAATCTCATTGATTTATGTTATATGGAGAATTTTTCTTTGGTGATGTTCCATAGGAACAAGGCATTTCCGATGATATACCGGCGCCACATCCGTTTAGGCTCTTTGATCAGGCGATACAGCCATTCCAACCCGTGCTCCTGCCACCAGACCGGAGCACGTTCCACCGTACCCGCAAAGAAGTCGAATACCGCTCCAATGGTTCCTATATGCCCGTTCACCTCCAGTTCATCCAGATGCGCGTACGCCCATTTCTCTTGTTTGGGAGCCGTCATGCCTATCCATAATAAGTCTGGCTTTACCGCATTTACGGCATCTATCATCATTCGGTTTTCTTCTTGTGTAAACTCCGGTTTGTAGGGAGGAGAGTAAGCCTTGATCTGAATATTCGGATATATGGTTTTAGCTTTTTCTTTAATCAGCTTAAGTGTATTCCCGTTGCTTCCCAGAAAGTAGCAAATACCTCCTTTCCGATTCAACCGTCCCATTTCATATTCAAAAAGATCCCATCCGGCGGTACGTTCTATGCTCTCTTTCCGGAGCCACCTGAAAGCCAGCACCATGCTTGCCCCGTCCGGAATCAGTGCTCCGCCTTTAAGCAAGGCTTCTGCAAATTCATCATCTTTCAGCGCCGTATTATATGAATGGGCATTAATCGTGTTTATCAATAATTTACCTTCAGGCAATACCGATAAGTCGCTCCTGTGCTTCAGGAGTGAAACTGTTTTAAGCTTCAACATGTTTTGTGAAAAAGGAATGGGTGGTTATAAGTACGCTACGCTGTTACCTGTCACGAAGAACAGGCTTTGGAATTATGGGGTAAGAATTTCTTTGCAAAGGTATGCTTTTTCCGATAAAGAGGAAAGTATTTATTAAAAAAGATATCATACATATTATTTTTATAGCTTGTATCTTTTACTCATTCTTGTGACAATACTTTTTCATATAGACTGACCATCTGTTTGGCTTTATTGTCCCACGATAGTTCCTCTTGACGGACTCTGCAATTTTCAGACATTTGCTTAAGTACGTCTCTATGGTTAAACAGATATGTTATCTTCTCCGCAAAATCGTTGATGGATTGTTGCGGAGTAGATAGGGGAATTTTTATCCCTACTTGTTCATTAATTGAGTCACCATGTCCACATATGTCGAAACAGATAACAGGAAGGTTATTGTTGATGGCTTCTAAAACAACATGTGGAGTTCCTTCAGCTATGCTGGTAAAAAAGAAAATATCTGCTTTCTGCATGAGTTCCTGAACTTCATTATGTGAGATAACCCCATGCCAGATACATTGATGTGATATGTTCAATTCCATCGCTAACTTTTGATAGGAGTTATTGTTACCACCTACGATATGGAGTTTTATATGTGGATTAGCCTGTCGTGCTATGGCCTTTATCGCTAAAGGCAATTGTTTTCTGAAATCTAATTTACCTACCCAAAGCAAATTTAAATCACCTTTTTCTTTTGTACTGTTTATTATTGTTGTTTTAGGATAACACCCTGTTTCATTTAATAAGGGAGCGTCAATATGAAAATATTTCTTGAAACTCTTCTGAGATTCAGAAGATGCGGATGTTACTACAGAGGCTTTTTTTACAGCTTTTTTTACTCGTTGTGAATATCGTAACTGTAAACCGGTTATGTGATTTTTTAATCTGATGAATAAGTTTGCTTTTATCCCTGCATCTCTTAGATATGCTGTCGGAAATTTTTCTTTAGCATCTACCGGTCCCCAAACAAATGGCTTATCTAGTTTCCAAAGGTATCCGGGTTCTCTAAAGCCAATCATATTTAATTGGTGTACAATATCTATATGTTGTTTGACTATTATTTCCTGTGCCATCTCGTAAGTCTTCCATTGCCATTTCTTATAGTGTTTATAGAAACGCCAATCTCCTTGATTCCAACACATCTTCCGTACTTCTTCCGAAACCGGATTATAGTAAAAGTGCATGTGTTTCCCTTGAGGCAGGGTAGGGAGCACTGCCTCTATTTTGTCTCTGAATTCACCTTCAGTGATAATGTATAGTTCACAATGCCTGGCTAGGTTTATGCACCAGTTCCAGGCCATACCCGGTTCACTGCCCATGTTGGGAGAACAAGCGTAAGCGTTGATAAGGATACTTAGCATTTCTTCATTTGACATACTTTTATTTGATTTTTATAGCATTTTTAAATTCAAAAGGTGCAGAAGACAGGAATTGCAGAAATAGTGATGTCATTACTCTAAGACAATAAGCTGTTATACATATAAAAATAAACACAATTACAGTATTCAAAGGGAAGAGTCTGTTGAATTTATCTGTAATGATATGAAATTGAACAATATATATTTCAAGAGTAAGGCTTGCTATCGTAGTGAGAATTCTTTTCCATCTTGAAGACTGAAATAAAGTTGTACACCAATGATAACTGGCTGTTTTATATGCATAGAAGATGAATAGATGCAAAGGTAATAAGCCTACTATTTGGAAGTAGTATTTATAATCTTGTTTTCCTTTCCCTACATAAAGAATGATAAAGTATAAAACGAACCAAAAGATCGCCCATAAACAGTCTTTCCATAATGATTTTGTTTTTATTTTATCTTTATATAGATATGTCATTCCTCCCATTATCATAATACTGAAGTGGCAAACAAAATGTAAGTTCGTATGGAATATGGAGCCTGTTGCTTTAGGCATGAAATGAAAGTATAGTAAAGATGCTGCTATGGAGAACATAAAAAGTATTTTTTGTACACAGATTTTGCCCCCCCCATAATAGAAATATTGAGATTTCCAAAAATATAAAATAAAATATAGTAAATTGCGATACATTGTAGAAACCAATAGTTATTGGCTATTAGTAAGTTTTTCCACGTGATGGGATCTTTCCAAATAATGGCGGCAATAATACTCCATAAAAAAACAGAAGGCCATAGTCTTTGTATTCTTTTCTTATACCAATTAACAAATAAATCTTGTTTCTTTTCAAATCCCATCATTAGCACAAAACCGGAAACGAAGAAAAATAAAGCATTTCCATGTACTCCAAAAGTAGCCAATGAGGGTGATATATCTTTGTATAAAGGAATAAAATGAGAATTGGTTATAAATATGGCAGCGAGAACTTTTAAGAAGTCCAAATTGTAATATCTTATAGGCATGCGTTATTATTTTTTTCAGTTTGCTTTGTGAGTGTAATTAATACTATTTTATCTTGAATCCTAGTTTTAGTGAGTAGCATGTGTCGGTAAATAGTAATCCGGTCAAATGGTGTGTTATACAAAATGAGGCAATCTTTAACTTAAAAGACAGGTCTTGATAGTCTAAGTTTTTAAAAGTATATTGAACCATTGATGGTGATTACTTCATAATTAAGGAAATATTGAGTTAAGATGCTATTGATGCATCTCTCAATGTATTGAACTATTTTATAGCATGGAAGTATTATGCTGATTTTGTAAGGTTCCATGGGAATGGTTTTATGATTTTAAACTTTGGTATATGTTTCCTAACTGTGCATTGATTGTCGTAACGTTGAATGTTGTTCGTGCTAATTTTAAAGATTCCTTCGCGATTGCTTCCCTCAGTTTCTTTTCTGTTATCATCTTTTCCAGTTGTTCCGATAGTTCTTCTTCATTATTTATTTGAAAGATCAATCCGTTCTTCCCATCTTCCACGATGTCTGGAATCCCTCCCACAGGGGTTACTATGCATGGAATGCCGTAAGCCCAAGCATCCAACATTCCCATAGGAAATCCTTCACCGTCACTTGCCAAGCAATAGATAGAGGTTTCTTGAAAAACTCGTTCTTTTTGCTTATCGGTTATCCAACCAAGAAATGTAATTTGTTTACTGATTCCTAACTTTGCAGCTATTTTTTTCCCTTTCTCAATCTCGCCATTTCCGGCGAATATGACTTTCCATTCGGGATATTTTTGAGCGATTCGTGCAAAGCTTCTTAATAATATTTCATATCCTTTTCTTGGAATAATACTTCCTGCGAATAGAATCTGTTTTTTTTGCAGGTCCTTCCGCTCATTTACTGAAGGGCAAGGGTTATAAAGTATCTCAACGTGTTCGGTTACTCCCAATGCTTCCTTTATCCACCATTGCCATTGTTCGGACAGTACTAATACTAAATCTGCTTTAGAGAATAGTTTTCTATAAAGTATTTGATTGGATGATTCAAATAAAAACTTTTCATTGGAGGGATGGAAATGTAAAATCACTTTTTTCTTCAACCATTTAGCAGGATAGAAAAAAAGTGCTTTTCGTCTGGCTGATTGCGTTGTGGCTATGTGGATATGCACTATATCATAAAATGGCAGTAAGCAAATGTATTCTATCAGAGCAGTTCCTAAATACCATAATTTTCTTACGCTATTTCCATCCCGATGTGTTTCAATCCATTTACAATGAAACTTTTTCCATTGTTCTCCAGTTTCGTGAGCTTTTATAACAGATGTTATACCACCACGAGTTTTTTGGGAAGTGGCAACAACTAAAACTTTAGGTGTATGCATGGGCGTTAAAGTGTTTTTGTGATTTCTTTCCAGTTATATTCACCATCTTTAAATGTTTGGCTAAAGATACGTGCACAGCAACGTAGCAGGTATACTCCCATTAATATGATGCCAAACATGATGATTAAATTCAAAGGAAAAATGGAATTCATTTTGTCTGTAAATAATGATTCTTGTATTAAGTATATCTCAAGGCATAGTCCACCGATAAACTTAATCCACCAACCTACTATTTTGTGTTTATAGCAATATTTTAAGGCATTACTATTACATATTTTATAAAAATAAAATGTAGTCATTAATAGAGGTATTAGAGATAGTATTTGGAGTTCGTCTACAATTGCAATTTTCCTGCCGATAAACAGATAAATATAATAGATGGCAATATTCCCCATTAATTTCAATCCATCCCATTTTAAAGAGTAAGTTTGTTCTTTGCGGCTGATTCCCATCATGGCCCCCATAAGCATGAAGAGGAAGTAATGACACCATTTATAATAAGTATGTCCATACATATTATACTCTATGGGTCTATCTATGGCGATATACCAGATTATACATATCCCAGCTGCTATGACAAATGCCAATTTCAATCTGCTAAGCATATATCGTTGAATGAAATAAAGAGCAATATAATATATCATAATGCAAGTTACAAACCATCCCCTCCATTTATGACCGTGTATCTCATTTCATTATGATAATTAAAGATGAAAGCTCCTACTATTGCCCACGCAAAGACTGTGGGATATATTCTGTTGATACATCTCTTATACCAGTTGTCGAATCGTCCTATTCTTCCTAAAAAAAGAGTGCATCCGGAACAAAAAAAGAATAAAGCATCACCAATAGCTCCACCTGTTGCTAAATCATTAAAATCACCATACAGTAATTTCATGTGCGAATTGGTAATTAACAGTGCTGTTATACATTCAGTATATCTATACTAATATTTTGTTGTTTCATCAATGTGTTGAATTGGGTAAATCTTTTTCAGACAGTCTTCCTTTTCCGGTATATGTAGTTTATTTTTTTAACATGATAGTCCTCATCTTTTTATAACATCTTTGCATACTATATGGGTGATCAGGCATTTTCTTGGTTGATGTTTGTATTTCGTTAATAGCTTCTATCCAATCTTCCAATGTCTTTACTGCATGAAATGCCCGGATACGCTCTTTCGAATGATAAGGGTTACGGGTTATAATTAGTGGCTTTTGCAATCCCTCAGCATCGGCAATTGTGGACAGCCCTACGCAGTAGTTCAGTTTATCCTGACGTAATGGGCAAACCAATGCTTTGGCGTCAGCCATAGCTTGTACCATCATTGGATAGGCATTGCCGTTGTTTTCAGTGATTATTACCTCAATATTAGGAATGTTTTTGCATCGTTCCGGGAGGTTCTCAAAGTTATTGCCCGCATGACTTTTGCAGGTAATAATCTTTAGTGGGACACCGGTATGTCGAAACGCCTCAATCAACGTATCAAAATCGCGCTGCTCCTTGCCCGTACTTACAAAATACCCATTATCTGTCGTGGATACTTTTGCGAAGAAATTCATATCCGCTCCCCATCCGGGTACAGAACATTTCCCTTTCTGTATATATTTGCCTTCAATACTTTCTTGCATCGTCAGTTCTGATAGGAAGAATAAGTGTCTCACTCCTTTTAACAACAGTCGGTAAAGTATCTTCTTGGATCCGTTACCACCGTTTGGTGTATGGTGCAGATAAGCGAAAATCGGAATTCGTATTCCATTGAAAGCTGCCAGCAACAATAACAATTTATGTGCCTGCAGATTCAAATTGGGGATGAATACTATATCAGGCTTATGCCGTTTGATTAAACTCAAGTCATTGAATAAATTGTATTGCTCCTGTTTCCAAATCACTTCATGCCCGTCTTCTTCCATTTCGCATGCTCCATAGAGCCAGTGAGACGGATTTTTCCCTTCTTTCCATAAATCGTGGTTATAGGGTGTACCGATATATAATATTTTCATACTTTTTTATAGACTATGTTGAACCGATTTTAGTTAGCAGTAATTTCCATATCCATTTGCGAGGTTGGTCTATGAGTATGGCAAAAATGAAAAGAATTATTATAAGGAGAATTGTATGAATAATAAATTCATTTATCGATAACTCTTTAATCCACGTACCTATTTGTGAATAATACCAATGAGATACGTTTCCCCCCCCCTTCATGTATAAGATAAATAGGTAACATGGAGCTCGCTACCCAATTTATGATGGAGTTATGGCTGATAGAGAGACTGGCAAAAAACATAAATAGACAGACAGCTCCAACTAAAACGAGAGGTGAAGAGTAAGATGTGGCTAATCTTACATCCCATTGAGTCCCTTGCAAGAGAATGGAAAGTGTTAATGTGATACACAAAATGATTAAATACCTCCTTCTATGTGATGCAATATAGCTCTTTTGTGATATTTTTTGTAGCCCATTTCCAATATAATAGAGTAATATGAAATGTAAAAGACTGTATCCGGAAGCGTCAAAATGTTTATGAAATAAAAAGCCATAACCAACATCAAAAAGTAGTAATATTCCCAATCCGATCCGGTAGTCATGCCGATTAAGCACAGACAACAATTTATTCAATAGGGGCGAGGAGAGCATGAGTAATACATAAATGTCAATAAACCATCCTCCTCCTGATATTGGACCGCTGAATGGTTTTGCTATCCATTCAAATATGGGATGTTCTATTTTTAGGAAGAAAGTATCGGCACATAGGTGAAACAGTTTATAGAAGGCTATAATGTACATTAGCGAGAGAAATGATCGCCAAGATAGCTTAATGCCAAAATAACCGGAGATGAGAACAAATAGGTTTACTCCGAATATTACAGGCGCACATAGCATTGGCGGAATTGTTTTGGGGAGTATTCCCGTAGGAGCAATTCCATGTATAATGACATGATACACTACAATCATAGCCATAGCTACAATGCGTAATAACTCTATGTTCGATTTACGTTGCTGAAAAGCCATTTGACGTTATTGTATAAAATTAAACATACCCTTTATTTCATGTGCCAACCTTTTCGAATAAATCTCTGCACCTGCATGGTTCATGTGGTATGAATCTGAAAATAAATATTTACGATAGATTATATCTTCATCATTGCAATGTGAGATGATTGGAATGTTGTGTTTTTCCGCTAATTCATAGATGGCCGCATAAGTCTGATGGAGATGCTTGTTGCCGCCATAGAATGGAGAGAGGGGAAATACAAGCTGGGTTCCGTTATCTTTGCAATTTGGGATAAACTTCTCCATGAAATACATTTTTGTGCTATCTATCTTTATAATCATTTCGTTGTTCTGTCAATGTGTTGAATTGTATAAATATTTTTTATTTTCTCTGTTATTTTATAAGTTTGCATATTAAATTTATTATGGAAAAAAGTCTGTATTTCATTAGATACATCATCACATAATGCCCTTTGGGCATTAGTCTTATTGGGTATGTATTCCATATTTCTTTCCAAACTTTATCTGTACACATTTGTATAACCAAGCTTCTTTTCTCTGAATATGCCATACTGCTCCTACATATTTGTCGGATATAGAACCGTACGTATCCAATAAACATACGATCTGTGCGTATACCGACTTCATTTATTAAATTATATTGTTTAGTACGGCGGACTATCTCTTGACGTATGTTTAGGAAATATGAAAAACGATCTGTACGTGTTTTTTTTGATAAAGACTTAGTGTTATTGTAATAGTAATAGAAAGTTTGAGGCAGCAAACAAATGCATTTAGCATGACATAATATGTCAATATGCCAGATTAGATCTTCACTGATTAAAATACGCTCTGATTCAAAACGTAGATGATTGTTGGCTATCATTTCGTGTCTGTATAAAGCCACTTTTGCAGACATAGGAACTTCACGATCTTCTTTGACAGAAGGTTCTGAAGCAATCATGTTTAGTAAATATCTATGAATATGAGCTTTATCACGGATAGTTTCTTTCTGTTTAGGCTGTGACATAGGTTTTACTATTCCCTCTTGATTAACAGTTTGAATACCTGTAAATACCGCATCAGCTTGTTCTTCAATAGCAGCTCTATACATGGTTTCATACATGTTTTTATCCACATAGTCATCAGAATCACAGAATGCTATATATTCGCCTTTTGCTATTTCCATTCCACTATTGCACGCCATTCCTAACCCTTCGTTCTTTTTGTGTATTACTTTTATACGGACATCTTGTTTGGAATAATAGTCGCACATTTGTGGACACTTATCCGGTGATTCATCATTAACAAGAATTATTTCTATTTCTTTTAATGTTTGATTTAAAAGAGATTGTATGCAACGGTCAAGGTATTGCTCGACGTTATACACGGGGACGATGACAGATACTTTTGGAGCCATTTTTATTTATATATTTGTTCATGGAAAGCTTTTGTTTACGGAACTTTATTCCGACAAAACATAAGCTGAAAAGAATGAATGGAAAGTAGTAAGCCGAATAGGGTACAGCGTTATACCACATAAAAATATAAGATACACATGCCATAAAAAGACCAATTGATGACCAGTATTTGATAATACTGTCTTTTGTGTTTTGGTAGTATCTATAAAAACGATAAGCTATGAGGGCATAAAATAGGAGGAAGAGTATAAATCCTAACCATCCTAATTCTAATAGAATATATGAAAAAGTAAAGAAAAAATAGAAAGTGGGATAATACATATCAGCCAAAGGTGTTTTGAACAGTTGTGATTGTGTTAATGAGCCTATGCCATTTCCAATTAAGAAAGTTTTAGATTCTTGTGAAAGAATAATGGAGCTCCGTTCTATACAAGTGTTCCTGTTGAAGCTTAACAACCGGTAAGTTCCGGATTGAAGCGCATAATCGTTTTCGAGATACTTGCTCATTTCCTCCTTATCAAAAACCGACTCTACATAGTTTTCGTCATAATAAAGTAAGAGCGCAAACTTCATGATCGGGATCATTGAAAAATATGCTATTACTAAAATAATCACATGTTTAAAATTGAATTTATTTAATAGTACATAACCTCCATATAGCGTAAGTGGCAACAGTATATAAAGTAACTTGATCTCTGCCAGAATACTTGTTGCAAAGCATAAACAACATGCTGCTATAAACTTTTGAATAGATAATCTATGTTGCAAATATTCCATCTCTGCGATAAAGGCGATAACCGTAAGATAGACAGACAACTCTCCATTACCACTGAATGTTCCACCCATAGAATCACCTACTTGTCCCAAAGCAAACTCTACTATCACAAAAAACATATTCCATAAAAAAGACTGATATAAGAGTTTTCGCCCCCATACTATATCCCTTGGTCTAAAATAAAGTAGAATCATATAGGCCATTAAACCATAACGAAAGAATTGCCTGACACCCCATATTGTGGCAGTCATGGGGGTAAAACTTATGAGTGAAGAAATTACTCCTAATATCAATATGCTGTAAAAGATGGATATCACAGCCTTGCCTACATATAATTGCAGATTATTTTTTTCTTTGCGTGGTTTCTCCATAAAGAGAAGAATACATAGTAAAATATCCGGCATTATAGTAATCAATTGGTTGTTCCATATAAATCGATTAATTAAGGAACCGTAAATCACCCACAAAATTGATAAGTGTAGAAGCTTTCTTTTATCCATATTTCAATATATACTTTAGTTTAGCTGTCCAATATTCCTTTTTTATTTTGGTTTGTGATAAATAAATTTTTTTTTAGATCTAATTTGGATGTTTACGTTAATGTACATTGAAAACTTTATCTTCTTAGCATACTGATTGCAGTCTTAATTCCACGTCCCAAGATATTTGTTCTGAAGAAATACCCTTTCCACATCATGAATTTATCTTTCCTGGACATCCAGGTGGCAGAGTAATGATGGATGGTGCGGGTATTTTCCGTTATCTCAAGTTTATTCGACATAAACTCTATAGGACAGAAATAATCCCAAGGATAGACGGTTATGCCCTCTATATTTGTTGGCTTGTCTACTTTACTGTGCATACCATGTTTTTGCAATACATTTGTCACGACAGGAACAATGGGGATTTGCTCCATGTGTCCATCAGGAAAAATGTAATGAGTGTTCTCGTAAAAAGCCATCACTTCTTTGATGATAGGGTGATGTGTCTCTACGGCAAAACCGATACCCACATTTACCATGTCATCTGTTTCCGGTGTGGCGGTATGCTTTTCTATACCCATCCATGCTCCATGGGCAAGGATATCATCCATGCTTTTTATCACCTCAACATCCGTGTCGAAGTAAACGCCACCATGCTCGTAAAGAATCTTCAGCCGGGCATAGTCACTTACGTATGCAAACTTCTTCACATCATAAGCCTCGCTGCTGAAAGGGATGCAATGAACATCATAGTTGTCCTCGTTCCATTCTCTGATTTCGTGGTCTGGAAGAAACTTTTTCCAACTATCGATATATCGCTGATATTCGGCAGGTATAGGATTTCCTCCAAACCAGCAGTAATGAATCGTTTTAGGTATCATGATAGACAGCCTTTTACTTCTTTATGGTTGAATATTATTTTTTTGTAGCCTTTAAAGTGTTCTTTATCGCAGATACCATTGTCGCTGTCTATTTTCCAATATCCTTCTCTCCAATAGTATGCAGTAGTTAGCCAAGGCGTTTTTTTAAAGAACAAGAAGTGGAGATAGGGGAGTTCTCTTCCTTCCGGATCGATAATCTGATGTTTCTTTACGTCGTATGTCCATTCTTTGTCAATCCCATTTTCCGGTCCGGCATGAGGGCTTGTCCAAAACTCTTTGAATAAGCATTTGTTTACTAAAAGTGGATTTAGAAGGTCAAGTACAGTAAAATAATGGATACCGAAAGGTTTTAATAGAAGTCCATGCATGCGATGGATGTATTTGATGAATGGATTTACCATTCCTGACCATTCACCTTCATCAAATGCATAATGCTGATTGTCTACGAGACGTTTCTTCCAATTCTTTATTCTGAAGCATAGCGTGCGCCAATACTCGTTGTTTCTGCAGAGAGTAAAATGGCCTGCAATATGGTAATTATGGGTTGTTAGCAATTCGTAACTGCTTAGCATTTTGTCGTTGATTATCATGGATAAGTCTCCATATACAAGATCCAAATCACCGAATCCCCAAAAATCATAGTCTTTCAGTTCTTCTTGATGAACGATACCTATAAAGGGTTTTAAGTCAGTGAGTTTGTAGGCGCTATTGATGACATAGTTAATTCCAAGCCGGGTTCCAACCAGCTTACAATATTTCTCAAAACTCGTTGAGATAAACTTAGTGTTAGAATAGGTCTGTTGAGGTACAGGGCAGTCTGTATAGAAGATGAAGTCTATATTAGGATTTTGCCCGCATGAATAGAAGTATAGTTCTATCCATCCCGGCCATTGGCCAAAGTAAGGTATAATTTGAGCTACTTTATATTTCATGATTTTGTATATATGAAACTTGGATCCTCTTTTGGTGGTGGAATAGATACTATTATGCCTATTGCTTGGGTGTTATCAATATATGTTATTCTTGATCCGCTTTTCATTAGATGTTGGTAACAATTTCTTTTATCTTATTCTCCAATGTTACATAATATCCCCAAATGATTTCATCTGCCCCAGTGATGAAACGTTTTTGACAAGCGAAGTCCATGTACTTTTTCTTGTCGGCATTTAGTTCATCTATCAGTTTTATTGCATCATTATTCTCTTTTCCCATTTCAAAAAATACTATTGCTTCTTGATTTAACACATTAGGCTCCGGACGGTTATCTGAACCATGATAAATGGGTACACAGCCGGCATATATGGCTTCAAAAAGTTTTTCTGTCACATAACCGTCATAATTAGAGTTTTCCGGGGTCAGGTTAAAACGGTAATGTGTCAGGTATTTCAATTTGTCATCACCGTACTTCAATTTTAGTTCATCATTGTTATGGAACAAGTGACCATCGCAATCTACTTTATCGATATTGCAAAGTTGATTGAATATCTTTTTACGTCCTGTATCATCGTGACTGCATAAGAAAGAACAGAACTTTCTGTTCTCGTATGCATGATTTTTAGGAGAATTCATTTGTTCTATCTGCTGTTTTATTTCATTGTGTGTTGCGGTCGGTGAGAAGACATTCCACATGATCCAGAAAGGAAAGCGCATGTATTGCGGGTGGTTAATCTCGTCGAAACCTAATGACAGGTCAATACGTTTGTCGTCAAGGAAACGATGCAACCATTGTTGCATCGTTTCCTTATGTAAATTCTCCCGTTCTACAAAAATACGTATATCACTACGATCCAGATAATTGAGCCACATGGGTGCAAAAATACTGTAAAGCCCTATTCTGGCTTTAGGGTTATTTTTTAATAAATCACGTTTCTCAATAAAATCGATTAACCAGTAATCCTGTTTACATACATTACACCAATTGTATAAACGTACTTGATGATTATGGGTTGCTTTTAAGGCATTGTGTCGTATTTGAATAATATTTTTCCAATACGTATATTTATTTATAAACTTATTTTTCATCTGGTGGCATTTATTTTAATATCGAATTAGTTTATGGGCTATTGGATAGCATCCTATTTTTATCATCAAATATCCCAATCTCCAGCGTAGACTTTTTACGTCATGGAAAGCTGTATATTCATTTTTTTTGAATTCTCTTTTTATTTCTTCTTTTGTAAGGCATTTATTCATAAATCCTTCGGCGAATATTCCAAGAGAAGAGATTCGTTTTACTTTATTGTACTTATTGTCTATAAGAATTGAGTCCAATTTATCTTTAAACGCCCTTCGCATGCTATAACTTTTACGATTGATTTTATGTGTAATTGAGTCCACATTGATAAAGTAATGGTAGTAGGCCTTGCCGAGATAAGTAACCTTTACTTCTTCATGCTTTAGAATCTGTGCCCATATTAATACATCCTCGCAATAATTAATACCAAAGAAAAACCGGGCATTATATTTTTGATATAGTTCTGTTCTCACCATTTTATTCCATAAGGCACCAAATATTCTGCTTTCAAGAATATCCATTAATACTTGGTTGGCATTAATGGATGATGGCTTTTGTTTTTTGATAATGCCTTGAGTAGCGGAGGAAGGCGCACTTTTATTGATGAAGTAATCGGCTATTACTACATCGGCTTCTTCTGCTTTTGCTTTGTTGTACATTTCTTCAAGCATAGTCGGCTCTACCCAGTCGTCAGCATCGGCATGTATGGAATACTCACCACAAGCATTGTCTACGCCTAATTGACGAGCCATAGCCACTCCCCCGTTCATTTTATGGAAAACTCTTATTATAGGATGGTGGGAGTTGTTGCTATCACTATATTTTGCTGCATACTGATTGCAGATAATAGCCGTGTTGTCTGTAGAGCCATCATTGATCAGTAGTATTTCAAAGTCTTTGAAAGTTTGGGATAATAGTGTTTCTACTATGTAAGAAATACTCTTTTCTGCGTTATATACAGGAATGATTACAGAAATTTTCATAACGTTTTTGAGAACTCTATGTAAGCACTCACTGTTTGACTATAATACCCATAAAGGTACTGTAGCCCATATTGAGTTATATTCTTGATAAAGATAATGGACGCTAACCTAATATAGAATCTTTTTCATCTGCATCAGTTGGCAGACCATCAACTTGGACTTCAACGGTTTTGTTATGCGTATCCTTATACCACTTTTGAAAGAGGTTACAAGGAACGTTGTTCTTTACACAGAATGACTGGAGAGATTCTCCATGAGGTAGGGGCCTCCGTTTGGTACTGAAAGTAAAACCTTTCTAAATCTTCGCTATACATAATTTTTGAATTCTGTTTGCAACGAAGGTAGGCCTTTTAATTTATAGCCTTAAATTGAGTTGTGCTTACAGTTTGGTGTGGTGGCGTTTTTACTATGTGGAAAATATTTTTCCGATGTTAATTCATTGAGATTATATAGATGTTTTTATGCTTTCATTTTATGTTATTGCGTTTAAAAAAGGCTTTGAACTTTTGCTTTACCATTTGTTTGGCGTTGTATCCTAATCCCCATTTGTAAATGATACTTGTAGAACAAATAACAGATAAAGAACACACTGTAAAGAATCTGGAAACTTCATCGTTTGTAATAAGGTTATGTGCTATTAATGGGATGACTGCTGAAAGTGCCATTAGCGATAAGTTCTTTAAGAATATGGAAAAAAAGTATTTTTTTGCTGGGAATTCTGCATATTTTGATAGAATATGCAAATTCGTACAGAACGCTAAGAATAGAGGGATGATAGCTACTAAATAAGCCGAATTAGGGGATCCCCCAAATTTGAGGACAATATATACTAATGGAAAATTTGTAAGATAGATGGAGGATGTCCATAATGCTAATTGTTTCATCTTTCCGATAGCTACTATGCCTTGATCTATCATTTTGTTGGAGTAGCTTATTAGACTAATAAAAATACTTATTTTTATAAAAGTACCAGTGTACTCAGGTACTTCTGTTAGCCATAGTTCTAATACAAAATCTATTTCTATCAATACTGGAATTACTATTATTGAAAGTAAGAAAAGCGTATATTGAGAAATATTGAAAATAAGATCTCTAAATTTATCTTTTTCTCCGGTTCCGTAATATTTCACTAATTGTGGAACAGATGCTGTAATAAAGCCATCAACAAATTGTCCTATTGTAAATATAACTGTAGATGCCAATCCTCTTGCTGCGTTAATGGCGGTATTGAAGAATAGATTTAGTAATACTGCAACCCCTTGAGTGTTGAGTACTGCACTAAAGTGTCCAACTGTTGACCATCCGGAAAAGTGAAGCATTGATCTAAGAAGAGACTTATCTATTTTAAGAGAGAATTTACATTCATTGAATTTTTTGATACAATAGAGTCTATATAGAGAGACGTTGATAATATTTACAGCTAACTGAAGAATTGCATAAATGATTAATTTGTCTCCATCAATAAATACCAGAAGATAAATAATGATGAGTTTTGAAATTACATCAAATATACTTAAAAGCGCATATATGTTAAATTTCTCATGAGCCGTGACCGCAGCTGTATAAGGGGTCTGAGTAATAGTTAACATAACACTGATTAGTGATAATTGATATACCCAATTGGCAGCTTCAATTCTATTAGGATTGATGTTAAGATTATTGTTTAAAAACCATAATCCAAATGTTTCTGTAAGGAGTAAAACTATACAGGCTATTAGTAAATGGGTGAAAAATGCAGTTGAGAATGTTTTTTGTAGTAATGTGGCTTCTCCTTTTCCTATATTTAATGCTAAAAAACGACGGGTACTTGTTTGTAGAATGCTGTTAAGTAATGTGAACATAGAAGTGAATCCACCTACTATATTATATATGCCATAATCACTGACTCCTAGTTTCTCAAGGATTATTCTGGTTGTAAAGAAACTGATGCACATGGTAATGAACATGCGCATATATAAGAATAAAGTGTTTTTGACAATTCGTCTGTTGTTTTCTTCCATAGAACTTTTAAATTACTATTTAAATAGATCGAAAATTTTATTTTTAATTACAGATGTAAATACTCGAAGTTTAAATAGTAAAGTGAGTTGATCTTTATAATAGGGGATTATTTCCTTATAAAAGCTGTTGCTCCTAAAAGTCGCCTCTAAATACATGCGTCGTATATAGGTTTGGCGATGTGTTTTATAATAATCTACATCAAATACCGCGCGATAGTCATCTATTACATTCAAAGCATCTAATGTAAGAAGAGTTCTAATACATTTGAAACATTTGCTATCATTTTGAGATTCATTCACACATACGTTAAGATACTTCTGTGCCGGTTTATAAGAAATAATATACTTCGTTTTCTCTAAGCGATTCGCTTCACTGCCGGCAGAATAAAAGCGTATATTATTTATAGAGGCCATTGATAATGTTAGTAAGTCGTAATGTGCTGAGCCTAACTCTGCATTATGGTTTTCTCTCTTCAAAGTAAATTCCGCATATGAATAACCAGAAGAATAATAATATGTCTTTATTTTATTTTGTATATGGTAAATACAAAATAAGGCCATATATGTGTGATTTTCTGTATGGGAGTAAGTGAGATATTTATTTAAGATCAAATGTAGATTTGTTTCAATAAATATAAAATCAAATCCATACTCTGCGGCGAATGCTTTGGCGATCTGTAACCTTCCTTCCACTAGAGGTGTCCTTAATATATCCGCCGCTTTCATTGAACTACCTGCGTTAAAGAATGCTAATGTGTTAATTCGGTTGTTCTCGGGCGTGTGCTGGGATGTATGTTGCGCTATGGTATATAAAGAATCTACGCCACATGAAATGCCGGTTGCAACAATGCGCCTTTCTCCTTTGATTCCATTTATCAGTGGAGCCTTTATTTGAATCCTGTGTAATGATGGGTTACAGCCCGTTAAGGCATTGATAAAATGAAATTCAAGATTATAATATAATTCATCTGTTATGGGTATATCTGATACTATATCATAACCTTCACAAAGGGCGAAGAACAGAAAACCCCATACAA
This sequence comes from Bacteroides sp. 11BF, assembly GCF_019633765.1. Lineage (NCBI taxonomy): Bacteria > Pseudomonadati > Bacteroidota > Bacteroidia > Bacteroidales > Bacteroidaceae > Bacteroides > Bacteroides sp. 11BF. Next base: position 315,587 of record NZ_JAFKPJ010000004.1, read on the forward strand.
AAGCGTCTATTCTATCTGTGATCGTATCATTGGCGATTTCTTTATTAAAGGTTGTTTTTATTATTTCTTCGTTTTCATTGATGAAAATCCTTGCCTGAATACTATCTTCAGTCTTAATGATTTCTTGAATTCTTATTTCATTCATTGGTAATTTATGTTTTGAGATAAAGATCTGTTGTTGATATTTATAGTGGATTACACATGATGAACCACTCGAAATTTATTGTGGTCTCACTCTTGTGGAAACAATGGGAATGGCGCTGCGTCAATCAGTGGTTGTAGGTTTATATATCCTTTTTTATATAGAGATTTTGTTGCTAAAATATCAGCGAGACTTGTCTTGGTTCGCATGATGAAAGGTTTTTCGCGATCTGCGTGAATGGATAGAAAGAAATCATGGAATTTAAAATGTCCTCCCATCAACTTTCCCGACAGCTCTATCCATAAATTAGGAATTTCATAGGTCTCACTCATGATAAGCCCGTGCAGTGATGAAGAGGCTATATACTCGCAATCGCAAATCTGGTCAATTATTTCATGCCAATCTTTATAACCCTCCATGCGGATTATTAGTACTGCCGGATCATTCTTAAATTTGCTTAAGGCAGGGTGATTAAAATCACTGTAATGGGGAATGATACCGAGTTTGTATGTGGGAGTTGTATGTTGTGGTGTATAGACTAATTTAGCAAGCATTGCGGGATCTCCATAAACTTCAGGGCATTCTACCTCATTGTTGATGAAGTATTTTCGTGTTAGCGGTCCCCTTACCGCTAATATTTTCATAGGTGGGGTTGAAAGTGATACTGTCCCATCAATAATCCCAGCCCCCCATATGACACTGCGATTATTACCAAGCATGACGGCTGTAGAACCTATCATTATATAATTGGTACTATTGCGATGCATGGATATTGAAGAGGTATAAAGATATGATACCTTTCTGTTGAATAGTCGCTCTACTAAAAAGACATTTATATCGTCTCCCCAATTCCTGTGCATCAATTTGCCCCATGAATAATGTAGACAGGCATTTATGCATATAGGATGACAAAAGAGATCGAGCAGTAGAGTCTTTATCTTTGTAAAAATGATGTTAAAAGACGAGTGTTTATAGGGATCTTTCATGTCTTTAGATGATTGGTGAGGATATTATTGGGTCAAGTGCTCATTATACCTCAGTATATTGAAATCATTGAGTATATTTTTTATATGCTTGTTGAACCGTTGGAATAATGTGAGACGTTCAAAGACGGGGAATCGCTGATGCACATCATACCAGGGAGTAAGTTGCAAGTATTGGCGGTAAAGATATCCGAATGGATGATTGCAATCACGGAACCAAGGTTTTATGGGACATGCAAAATGAATAATGCCGGGATTGCGTTTAGCCTCTTTTAGCTGCGGGAGATATTGGCTGAAAATCTTAGGCTTACGCATAAAATAGAATGTTACCATATTCCATCGGATTGGCAAGGTTTTAATTTTATCTTTGAAGTACATGGCTATTACATCCTGTTCGTTTTGTATTTTGGCGGCAACTGAACGGGTGAAGTTGAAAATCGGTTGGCTGTATTCCAGCATTCTCCATTTCTTTAAATCACAAACCATGACTCCTGAATTGATATAAAGATCGTTCTGTGATAGACCAATACGCTGTTTGTGCAATATACAGTCCGGAATATCCTCAGCGGCAGCTATGACGTTATCAGATAACTCAATATTGTAGAGTTCCGCTATGTCCGCATTGATAACCATGTCCACATCTAAGAACAAGCAACGTTCAGCTTCCTGTGGTAATATGGTGGGAATGTAAAGTTTGTAGTACATCATGGTGCTCCATTGTCCCACGGGTAAGTCTTTGATCTTTGCGTCAGAACAGATATGTTGGGTGAGATAAGAATCATACCTCCTACAAAGTGAAGATATGCGTGATTCCGATTTTTGTGATAAACCGTTAGTCAGTACATACACATGAAATATTTTCCTTCGATTTGTCTCAAAAAGTGAGGTTAGCATGACTGCCGCATGTTGTACATAGCCTTCGTCTGTAACTATGACTATATGATATGGTTTATTCATTAATTGTGTAATATGTCTTGATTTTTGTGAATTTACGATTTAGATTTTAAGCACTCTCATGATTCTTTTATTTATCCAATGCATGCCCAATGAAGATATAATGGTGGAGACAATAGCCAAAATAAAGAAAAGCGGTCTATTGTGTATCATTGTATCAAGTAGTAAGAATATAGTGCCTTGCATTAGATAAATTTCATAATAACAATTTTGTGTAACTTTGATGTTTTTCCTAAAATTAACTCTTTGGAGTATATACAAGGCTAATAAAATGAACAAGATATTTACGAGGTAGAACGAAGCGTACGTATAGCGCCATCGTGATAGCATCTGAATATTGTCTTGAACAATGTCGAGACGGTATGTACAGAGAAACAGCAGTATCAAAGTGATGAAATGCCATTTTTTCACCTTATTCATTTGGTTCATTAGGAGGCATTCGTATTTATAATACCAGAGGCCTATAATAAAACAGGGAGATGCGTTTATCCACCAATGTGGCAGGCCGGCCAATAGCATTCCCGCTAACATGAAAACTATGACAAGGCTCAATGCCGGCAGTTTATATCTGGGAATGAAACGCATTACTATATAAAAAAGTAAATATAAGAGAGTGATTTCCGTGACGTACCAGCTATAGGGTAGGAGCGGATTGGAGGAAAATAATCTTTGAATCGCTTCTATTACCCCCCCCCCCTATGGTTAATTAATCTTAATATTGGTATATATATAATATACGCTGTCAGTAAAGGGATTATAATTTTACTTATTCGGTGTATGCAAAATCCTTCAAGGTACTTCTTGCCTTTGAGACTATAACTGCACATTAATCCATAACCTGACAGAAAGAAGAAGATAGAAACGGAAAGGCTTCCAAATTGACTTTCTGCTGCCCATGCGGGATTATGCATGTAGAATGTAAACAGGTGGCATACGACAACTGCAATGGCTGCGATTAATTTGACCAAGTCCGTTAAATTACGTTTTTCACAAAGGCGGCGGTTGCTACGTTGGTGTTGTGCTATTATACATAGCAGTAGCAAAATAAATGATAAGAACATGGGGCTAAGATTATATTAAGAAATCGGACTGAACACTTCTGTATCGATCTGTTCTTTCAGTCTTTTGTGCCCCTTATCCTTTTCACTAAGTGCTACTTTCTCTCCTGGAATTCTCCAATCGATCCCTAAATCCGGATCATCCCACGCTACGGCTCCTTCGCTTTCCGGATGATAAAACTCATCACATTTATATTGGAACACGGCTTCTTCACTTAATACTGCAAAGCCGTGTGCAAATCCCTTCGGAATAAAAAACTGAAGATGATTCTCACCGGTCAATTCTACTGCTACATGCTGCCCGAAAGTAGGGGAGTTCTTACGGATGTCTACTGCTACATCAAGTACACAGCCTTTAATGACACGCACCAATTTACTTTGTGTGTAGGGTGGTTTCTGGAAATGTAGTCCCCGAATGACTCCATAGCAGGATTGGGACTCGTTGTCTTGTACAAAAGTTACAGGAGTCACCTTTTCATTAAATTCTTTCTGGGAAAATGATTCGAAAAAGTATCCCCGATCATCTTTAAAAAGCCGGGGCTCAATGATTACTAATCCTTCGATGCCTGTTTTTATTACATTCATTTCTGTTTGTCTAATTCGTCTATCACTTTTAGCAAGTATTGCCCGTATTGGTTTTTCAGCATCGGCCCCGCCAGTCGGCGTATTTTATCCGGTGTGATCCATCCTTGTCTTAAGGCGATCCCTTCAAGGCAGGCTATTTTTAAACCTTGGCGTTTTTCAATTACTTCGATGAAGGTGGAAGCTTCGGATAGGGAGTCGTGTGTGCCGGTATCCAGCCAGGCAAACCCACGCCCTAAAAGTTGCATCTTTAACTCCTTGTCATCAAGAAAATGCTGATTAACGGTCGTTATCTCTAATTCTCCACGAGGGGAAGGTTGGATGTTCTGTGCAACTTTAACCACTTTGTTGGGATAGAAGTAGAGTCCTACTACTGCATAATTGGACTTTGGGTTTTCAGGCTTTTCCTCTATATGAAGAACGTTGCCCGATTGATCGAATTCTGCGACTCCATATCGTTCGGGATCGCTTACCCAATAACCGAAAATAGTCGCTTTTTTATCTTCTTCCGCTGTACGCACTGCCTCTTTTAGTAATTGGGTAAATCCGGGACCATGAAAGATGTTATCTCCCAGTACTAAACATACCGAATCGTTTCCAATGAACTCCTGTCCGATGATAAATGCCTGTGCCAAGCCGTCGGGTGAGGGCTGTTCTGCGTATTCGAAACGAACGCCAAAATCTGAGCCATCGCCTAACAGCCTTTTGAATCCGGGTAAATCGATGGGGGTGGAAATGATTAGTATCTCTCGAATACCCGATAGCATGAGTACTGAGATAGGATAATAAATCATAGGCTTGTCGAAAATAGGCAGTAGTTGTTTACTGACTCCCTTAGTAATGGGGTAGAGGCGTGTACCCGAACCACCGGCTAAAACAATTCCTTTCATTGTCTGTCGTTTCTTTTATCTATTAATATCCTTCATCTCACCGCTTCCATCTTTCCCACTCTCTCCACGAACCCTACCGGCATATCCACATGGGCGCAGCCCAGCATATCCAGCCTTACCGCCACCTTGCTTTTGCCGTTGATGGTCACCAGTTCGCCTTCCAGTCCGGTAAGCGGACCTTTGATCACTCGCACCTGTTCGCCGGGGGCGAAGGGGGAGGAGCACACTTCGATGGCTTCTTCGGAGTAGTCGAGCATGAAGCGGAAACGTTCCATCTGCTCGTCGGGGATGACGGCGGGAGTACTTTCGCCGCGCAGCACCATGTAGCGGCTGACGGACGAAAGGGTCAACACTTCGGCACGTTCTGCCGGATCGACGTGTACGAAGATCATCATCGGGATGACCACGCGCTCTATCTTTTTGCGGCGGTCGCTCCATTGATGGATTTCTTCCTGCACGGGCAGGAAACTTTCGATGCCCATTGCCGTCAGGCGGTCACGGGTTTTCTTTTCGTGATAGAGACGGACGTAGGCGGCAAGCCAGGATTTCATGTCGGTTGGGGAGTATGGTTTGAGAAAGTGGGAGGGGCGCTCCCGGATACGCTACGCGGTTACCTGTCACAGTTGTCTGCTTGGGTAAACCGAATCTTACGTTTGATTTTGCTGCAAAGATAGATATAAATTTACTAAATGCAATAAATTGTTCATTAAAATAGAAAAAATAATGAATTTTTAATCTTTGGATTGTACTTTTGTGAGTTTTAATAATTAACATATATTTCAAATTTAATGATTATGGAAAAAAAACTACAAGTTAAAGAACTCGAATGAGTTGCTTAGAGAATTGTCCGGACAGGTGTTTGCTTTGGTGCGTGAGCTTCCCAAACCGCTCTCGAGGGAGGAGATGCGGGAGATGAAACGGTTGTGTCGTTTCCTGAGTAATACGGTGAAGGATCAGGAGCGGAAGCGGGAAGTGAGAAAATAAATTCGGGCGTTAAAAAGAGCCGGGAGGCAGACGGTGAAAGTGGTGTGTGGGTGGGTGTGGAGGCTTTCCGAAGGGACTTTTACGGCGGTTTTAACATTCGGAAGTGTAAAAAGTTTGTTGTTCTTTTGCATCATGGTTCATTGCAGAGGATGCGGAGTGGAAAGGGTTTTGCTTTGTGCGCTTGGCGGCGGATCGGGATTAAAAACATTAAAATTTAATACTCAATGAAGAAGAGAGAGTTTAAAATTTCCTTTTTCCTCCATGTGTGGGAAAAGAAGGCGGAAGAGATTTCGTTGGAAGAGTTTCATAATGACCTCAGGGGAGCACGCTGGAAGGTGCTTGCCGGGTCGTATCGGCGGTGGATGCAGACGGGGATGGCCGAGGAAGCCAAGAAGCTGAAGGGTGCCCTGAATGCAGTGGTGGTAGCCGGCAGGTGCCGGGGCGGACATGCGGCGAACCAGGTGAGCCGGCTGAGCGGACTGGCACTGTTCGACTTTGACCACTGTCCGGAGAAACTGTCCGGGATGAAGGAGAAGGCCAAGGCGCTGCCTTATGTGGTGGAGGCCTTTGTCAGTATCTCGGGTGAGGGCTTGAAGCTGATTGTGTGCATCGATGCGGAGAATGCCGGGCAATATGCGGCGGCTTATCCTGTCGTCGCCCGTGAGTTGGAGCGCGTGTTGGGTCATCCTTGCGATATGTCGTGCCGTGATTTGGGGCGGGCGTGTTACGCTTCGTATGATCCGGAGGCGTATTATAATCCCGCTGCAGAGGTGTTTCCGTGGCGGGAGCAGGCGGACGGACTGCCGCAGGCGGAAGGGGAGTATCCTGCGCAGGCGGTGGACGGAGCTCGTCCGGCAGGCGTCGCTCCCGAAGCGGGGAATGGCTTTATGCAGGCTTTCCTGAATGATTTTGATGTCCGGAATCCGTTTGCGACGGGAGGGCGTCATGCGTTTATGTTGAAGTTGGGACGTTATGCCCGGTATAAAGGTTTTTCGCCGGAGGAAATGCGGCTGTTGCAAAAAACAGTGGTTGAGAAATACGCGCAGGCTGATTTCGGAAGCGGAGAGATTGAGAAAACGTTATTCTCTGGTTATCAGTATGCTTCTGTCAGAAAGGCGGACGCTGTCGGGGAAGAAAAGGGCTCAAAGGCTCAAGGCTCACTTTATACTCCTCACAGGGAAGAGGAGGGAGATGATTTGGAAGATCTCTTGTTCGGAAAAAGTGAAGCTTACAGACGACAGGCGCCTTACTTTCCCGAAGAGGTGTTCGAGCATCTGCCCGAGGTGCTTGCGGAGGGAGTAAAGGTGGCGGGCAGCTATCGGGAGCGTGACATGTTGCTGACGGCGATGGTTGCCAACATCAGCGCTTGTCTGCCCGAGGTGCGTGTTTTGTATGATCAGGTGTACTACTCGCCGCACCTGTATTACATGGTGATTGCCCATGCCGGAGGCGGAAAGGGGGTGGTGTCGCTTGCCGGCATATTGCCCGGAGAGATTCACCGGTATTATGAGAAGCAGAACGAGGATATGCGTCTGGTGTATGATAAGGCTTTCTTCGAGTGGGAGCTGGAGCTGAAAAAGGCGCAGGCGGAGAAGCGTTCGCCGGACTTTTCGCTGCGTCCCAAAGAGCCTGCCCGTAAATTGCTGACACTTTCGCCCAATGTGTCGAAGAGTTTGCTGATCAGTGCATTGGAGGAGAGCGGCAAGTTGGGGTGCTGCATCAACGCTACGGAGCTGGACATGGTGTCGGGAGCTATCCGCAATGAGTACGGAAAGCATGATGACGTGTTTCGGGCGGCTTTTCAGCACGAGGTGGTTTCGGCCGATTTTAAGGTGAACGGGCGCCAGGTGGTAGCCCACCATCCACGCTTGGCATTGTGTTTCGCCGGTACTCCGAATCAGTTGGCGCGTTTCATACCTTCGTTGGAGAGTGGATTGTACAGCCGTTTTCTGATCTATACCGGACAGAGTGATTGGTGTTGGCGTTCGGCCGCTCCCCGGGCAGGGGGTGAAGATCATCAATCGGTGTTTGCCCGTCTGAGTCACAGGCTGTTGGAGTTACACCTGTTTTTGCTTCAGTCTCCCACGGAGGTCACGTTTACGGCTGCGCAATGGGAGGAGCATACGTCTCGTTTCTCCTCTCACCTGTCCGAGGTGGTGAACGAGCGGGATGATTCGCCCGGGGCGATCGTGCTGCGTCACGGATTGATGGCAAGTCGGATAGCGGGTGTGCTCACTGCTCTCCGCAAGGGGGAGTGTGCCTGGGCAATGCCGCAGTATGTGTGTTCGGACGAAGATTTCCATACTGCCATGCTGATGACGGATGTGCTCCTGGAGCATAGCTTGCTGCTGTCTACCAGTGTGCAGAAGAGTGAAACGAACTCCAAACCTCTGAAGCCTTATTTCAGGTTACGGCCGGTATTACAATCTTTTTCAGGAACTTTTACCTTCGCCGAGATGGTAGAAAAGGCGGTGAAAATGGGAATTCCCCAGTCCACTGCCAAGAGGCTTTTTAAGAAGACTGTAGACTTGGAACTCGTTGTGAAAGAGGATGGAAAATATCGTAAGACTCACCGCAAGTGGGCGTAATGATGCTTGTAGAGTGAGCCTTGAGCCTTTGAACCTTCTCAAAGAGGATAGGGGGGAGGCGAATGTATGAAAAAACTCTTAAGCCTTTTCTGAAAAGACTTAAGAGTTTCTACTAAAAGACTTGGATGTTTCGAGGGAAACGTCTAAGTCTTTTTCACGTTTTTCACCACAGAGGACACAGGGTTCACAGAGGAAAAATTTATTTTCCCCGGAACAGGTGTTTAAATTAAAACTCTGTGTCCTCTGCGTCCTCTGTGGTGAGTTCAAGGCTCTCCCAGGTAATGCACTATCAGCCCGACTTCGCGCTTGAGGAAGCTGTGGCGGTATTTGTTGTAATTGACTTCGGACAGTGCCCGGGTCAGGGCAGTGTTTTTACGCATCCAGCGGTAGAGTTTCTGCAGGGCGAGCACCGGGTCGAGGCCCGGGCAGTAAAGTTGTGCAAGTTCGGCTTTGGTGTACGAGCGGATAATGAAATCGGCTTCGGTTGTGTCTTCTTCTTTTCTTTGGTTCATGGTTTTGATTATCTGATTGTTATCTACCGTAAATATACGAAAAAATACCCGGAATACAGCGTGTTTTTATACTCTTTTTTCGTCAAACTTTGTCATCGGCGCTCTTTCCTTGTCATTGGCGCATCGAGGTTGTCGTATCTTTGAAATGTGATTGAAAAACAGATGTTTAACTCTAAAAAGAAAGTACGATTATGAGTAAAGAAGTTACGTATTCGGTAGTGGCGCGCAAGAACATGCAGAAGAAGGATGATCCCGCCAAGTATTATGCCCAGGCACAGGCGAGTGGCGATGTGGGTCTGGACGAGATCTCGACCCGGGTGGAAAAGGCCTGTACGGTGCACTCGGCGGATGTGGTGGCGGTGCTGAAGGCGCTGGAGGATGAAATGGTAGACGGTCTGTCGAGGGGAGAGATTGTACGGCTGGGCAATATCGGCACGTTTCAGGTGGGCCTGAGAAGCAAGGGAGCTGAAAAGCCGGAGGATTTCAAAGCGGCGAATATCAGCAAGGCGAGAGTGAACTTCCGTCCGGGGCCTGTGCTGGCGGATGCGATGAAGACGCTCAGCTTCAGCAAGGTGAGCACCCGGGCGGCGCAAAAGGGCGACGGGGGCGACGGCGACGGGGGGATTGTGGATGACCCGACGGCATGATTTTCACCACAGAGGACGCAGAGGACACAGAGGAGGAATTAAAACTCTGTGTTGCTCTGTGGTGAAACAGAGTGGTGAAAATTAAAAAACTCTGTGTCCTCTGTGTCCTCTGTGGTGAAAACGTAAAACAACTTAATATAGCAAAGCAACGATGAAGAAGTTACAAAGAATCTTGGAATGGGTGATCGCGTTCCTGATGTTTCTCAGCGGGAGGAATGTCGAAAAGTGAAGGAGGGGGTATGAGGAAAATCGACTTAATCGTGATTCATTGCTCCGCAACGAGGGAAGACCGGTGCTTTACGGAGTTCGATCTGGATGTCTGCCATCGCAGGCGCGGCTTCAACGGGCCGGGGTATCACTTCTATATCCGCAAGGACGGGCGGATTGTGTCCACTCGTCCGGTAGAGAATATAGGGGCACATGCCAAAGGGCACAATGCGACGAGTATCGGTATCTGTTATGAAGGAGGGCTGGATGCGAGGGGATGTCCCAAGGATACCCGGACGGAGTGGCAGGTGCATTCGATGCGGGTGTTGGTGAAGACTCTGCTAAAACAGTATCCCGGCAGCCGTGTGTGTGGCCACCGGGATCTGAGTCCGGACTTGAACGCCAATGGGGAGATCGAGCCTGAGGAATGGATAAAGCAGTGTCCGTGTTTTGATGTGTCTGATGATAAAAAATTACATTGATGTTTTAAAATGGAAATTTAACCGCCATAAGAGTTAATTTAATTAACTCTTATGGCGGTTTGGTTTTCATGGCATAAGTGTAACAAATAATTAATTCTTCATATTTTATAAAATCATAGAGATGTCTAAGTGTGTTTTTGGCCGTAACCATATCCATAGCCGTACTTTTTGCCGTACCCGTAGTAGCGTCCGTATTTTCCGTATCCATAGTAATAACCGTATTTCCGTTTTTTCATGTCGAGCCCGTTGATGACGGTACACAGGTTCGGAAGTTTGTTGCCCAGACGAAGATCCTCGAGCAGGGTATAGTCGGCTTTATGCGTATAGTCGGCACGGCATACATAAACGGAGAGGTCGGCTACCCGTGCGATGATCTGTGTGTCGGTGACCAGCCCGATGGGGGCGGTGTCGAGTATCACGTAGTCGAAGTGTCTTTTCAGAATATCGATGGCCTGCACCAAAGCCTGGCGTGCCAGTAGCTCGGTGGGGTTGGGCGGAACTGTTCCACCGGGGAGGATACTCAGGTTGGGTGATATCTCCGAGGGCTGCACCATAGACAGCAGGTCGGTATGCTGCGGATTGGCCAGGTATTGAGTGATTCCTTTCTCTTTGTGCGAAAGGGAGAATACTTTGTTCAGTCCCGGCTTGCGGATGTCGAGTCCCACGATGACTACTTTCTTGCCGAGCAGCGAGAGGCTGATGGCAAGGTTGGTGGCTACGAATGTTTTTCCTTCGCCGCTGATGGTGGAGGTGACCAGGACCACTTTGTTCTCTTCGCCCAGCATGAATTGCAGGTTGGTGCGGATGCCCCGGAAAGTTTCTGCCATCAGGTCGTTCTCGTTTTCGCGGACGGCGATGCTTCCCTGCTTCCCGTCTCCCTCTTCCGCCAGGGGGATGTCCCCGATGATAGGGACGGAAGTCAGTTTCTCCACGTCCGTCCGTCCTTCTATGCGGAACTGGAGCAGGCCCATGACGTAGATGACGGCTACGGGGATGCCTATCCCCATCAGGAGCGCGATCATGTAGACCGTCTTTGTCTTGGGTGAGACGGGATAGTCGTCGGCCATGGCTTCGTCTACGATTTTGGCGTTATTGGCGGTGGCGGCCAGCGCGATGGAGTTTTCTTCCCGTTTCTGGAGCAGCATCAGGTAGAGTCCGGCCTTGATTTCCTGCTGGCGCGAGATGCTGACGAGCTGGCGTTCCTGGGCGGGAGCGTTGCTGATGCGGCGGTTGAACTTGCCGGCCTGCCGGTCGAGGTCGGCTTTGGTGATAAGCAATCCTTCTTTTACGCTGCGGAGGGTGGTCAGGATGTTTTCGCGCATGGCGCGGATGCTGGTATCCAGATTAACGATCACCGGGTTGCTTTCCGAAGAATTGAGCAGCAGGCGGTTGCGCTGGAGCACCATTTCGTTATACTGGCTGATAAGGGGGGGCAGGGACTGGTCGGTCAGGCCGACGTTGACGGGCAACACGGTGTTGACCTTGTCCGGAGCGGAGATGTACTCGGCCAGGTAGCTTACCAGGTTGAGCTGTGTACCGTTCTCCACCCGTTGTTTTTCGTAGGCGGAGTTTTCGCTGACAGCCAGTTGGGCGTCGCTGGCAAGGTCGGTCAGTCCGGCATCACGTTTAAAGGTTTCCAGTTCTTTCTCGGTGCTGAACAGCTCGTCGTTGATGATGCGGATACGTCCGGCGATGAATTCTTCCGTTTTCTCCGCCACTTCGTTTTTGTCGTTGTTGGTGTTCCGGTTGTAGACCTCGATCAGCTTGTTGATGAAGTCCTCGCCCCGGCGTTTGTTGGTGTTCTTTAAGGAGACGATGACGATAGAGGTGGTTTTGGACGTCGGTTCTACACTGAGTGCTCCCGCATAGCCTTTGGCTGTCCACAGGGGATTGCTGACAACGGCGGTGAGCGTCTGCGGCTCTTTGACGGTGACGGAGTCGTGGGCAAGCGTAAACGTGAACGTGCCTGCGGGAGTAGTGAGCAGGGCCGGCAGCTTGGTGAACCGCTTGCTGTAGGCGTCGCCTCCGACGGTTGCTTTCACGTCGAGTGTGTTGCCGGGCGACAGGGTCAGTTCGAATAGGGCCGGACCCGATAGCTTGTCTGCCTCCTGAGGGGTGAGACCTACCCGTACCGGTGAGCTTTTGTAGAGCTCCACGTCATTGAAGCTGCCCGGGGCGGAGTAGGTGGTGTAGAGGTTCAGCTCGCTGACCACATGCTTTATCAGGGTTTTGGAGCGCAGTATCTCGATTTCGTTGTCGATGTTGGATACGGAGCTGACCAGCCCCAACCCCTCGAGCGCGGTGAGGTTTCCTCCGCTGTTGCCTCCTTTTTTGTCGTCTTTGATGACTACCGAAGCCGAGATGTTGTAAACCGGAGTGGTCTGCCGCAGGTGTAGCCACGCCCCCGCCAGGCAGAGGATGATCGAAGCCACGAACCAGGGCCACCGGATGATGTAGCGGAACAGCATGGCGTGGAAGTCTATTTTCTCTTCTTTTTCTTCGTATAGGTCGTCGTATAAGTCTTCTTTCATTTTTAGTCTCTTTATTTGGCGATTGTAATGATTAAACTGGCAAGCGACACAAGCGTGCCTACCACGGAGAACCAGATGGTGGTGCTGGTGCTGATGTCGGCTGTTTTTGCCTTGGTCTTATTGGGCGTGACATACAGGATGTCGTTCTGTTGCAGGTAGTAGTAGGGCGATTGGACGATATCTGCCCGGTTCATGTCCAGCGTGATGATGTGCTGGTGTCCGTCGGCGTCCTCGCGGATCAGGCGGACGTTGTCACGCAATCCGTACACGGTCATGTCGCCTGCCATGGCAAGGGCTTCGAAGAGGTTGACCTTTTCGTTGCTGATGGTGAAAGTTCCGGGAGCGTTTACTTCGCCGATGACAGAGATCTTATAATTGGCCATACGGACGGTGACGATGGGCGATTCTTTGATATAGTCGCTTAACTTCCCTTTGATCAGTGTTTCTGCCTCGCTTTTGGTCAGCCCGCCGATGTGCAGGGTGCCCAGTATCGGGAATTCGATATTGCCCCGGTTGTCTACCAGGTATTGCTGGAGTGCCGGCTGGCTGGTCAGGTTGTTCTGTGAGGCGCTGACGGGAGTTGCTACAGTGAGGTTGAACGGTTCAGCCAGTTCGGGGTCGGTGCAGGACACGACGATGGTGAGCAGGTCCTTCGGCATGATGCGTGCATCATAAAGCTTGGCTTCCGCAACGGCACGCTGCACCTCTCCCGAGTCTTGTAAATAAGGCACTTTCTTGTAGGACTGGCAGGAAGCCAGCAGGATACAGGTTAACGTAAAAAAAAGTAGTCTTTTTGTCATTTATCTTAATTTTAGAATATTACTATATGGGGTTCACCACAGAGGACACAGAGTTCACAGAGGAAGAATTTAAGATCTTTCTATAAACCTGGAAAATAAAAACTCCGTGTCCTCTGTGTCCTCTGTGGTGAACTCTTTGTTTTAATAAGCTTCTTTTTCTCCTTCTAACGCATTTCTTACAGTTTTATATATTATATATAAATCGAGCATGAAGGTCCAGTGCTCGATATACCAGATGTCTCGTTGCACGCGGCCTTCCATTTGCCACAGTTCGTGGGTTTCGCCACGAAAGCCGGTGACTTGCGCCCAGCCGGTGACACCCGGCTTCACAAAATGGCGGACCATGTATTTGTTGATCAGTTGTGAGTATTGCTCCGTATGTTTCAGCATGTGAGGGCGGGGGCCCACTACCGACATGTCGCCCAACAGTACGTTGATGAACTGCGGCAGTTCATCGATGCTGCTTTTACGCAGGAAGTTGCCGAATCGGGTTTTACGCGGATCGTGCAAGGTGGCTTGCAGGGTGTCGCTCTGTGCGTTTACTTTCATGGAACGGAACTTGTAACACCAGAACTCGCGTCCGTCTTCTCCGCTTCGCTTCTGCTTGAAGAAGATGGGGCCCGGTGAGGTGATTTTGATGGTCAGTCCGACGATGATATAGATAACGGGGAAGAGCGTGCACAGGAACAGCAGGGAGAAAACGATATCGAACGCACGCTTCCTGAAGCGGTTTTCGGTGAAACTGAGAGGCTCCTGACGGATGCAGAGTACGGGCACGTTGCCCAGAAGCTCGAAGTACATCCGGCGTTTAAGATAACTGCGTACGTTGGGGACGCTGAAGAAGCGTATCAGGTGATTCTCACAATAATCGATGATGGGAAGTATCTCCTCGCTGCGGGCGGATGGCAGGCAGCAATATACTTGTTCGATTCCTCCCCGTTTCAGATAATCCACAACCTTGCCGGGTTGTCCCAGGTATTTCACTTTTTCGGGAAAGCGACTGCCGGGCTGGTCGTCGAAGTATCCGATGACACGAAATCCGGAAGTGACATCGTCCGTCATTTGATGATACAGTTCGATGATATTGCTGTTGCTGCCTACGAGAATGATGCTGCGGGAGTTTCCTCCATGCTTGCGGTAGCATTTCAGGAGTCTGCGAAACAGCAGACGGTAGCAGACTAACAGCGTGGTGAACGTGAGATAGAATATCAGGAAGAAACGTGCGGAGAGGATACCGAAGTTTCCAAAGGTGAGGGCGCAGGAGAAGAATAGGGCGTGTCCGGCGCTGTTGCGGATGGCGCGCCATACAATTTGTTCGGGACGTACTACGCTGCGATGCAGTATGACGCCCGATGACATGTTGCTAACCAGATAGCATAAGTTGAGTAATACTAAAACCTGTGGAAGTGAGTGTGTAAATGGGTCTGCAAAGAATTTACTTCCTAAGAGTGCGTAGAGAGATAGAAAGATACCATTCAAGAGAATTAAATCTCCGGCGAATACTATCCTTTTTATAACTTTATTAAACCGCAATACCTGTTTCATAATGTATCTATAGGAGTGTATGTAATAGTTGTCAGTGCTTGATCCACTATCATCTTGCTGTGTGCATTACAATTTGTTCCCTTACTTATTAGGTAATAGAATGCAGAATAACGAAAAGATATAAAATATGGCTTGGAGAGGTTAACTAAACATAAAAGAGGGAGTAGCTTATATAACTACGATGTAAAATTATCGCAATTTGGTAACTCCTGTTTGAGTAATTACATCAAACAGGAATTATGACTAATCTTTCTATTATATGAATAAATTATTTCAAACTGATATTTAAACTGATTATTATCCACTTTATTGGAAAAGAAATTATCATTTTGTTTGTGATATTTCAATTTTTATCTCTACTTTTGCAGCGATAAAACAAACAAATCTGTTCTATTACCTAATAAGTAAGGGATTGCTTTGTTCTATTACCTAATAAGTAAGAGAACCATTTATATCACTCTTCTTCTTCCTTCTTTAGTCTCACGGCAGCAATTACTTTTTTATTCGCATTACTCAGTGTTTTATTATCAAAAGAAGCCAGGTAGATGTATGTCACCTTTTCCGAAGCATGCCCCATGCCAGCGCTGATTACTGAAACCGGAACCCCCTTTTGCAGGGCTGTGGTGGCCCAGCTATGGCGTGCTACATAAGAAGTGAGCGGAGTCTTCAGCTTAAGCATTTCAGATATCTGGTTGAGTCGTTTGTTATACACCCTCAGCGCACTTCGGTATTGCTTATGCCCTTCTTCACCGGCTGCGCTAATGACCGGCAGCAGATAGATGGAGTCTGCACAGAGTGCCGCATACTTCCTAAGAATCGCTTTGGCACAGCTTTCTATGATGACCGTAAGCTGCTGCCCCGTTTTCTGACGGAAGTAAACCAGTGTTTTCCCTCTCACGTCTGTTTTGCGGAGGTGCACCAGGTCGACAAATGGGATGCCACGCAGATAGAAGCTCAGCAAGAAGAGGTCGCGGGCAAAATCGAGCTTACTGTTCTTACCCAGATCGGCCTCCAGCAGACGGGAGATGATGGAAGGCGAAATAGCCCGTTTGGCGGTAGGCTCGTTGCCGATGAAAACATTCTCGAATAACTCCCGCGTATTGAGTGAAGTCAGGTTTTGCTCGATGGCCTGATTGCAAATGGAGCGTAACATGCGCATATAGAGCGAGATCGTATTATGCCTTTTCCCACTCAAAAGCAAATACTGTTCGTACTCCTTGATGCTCTCGGGAGTGATCTCTTCAAAAGTAAGTGAATCTTTTCCTGCAAACTTCTGATAACTGTGCAGGGTGTAAATGTAAGTGTTGGCTGTACTGTAACGACCACCTAACTTAGCCTTCTTGGCTAAAGATTTAATGAACTTTTCAATTTCCATTTTCTTGTTTTTTTTAGTGTGTTCAACAACAATGATTCTAATAAAAAAGATTTTGAGCGGTAAGGCAGAAAATTTGCAGGAAATTAGTAAAAAATCAATAGCTCTAAAGGATAGACGAATGAAAGTATCATAAATACCCAAATGATCCGATGAAAAAGGAGAGTAAAAAAGTGTCCCGAATTTGGATGAATAGCCGTTCTTTCGTGGTGTATTAATCAATTAAAAACATGAAATTATGGTAATAGCTTATTTGAGAGTAAGTACGGAAAAACAGTTTTTAGCTAATCAGAAAGAAGAGATTTTGCGATTTGCAGAGAAAAATGGATTGTCGATCGACAAGTGGTACACAGAGACTATCAGTGGAAGCGTAAGCACAAAAGACAGGAAATTATCAGAGTTACTGAAAAGGATGCACCCGGGGGATACACTGATTGTAACGGAGATTTCGAGGCTGAGCCGTACATTGCTCGAGATTATGACTATCCTGAATTTCTGTATCAAGAAGCAGGTGGTGCTTTATAGCACCAAAGAAGGCTATGTGTTTCAGGACGACATCAACAGTAAGGTGCTGGGATTTGCATTCGGGCTGATGGCGGAAATCGAAAGGAACCTTATTTCGATGCGTACCAAAGAAGCACTTGCACGTAGAAAACAGGAAGGAATGACTTTAGGCAGAAGAAAGGGGGATACGCCTAAAATTAAATTGCTGAGTGCCAACAAGCGGGTACTAACCAGAGAACTTGACAAAGGAACTACTTACTCGGAACTGGCGGAAAAAATGGGGGTGTCCAGAACAACATTATTCCGGTTCATGAAAACGATGTATTAGTGAATGATGAATGATTAGGAGAGCCATGATTCACCACAGATTACACGGATTCTCACAGATTAATAATTTATTTTACTGAGAGTTAAATTAAAATATCTGTGTTAATCTGTGTAATCTGTGGTGAATATGAGTTCATTCACT
This sequence comes from Bacteroides sp. 11BF, assembly GCF_019633765.1. Taxonomy (NCBI): domain Bacteria; kingdom Pseudomonadati; phylum Bacteroidota; class Bacteroidia; order Bacteroidales; family Bacteroidaceae; genus Bacteroides; species Bacteroides sp. 11BF. The sequence continues at coordinate 332,837 of NZ_JAFKPJ010000004.1, forward strand.
GTTTATCATTTATCGTTCATCGTCGATGATCGTTTATGAAGGCTTTTCAGTTCGAAGGAGAGCATGACCCGGAAGAAACCGATGATCAGGAAGGTGAATGCCAACATGTATATAACGTAAAGTGCACCCACGGCCGGTTGCCAGAGTATGATCAGCGAACAAATGATGGCAAGGATACCGAAGCCCATGTACCATCCCCACTCACGGGTTCCATAACGTTTCAGGTCCATGGAATAGCCTGTGGCAGAGAAACCGCGGAACATCATCCAGAAAGCGACAATGAACGGTATGACTTCCATGCTGAGCAATGGATAGGCTACCAGGTAAATACCTAAGATCAGGTCGATAATACCTCCTGCGAGATACCATCCCCAGGACGAGATGCTTCGCCGGTTGCTGATGGAAAAGATGATTTCGATAATACCACTGATCAGCATGGAGATGCTGAAGATAACGCTGAGGGCAATGTAACTGCTTCCCGGTGCAAACAGCAGGCAGAGAGCTACGATGATGTACAGAATACCTAAGATAAGAGATAACCACCAGTTTTTGACTGCGTGTTCCATCTCGTCGAATAAAGTTTTCATATCAATTCTATTTTTAGATTATTGTCCCACGTGAACAAAGTAAGCGTACCGATTGTTTAGAATATAGTAAATAAAACTTAGAGATAACAATTATGGCAACAACAAATTTCAAAGGACAACCGGTAAAGCTGATTGGCGAATTTATACAGGTTGGAAAGGTGGCTCCCGATTTTGAGCTGGTGAAAAGTGATTTATCTTCTTTCTCACTAAAAGATTTGAAAGGTAAAAATATAGTTCTGAATATTTTCCCAAGTATGGATACCGGTGTCTGTGCTACTTCGGTGCGTAAATTCAATAAGATGGCAGCGGGATTAAAGGACACGGTGGTATTGGCCATTTCGAAAGACTTGCCGTTCGCTCAGGGACGTTTCTGCACGACGGAAGGCATTGAAAACGTGATTCCATTGTCCGATTTCCGTTTTTCGGACTTTGACGAAAGCTATGGAGTGAGAATGGCCGACGGACCGCTTGCCGGATTGCTGGCACGTGCGGTGGTGGTGATCGGAAAAGACGGGAAAGTGGCTTATACGGAACTTGTTCCGGAGATTACTCAGGAACCTGATTATGAAAAGGCACTGGCTGCCGTGAAGTAATCTGTGTAGGAGAAGATTTAGGAAAAAATAAAGTCCGTGTTCACTCCAAGGAGGTGGGAACACGGACTTTTTCATGTGGAATTGTTACTTCTTTTTAGTCATATCGAAGTCGAACTGTACTTTAGAAGTCGGTATAACCACATCTGCCAGTTTAATCTCGTCGGCATTGAGCTTCATCTTCAACTGATTGTTTTTGTAAGCGAAGCTGCCTTTTTCCGGAGAAGAAATGGTTACGGTTACGGTCTGACCATTTTCACCTTCTGTAGCAGAGGGTAACTGGAGGGTCAGTGGTTCCGGTTCGAATGCAAGGTAGATACTGTCTTTCTCTGTATTGAGAGCCGGCTTGTAACCTACTTTGTATTTTACGTCACCGATAGCTTTGATAATGGCTTCTGCTTTGTCTTTGTCACCGATAATAGAGATGATAAGGTCGTCAACCGGCAATTTGTCGAAGAAAACGGTATCATTCTTTACTGTCGCATTGACATCCTGTCCCTTGGGAGTCTCACCTTCACCGGCATTCTCTCTGCCTGCAGGAGGAGTAACTTGGGTGATCAGTACTTTCCCATTATAAGTGCCTGCCACGTCACCGGTCGATGGAAGAGGAAGCGGAGAGTTGTCATCGTCGTCACAAGAAGACAAGGTTACAACTGAAAAAGCAATCGCAAAAGCATAAAAAAGTTTGGATAGATTAAATTCTTTTTTCATTTTCTTAAACATTAAATTTGTTATATAAATCAGTCGTTCATCAACCAACTGTAAGGCCTAGGAGTTGTTTTTTGATGAATTGTTGATTAACTGGTTTGGTGTACGTACAATAGGTAAATGCAGGGAATATAAATATACTGCATGGAAGAGGAAAAAAAAAGAAAGTTTTTTTTGAGGGAGGGATGAAGGCGGAGTTTTACCACAGAGTAACACGGAGTAATACAGAGTGATAGAGAGTAATGCAGAGTAATACAAAGTTCTTAGAGTTCACTGCCATTCGTTATCGATAGATTAAGTTCACTCTGTGTTGCTCTGTGTTACTCTGTGGTGAATGCTGATTCTTGCTGTGGAGGCACTATTTCTTTTTCTTCATTCCTTTGTAGATAAGGAAGCCGACGATGAAGACTCCGATGGCAATGAAGCAATAGCCCAGTTCGTGGCTGTATTCGGTAACTTTGGCAAGCAGCTGCTCTTCGCTTTCAATGCCGGGGACGGTGGACAGATAGTATCCGATGGCGGCAAGGATGGTGTTCCATAATCCTGCACCTAAGGTGGTGTAGATAAGGAAGGTGTGCAATTTCATGCGGGCAAGTCCGGCAGGGATGGAAATCAGTTGGCGGACTGCAGGGATCAGACGGCCGATGAAAGTGGACAGTGCTCCGTGCTTGTCGAAATATTCTTCGGCATGTTGCACTTTGGCTTCATCGATCAGGCACATGTGCCCGAAACGGCTGTTGGCGAATTTGTAGACGATGGGACGTCCCAGCCAGCGGGCCAGATAGTAGTTGATAAGGGCGCCGATATTGGCTCCTATGGTGGCAAAAAGCACTACCAGGTAGATGTTCAATTCTTCGTTGACTGCTGCTTTGTAAGCTGCCGGAGGAACTACCACTTCGGATGGAAAAGGAATAAAAGAACTTTCAATGGCCATTAAGAGTGTAATGGTCCAGTAATTGAGGTGGTCTAAACACCACTGAATGAAGGCTACAGATTCCATTTGTTTAATTTAGATTGAATTTAATATAGTTTTGGTTTTTGATTTACCACAGAGGACACAGAGGGCACAGAGTTTTTATTATCTTAGTTTATTAAGAAAAAAGATTTCTCTGTGTCCTCTGCGTCCTCTGTGGTGAATAATTATTTTTCGTCTTTTAAGAAATCATCCAGTTCACGGAGCATCTGTTCTCCATCCGCTCCCATTTCCAGGATCATATTCCGAAGCGATTCGAGATTGATGGAGTTGCCACACATCTCGTTGTATTTCTTGAATCCTTCGTGGTCCTGAAGTACAAGGCATACAGAAGCCAGTTGTTCGCAGACTTTGGGATATTCGGGATCTTCCTCCAATACTTGCTCGAAGCAAAAACGGGCATTCTCGAGCATACGGTATTCGAGGCTGTAATTACCGATTTCCATCCATGTGTCGGCTTCGGGGGCATAACGGAGAGCCAGTGCCCATTCTGCACGGGCCTGATCGAAGTTGCCCTCTTCCATGTAAATGCGTCCCTCAAGCAGATAGGGCTCTGCATCCTGTGGAGCCAGCTCTTTGGCCAGCCGGCAAAGGCGGTGGGCTTCTGCCGAGTCACCCAGATGGGAGGCACAGACCGCTTTGTTTGAATAGATATCGGACAGTAACGGAGAAGAGCCGTTGCCGCTTTCTTCAATTGCCTGAAGGGCCAGGCGGTAGCTCTCGGCGGCTTCTGCCCAGTTCTCCTGATGGGCATAAGCCAATCCGATGAACATGTAGGTGAATTCGGGAGAGAGCGTTTTATATTCCAGTGCTTTCTGATACTCTGCGATGGCTCCTTCGATATTTTCAAGGTGAAACAGGCTGTGTGCTTTGATGATATGGGCTTCGCCGAATTCTTCATCGGCTGCGATAGCGAAGTCGCAGGATTCTACGGCCTTATCAAAATCTTTGGTGGCGAACTGACATTTGGCCAGCCCCACCCAGTAAGCCGGGTTGTATGGGTTCTTGTCGATCAGCTTGTTGTAGAAGAAGGTGGCTTTTTCTATATGTGCCGCTCCGGCTGCTCCATAACAATCGGCGGTGGCTGCCAGAAAATCTTCGTCGTCCTTATACAGTTCTATCCCCCGCGTAAGCCACTGTATGCCTTTTTCCGGATAGCCTAAATCGGTATACAGGTAGACAACATCGACCAGAATGCCGAGTTCGTTTTTCTCTTCCTCTTCTATGCTGTCGAGTATTTGGTCGGCATCGTCCAGCTTGCCTTCGTTCAGCAACAGTTCGGCTAAAAGTAGTTTGACGTTGGCGGAGTAGGTGTCGGTGATAAGGTCGGCCACTTCCCGGGCTTTCCGGGGTTGGTTGAGATCCAGAAACAGGTAAGCTTGTTCTACCATGAGGTCGGTATGCCCCGGATGAAGTCCGAGTCCGTACGAAATGACTTCCTGGGCTTCCTTGAACCTGCGTTCGGAGGCGTATTGATCGGCAATATCGGCCAATTGGTCACCATCCATATAGGGAGACTGGTTGTTGGCTTTTAATGTTTCGTATTGCACGATCATATTATGTAATTCCCGCTCTCTTTCGGACGGGGAGTTCTTTCTACCCAATTTAATTAGTAATTATACAGTTAATAATAATTTGATTCGGCGGGAGAAGGTGTGTCATAATTCTTTTTACCACGGAGGACACAGAGTTCACAGAGGAAAAATTTATTTTCCCCGGAACCGGTTTTTAAATTAAAACTCTGTGTCCTCTGTGTCCTCTGTGGTGAGTTTCGGCATACACTCTCTTGCCAAAAAGCTATTTATTGATTTTTCCCCAGGTATCTTTCAGTCCCACGGTGCGGTTGAATACCAGATGACCGGGCGTAGAATCTTTGTCTACATTGAAATAGCCGATACGTTGGAATTGCAGATAGGAAAGTACGGGCAGGTCGGCCACGTATTTTTCTATGTAGCAACGGGTCAGAGTGGTCAGTGAGTCCGGGTTGATCATTTCCTTCATGGCTTCGAGAGCATCACAACCTTTCGCCTCACGGATGGCAGCCATCTCGTCACGCGGGTTTTCTACTTTCCAAAGGCGGTCGTACAAGCGTACTTCTGCCGGCAGGCAGTGTGCGCAGCTGACCCAATGGAGCGTACCTTTCACTTTGCGGTTGGCATCCGGCATACCGCTTTTGGTATTCGGGTCATATTCGCAGTAGACTTCGGTCACCGTACCGTTTTCATCTTTCTTGCAGCCTGTACATTTCACGATGTAGGCGTTCTTCAGGCGCACTTCCTGTCCCGGAGTCATGCGGAAATATTTTTTCGGCGCGTCTTCCATGAAGTCTTCGCGCTCCATCCACAGCTCGCGGCTGAACTCGATGGTATGACTTCCGGCAGTGGGATCTTCGGGGTTGTTAATGGCATCCAGTTCCTCAACTTGTCCTTCGGGATAGTTGGTAATGATCAGTTTCACCGGATTGAGCACGGCAGATACACGCGTGGCACGGGCATTCAGGTCTTCGCGTACAGCGCTTTCGAGCAGGGCGAAATCATTGAGGGCGTCGTAAGTGGTGTAGCCGATTTTGTCGATGAACTTACGGATGGATTCGGGAGAGTAGCCGCGACGGCGGAATCCGCAGAGGGTCGGCATACGGGGATCGTCCCAATCGTTGACTAGGCCTTCTTTGACGAGGATAAGCAGGTTACGCTTACTCATCAGGGTATAATTGAGGTTCAGTTTGTTGAACTCTGTCTGGCGGGGGCGGTTGTCGTCCAGATCCTTGCCTTCTTTCAACCAGTCGATGAACAGATCGTAAAGAGGGCGGTGAGGTACGAACTCGAGCGTACAGAGTGAGTGGGTGACTCCTTCGAAATAGTCGCTCTGACCGTGTGCGAAGTCGTACATCGGATAGGCTTTCCATTGGGTTCCGGTGCGATGGTGTGCCACATGCAGAATGCGGTACATGATCGGGTCGCGGAAGTGCATATTGGGGCTGGCCATGTCGATTTTGGCACGAAGCACCATGGAGCCTTCCTTGGCTTCGTCGCTATTCATCTTTTCGAACAGGGCAAGGCTCTCTTCGATCGGACGGTTGCGGTACGGACTCTCGACACCGGGTTGGGTGGGAGTTCCTTTTTGTTGGGCAATCTGTTCTGAGGTCTGTTCGTCTACGTAGGCTTTGCCTTCTTTAATCAGAGTGACGGCAAAGTCCCATAACTGCTGGAAATAATCCGAGGCATAATATACGTTGCCCCACTGGAAGCCCAGCCATTGGATGTCTTCCTGTATGGCTTCTACATATTCCATATCCTCTTTCGTCGGGTTAGTGTCGTCGAAACGAAGGTTGCACACACCACCATGTGCAGCAGCGATGCCGAAGTCGAGGCAAATAGCTTTGGCGTGCCCGATGTGCAGGTAACCGTTGGGTTCCGGCGGGAAACGTGTTTGTACTCTTCCTCCGTTCTTTCCTGCTTTCAAATCATTTTCTACTGCCTGTTCAATGAAATTAAGGCTTTTCTTTTCGCCTGCCTCTTCGTTTTTTATATCTGTCATATCTGTCATTATTATAAAAGCTCGTAGCTAATAAGTTGCTGCAAAAGTAGGATATTTTTTTTGTATAACCTTATTTCACGGGTATATATCCACTCTTTTTTATAATATCCTGTCCCTCGGGAGAAAGAATAAACTCGAGCAGGGGAGCGATTTGTGCTTTGTTCTTTACGTCATAATAATAATAGAGGGGGCGGACAATGGGATATGTCTTGTTGGTGGCGTTCTCTACGGTGGGACCGGCATAGTGTTCTCCGTCATATGAAACGGACAGGGTTTTGATGCGTGGAGACACATAGGCGAGTCCTACGTAACCAATGGCACCTTTGGTCTGGCTGACCGACTGGATAATGGCTCCGGTGGCAGGCATGGAAAGGCTGCTGCTCATATAATTTTTGTTTTTGAGGACGCTCTCCTTAAAGAATTCGTAGGTACCGGAAGAGGTTTCGCGGGAGTAAACCACTATTTTGCGGTCATCGCCTCCCACCTGTTTCCAGTTGGTTATCTTGCCGCGGAAGATGTCTTCAAGTTGCCGGCGGGTGAGTTGCTTCACCGGATTGGACGGGTGGACAACAACGGCAAGCGCGTCATAGGCAACGATCACTTCGTCTATGTCCCGTTTGGCAGCTTTGGCTTTCATCTTTTCGCTGAACTTAATGGGGCGTGAAGCCATGGCGATGTCAGTGGTATTATCCAACAGGGCGGAGATACCCACTCCTGTACCACCTCCGGTGACGGTGACACGGGCATCGGGTTCCCGGTTCATGAAGCGTTCGGCTGTTTGCTGGGCTACGGGCAATACGGTGTCACTGCCTTTAATGCGTTGGGCATTGGCATTCAGTGCTGCGAGGGAGAGGGCGGCGAATAAGATAGTTCTAACTTTCATATGATTGAGTTTTTATTTCTTTCACCACAGATTACACAGATTTTCACAGAACTTTTAATCTTACATACCAACGGGATTAATTATTGATCTGTGAAAATCTGTGTAATCTGTGGTGGATTCTATTTTATGTGCAAATAAAGCAATAGTGTATTACATTCTTGTTTCAAAACGTTCGATATTCCGCCTTGTAACATAAATGTAACACCTTTGAAACACTTCCTTCAAACGGTATTCACACATCCTTAATACTTACTCTGTTTCTTTGCATCATGAAAATCAGATGGTATGAAAAAGGTTTTTGAAAGGATTATAGAAGGAATTTTGACCTGTAGCGGATTTGTAACGAGTATTACGATCCTGCTGATTGTGCTTTTCCTTTTTACAGAGGCATTCGGGCTGTTCAGCAGTAAGGTTATCGAAGAAGGGTATGTGCTGGCACTGAACAAAGATAACAAGGTCAGTGAACTGACACCGATGCAGATTAAAGATGTTTTTGATGAAGAGATCACCAACTGGAAAGAACTGGGTGGTGAAGATCTGCCGATCCGGGTGTTCCGTCTGGAAGACATCACGCATTACTACTCGGAAGAAGAACTGGGAGAGGCATACGAAAATGCCGGGGCAAAGATTATGGAGTTGATTCAGAAGACGCCCGGAATCGTAGCTTTTATTCCTCAGAAGTTTGTAACTCAGCCGGATGCGGTGCATTTTATAAAAGATAATACCATTTCCGTGAAAGATGTGTTTGCCGGAGCGGAATGGTTTCCCACGGCAACACCGGCACCCCTGTTCGGCTTTCTGCCGCTGATTACCGGTACGCTTTGGGTGAGCCTGTTTGCCATATTGATTGCTTTGCCGTTCGGGCTGTCGGTGTCGATTTATATGTCCGAGGTCGCCAACCCGAAAGTGCGCGGTTGGCTGAAGCCGGTCATCGAGTTGTTGAGTGGCATTCCTTCGGTTGTATATGGTTTTTTCGGGTTGATCGTGATTGTGCCTCTGATTCAGAAGGTATTCGATTTGCCGGTAGGTGAGAGTGGACTCGCCGGAAGCATAGTGCTTGCCATCATGGCATTGCCCACGATTATAACGGTGACTGAAGACGCGATGCGTAATTGTCCCCGTGCGATGCGTGAAGCGAGTCTGGCACTCGGGGCTTCACAGTGGCAGACCATTTATAAAGTGGTGATCCCTTATTCTATTTCAGGCATTACTTCGGGGGTGGTGCTCGGCATCGGACGTGCCATCGGCGAGACGATGGCTGTTCTGATGGTAACCGGAAATGCGGCCGTGATTCCGACTACGATTCTCGAACCTTTGCGTACGATCCCCGCCACCATTGCGGCCGAACTTGGAGAGGCACCGGCAGGGGGACCACACTATCAGGCTCTTTTCCTTTTAGGAGTCGTGCTGTTCTTCATTACATTAATCATCAACTTTAGCGTGGAGTATATTTCATCTAAGGGCGTAAAACGTAGTAAGTAATATGGAAATACTGAATAATACAAAAGCTAAAAGGCGTTCGCAGGGCATCGCTTTCGGCATATTCCGGTTGCTGAGTTTATGCATTGTGCTGATTCTGTTTGCGATTTTAGGGTTCATCATTTACAAGGGTATCGGTGTCATCAGTTGGGATTTCCTTACATCGGCACCTACCGACGGGATGACGGGAGGAGGTATCTGGCCGGCTATCGTGGGCACATTCTATCTGATGACAGGCAGTGCGCTCTTTGCATTTCCGGTGGGAGTGATGAGTGGTATTTACATGAACGAGTATGCGCCGAAAGGAAAACTGGTGAGGTTTATCCGTGTGATGACCAATAACCTGAGCGGCATTCCGTCGATTGTTTTCGGCCTCTTTGGTATGGCTTTGTTCGTTAATTATATGGACTTCGGAGATAGTATTCTGGCCGGTTCATTGACATTGGGCCTGCTTTGTGTACCTTTGGTGATCCGTACCACGGAAGAGGCGCTGAAGGCGATACCGGACAGCATGCGTGAGGGAAGCCGTGCATTGGGAGCTACCAAGTTACAGACCATCTGGCACGTGATTCTGCCTATGGGGATGCCGAATATCATAACCGGACTGATCCTTGCCTTGGGACGTGTGTCGGGAGAAACGGCCCCGATCCTGTTCACGTGTGCGGCATATTTTCTTCCGCAGTTGCCGACAAGCATTTTAGACCAGTGTATGGCGCTGCCCTATCATTTGTATGTGATATCGACCAGTGGCACGGATATGGAGGCACAGTTGCCTTTGGCTTACGGGACGGCTTTGGTATTGATTGCGATCATACTCCTGGTGAACCTGCTGGCCAATGCTTTACGGAAGTATTTTGAAAAGAAAGTAAAAATGAATTAGTGACGGAGTACAACAAAAAATATGGATACAACAGTGAAAATTGATGCGCGTGACGTGAATTTCTGGTATGGTGACTTCCATGCACTGAAGGGAATCAGTATGCAGATTGAAGAAAAATCTGTAGTCGCGTTTATAGGTCCTTCCGGATGTGGAAAATCTACTTTTCTGCGTCTTTTCAATCGTATGAACGATTTGATCCCTGCCATTCGCCTGACGGGGGAAATCCGTATAGATGGTGAAAATATCTATGACAAAGGAGTGCAGGTAGACGAACTTCGTAAAAACGTAGGCATGGTGTTCCAGCGTCCTAACCCTTTTCCGAAAAGCATTTTCGAGAATGTAGCTTACGGATTGAGGGTGAACGGAGTGAAAGATAATGCTTTTATCCGGCAGCGGGTGGAGGAGACCCTGAAGGGTGCCGCCCTCTGGGATGAAGTGAAGGACAAACTGAAGGAATCGGCTTATGCTTTATCCGGCGGACAACAGCAACGCCTTTGTATCGCCCGTGCGATGGCTGTATCTCCTTCGGTGCTGCTGATGGACGAGCCGGCTTCGGCACTCGACCCTATTTCGACGGCAAAGGTGGAAGAATTGATTCATGAACTGAAAGAACGGTATACCATTGTGATTGTGACGCACAACATGCAGCAGGCCGCCCGTGTCAGTGATAAGACGGCATTTTTCTATATGGGACAGATGGTGGAGTTTGGCGATACAAAGAAGATCTTTACGAATCCGGAGAAAGAAGCCACCCAGAATTATATTACCGGACGATTCGGGTAACCTGTGATTTTTCGGCGCAGATCGTCGAAACATGGTTTTATATTGTATATTTGCTTAATAATTAATTTAATACATAGAGTATGGTGAAGTTTATAGAATCAGAACTTGTTCTGCTGAAAAAGGAAATAGACGAGATGTGGACATTGGTTTACAATCAGCTGGATAGAGCAGGAGAGGCTGTACTGACACTGGATAAGGAACTGGCCCAGCAGGTGATTGTCCGTGAGCGCAGAGTGAATGCTTTTGAGTTGAAGATAGACAGTGACGTGGAGGATGTGATTGCCTTGTATAATCCGGTCGCTATCGATCTTCGCTTTGTGTTGGCTATGTTGAAAATCAATACGAATCTGGAACGTTTGGGCGACTTTGCCGAGGGAATCGCACGTTTTGTGCTGAAGAGTGAGGAGCCTATTCTGGATGGAGACTTACTGAAACGCCTTCGTCTGGAAGAGATGCAGAGACAGGTGCTTTCTATGCTCGAGGTGGCCAAACGTGCGCTGAACGAAGAAAGTCTCGAACTGGCAACTTCCGTATTCGCTAAAGATAATTTATTGGACGAGATTAATGCCGAAGCTACGGCGATATTGGCTGATTATATCAGAGAGCATCCCGAAAGCACGCTGTCTTGCCTGAATCTGGTAGGGGTATTCCGTAAGCTGGAGCGTTCTGGCGACCATATAACGAATATTGCCGAGGAAATTGTCTTTTTCATAGACGCTAAAGTCTTGAAGCATAGTGGCAAGGTAGAAGAGCATTATCCCGATAAATAATAAATCGCAAATTTTTAAACAAAAATTAGTGCTACTTAAAAAAATGTCATATATTTGTCTCCTGTAACGGTTCGGTTACAGGAGTTTTTTTTGAAATGATAATAAATCCAAAGAAAAATCAAAAAGATGTTATATGACATGTTTTTATATTTGGTTCATAACGAGAAAAGCACCTATATTTGCACCGTTATCCTGAAAACAATCTTTTTACCTTAAAAAAAAACTAATACCTATTGAAAACTGAAAAGCGGGGCTTTGTGAAAAGCCCCGCTTTTTTATGTTTATTCACTCACTCTCTCCCATTTTCTTTGTATCTTTGACCCCCGTTGATGCGCGTATGCATCTTTTTGAATGGTAAATCCTAATATTAAAAATAGAACTATGTTTTCCGGAATCGTAGAAGAGTACGCTACCGTTGTAGCACTGGTGAAAGACCAGGAGAATATACATTTCACACTGAAGTGTTCGTTTGTAAACGAGTTGAAGATAGATCAGAGTATCTCGCACAATGGAGTCTGTCTGACTGTGGTCAGCATGACGGAAGATACCTATACAGTGACTGCCATGAAAGAGACACTGGACCGTTCGAACCTCCGGTTGCTGAAGGTGGGGGACAAGGTGAACGTGGAACGCAGTATGATGATGAACGGACGTCTGGACGGACACATTGTGCAGGGACATGTGGATCAGACTGCCGAATGTATCGGTATAAAAGATGCGGACGGAAGTTGGTATTTCACGTTTAAATATGCTTTCGACAAGGAAATGGCTAAACGTGGCTACATCACCGTAGATAAGGGATCGGTAACGGTGAACGGTGTCAGTCTGACGGTATGCAATCCGACGGACGATACTTTCCAGGTAGCGATTATTCCATATACTTACGAGCATACCAATTTCCACACTTTTGAGGTAGGCAGTATTGTGAACCTTGAATTTGACATCATCGGCAAGTACATCAGCCGGATGATTCAATATAAATAGCAGGACCAGGTATGAACGACTTTCTGCAATTGGTAAATGCCCGGCAAAGTGACAGGGCCTATGATAAATCACGTCCTGTGGAACCGGATAAGCTGGAACGTATCCTCGAGGCAGGACGTTTGGCACCTTCCGCATGCAATGCGCAACCCTGGAAGTTTGTGGTAGTAACCAATCCGTTATTGGCGGAGAAGGTTGGCAAAGCTGCTGCGGGGTTGGGAATGAATAAATTTGCTAAAGATGCTCCTGTGCACATACTGATTGTAGAAGAGTCGGCTAACATAACGTCCAGGCTGGGCGGCAAACTGAAAGGGAAGCATTTTCCGCAGATCGATATAGGCATTGCGGTTGCGCACATTGTGCTGGCTGCCGAAAGCGAAGGGTTGGGATCGTGCATACTCGGCTGGTTTGACGAGAAAGAGGTGAAGAGCCTGACCGGTATTCCCTCTTCGAAACGTGTGTTGCTGGATGTGCTGATTGGCTATCCGGTGAAGGAGAAACGGAAAAAGATCCGAAAAGAAAAGGAGAAAGTTGTTTCTTATAACAGCTATTAATGAACTGAATAATCTCTGATTCACCGACCCGAACACCCCCGTCCAGAACCGCATTTCAACCGGGACGGACCGTCGAGAACCCGCTGCAACCGGGACTACGGTTGCCGGAACCGTCACCGTGGGGAGCGGTGGAAGTCACCGTGAAACGTGCTGCCAATGGGCGTTTCACCGTAACACGGTGCTAAGAAAAGAATATATTAAAAGAGAAAGAAGAAGAAGGAGAAGAAGAGAAAGCAGAGCTACTCCCGATCCTCCTTTCACCTCAAGCACGGAACGTCGTGTGTAGCACTCCGTTTGGGAGAAGTGAACGGAATGACGGTATCATCGGAGGTAAATGGCGGCAGGGTGAACGGCCTCTGCCGGCAGGAGACATTCACCACAGAGGACACATTCACCACAGAGGACACAGAGGACACAGAGTTTAATTAGCTGCGCTCAATCTGTTTTCAGACAAAAGAACACACGAACACATAAAGAATCATCTGCCTTTTGGTTCTTATGTCCTTTTGTCTCTTTTGTCTCTTATGTTCTTATGTCTAAAAAAAACTCTGTGTCCTCTGTGTCCTCTGTGGTGAATGTGTTACTCTGTGATGAACTACAAGTCTTTCAGCAGCACTTTGCTTGCCTTTTTATAATATTCCTCCCTTGAGTCGAGTAATACTTTCCACTGTTCGCTGAATTCCTCGTCTTTATCTACTTTGAAGTCTTCTGAGCCGTAAGTATCCAGCCGGTCGAGCAGTAAAGCGACGTTCAGTTGATTGATGTCGATGGAAGGCTGATATGCGATGTCTTCACTTTTCTGATCGGTCACAACTTCGTGGATCAGATGAATCTCTTGCAGTTGATAGAGTATCTGGTTGGTCAGCCGGATAGGGATGCGATGCTCTTCGGATATTTCTTCGGCGGTGTAAGGCGTTTCATTGTTTTCAAAACGTTTGGCTATAAGAGACATTATCAGGATAGAGATGAAGTCCCGGTAACGGCGGCTGATATTCTGCGTGTCTCTGTCGAAACTGAAGTTACGGATATTCTGTCCGGCGTAGGTCAGTTCGGCACCGAACAGGCAGATGGTCCATGATATTTGCAACCATAACAGGAACATCGGCAGGGCGGCAAAACTACCGTAAATGGCATTGTACTTGGACACCCACAACTGGCTGCTGATGTACAGGAACTGAAATGCCTGGTAAGCGGAACCGGCAAGGATACCGGAGATCAGTGCATGCTTGAATTTTACCTTCGTATTGGGCATGAAGATGTAGAGTCCCGTAAACATCAGCCAGGTCAGCACGAACGGAATCAGACGGATCAGGAATTTCAGGATAGGAGCAAGCAAAACAAAATCCGCCATACTCTTCAGCATAGTGCCCACAAAGATGGAAAGACCTCCCGATACCACGATCAGGATCGGCATCAGCAGGAACATTGAAAAATAATCGGTGATTTTGCGGTACATGCTGCGTCCTTTTTTCACTTGCCAGATGCGGTTGAAGGTGATTTCAATGTTACTGACCAGGTTGAGCACGGTCCACAACAACATGACCAGGCCGACTCCGATAAAAATACCGTTTTTGGTTTGTGACAGATACGAGTCTACGAATTGCAGGATAACATCCGTCGCTTCGGTGGAACCTCCGAAACCATCACGAAACTGGCTTTCCATCAAAGTGGAAACACCGAATCCGCGTGCAATGGCAAAGACGATGGCCAGAATGGGCACAATGGCGAGCAGTGTGCTGTAGGTCAGTGCTGAGGCTTTGTTTACGATGCGGTCTTTGTTGAAGCGGTTGACGCAGAGATAGATCGTTTTGATGATATTGTATATCGAGAACTTGGTGCGGGTGACTTCGCTTTCCGTAATCCGCCAGATATCATAGGTAATGAATTTCCATATATCGGAGAGACGCTGATTCATAGGTCTGTTATTTGAAATTAAAAAAAAGAAAAGCAGTCAGCCTGTAAGCCGAGTTCTGTACCCTGAATAAATCAAGGTGCCTGTCATTTATCTGAGTGGGGTGTCACCACACCACTTTAGCGGTCTACCCTCCGACATGGAGCGAGCAACTCTCATAACGCCGGTTTACATGACCTTACAACTCCTAAGACGTACAGCCCGATATGTCACCATACGGCTGGTGGGCTCTTACTCCACCTTCTCACCCTTACCTCTCCCCGGAGGGAGGGGCGGTTCTTTTCTTCTACGTTACTCTACCCTCACGGACAGCTTTCTGTTAGGAAGTAGGATGCTCTGTGTTGCCCGGACTTTCCTCCTGTACCGAAATACACGCGACAGACCGGCCAACTGCTTTGGTCAGCAAAAGTACAAGAATTATTTTGTTTGAGCAAACGGAAGGGAGGATTAGTTCGGTTCACCACAGAGGACACAGAGGGCACAGAGTTTCACGAATGACATAAATTCACCACAGATTACGCAGATTATCACAGATTAATAATTTATTTTACTGAGAGTTAAATTAAAATATCTGTGTTAATCCGTGTAATCTGTGGTGAACTCAAAACTCTGTGGAACTCTGTGCTACCCTGTGGTGAACATCGTGTGACTCAATTTCAGTTCTTATTCTTAATATTTTTGAAAAAATATATCTAAAACGGAAATAGTTTCTATCTTTGCTAAAAATGTAACCCCCAAATCTTTCTTTCATGAAGAATATGATCCCCTTTGTATCGCTGCTTCTGGCAGTGTCCGCCTGTACAGGTATTCCTGAGAACAAGAAAAACGCACTTCCCCAAGATGTAGAACTGTTGTCCGGTGAAGTTCGCAACCGGTTCATTCCCGATAAGCGTGTCATCCTTTGGGATGTGGATTACGATGTATCCGGAAAGACGATTACCGTAAAGGGGGCGACTACCTCAGCGGAAGCTAAGTCGGCTTTGTTATCGGGACTGGAAGAGAAGGCTTATGAAGTGAGGGACAGCCTGCAACTGGTTCCGGACAGCGTGGCCCTGGAAGGAAAGATGTACGGCATTGTCAATCTCTCTGTATGCAATATGCGTGTAGAGGATGATTTCTCTTCGGAGATGACTACCCAGGCATTGATGGGAATGCCCGTTAAAGTGTTGCAACATCGCAACTGGTATCGCATCCAGACACCTGATAATTATATCGCATGGGTACACCGGGTAGGAATCCATCCGGTCACCAAAGCCGGGCTGGATGCCTGGAACAAGGCAGATAAAATTGTAGTGACGTCGCATTATGGGTTCACTTATCAGCAGCCGGATGAAAAGTCTCAATCCGTGTCGGACGTGGTAGCCGGAAACCGCCTGAAGTACGAAGGTACGCAAGGCGGATTTTATAAAGTCTCTTATCCGGACGGACGGCAGGCTTATATCTCACGATCGATATCGATGCCCGAAAAGGAGTGGCGTGCTTCTTTGAAGCAAGATGCTTCAAGCATCATCCGCACCGCTTATACAATGATGGGGATTCCTTATCTATGGGCGGGCACTTCTTCGAAGGGAGTCGATTGCAGTGGCTTTGTACGTACCGCCTTATTTATGCACGATATCATCATTCCCCGTGATGCCTCTCAACAGGCTTATGTGGGCGAGCATATCGACATTGCTCCTGACTTCGGTAATGTTCAGCCGGGAGATTTGATTTTCTTCGGGCGGAAGGCCACTGCCGGGAAGAAAGAGCGTGTGGTTCATGTGGCCATTTATCTGGGTGATAAAAAGTTCATTCACTCACAAGGCGATGTCCATGTCAGCAGTTTCGATCCGTCGGATGCCGATTTTGATGAGTATAACCTGAATCGCCTGCTGTATGCAGTCCGTGTGTTGCCATCTATAAATAAGGAGGCAGCCTTAAACACCACCGTTACGAATCCGTATTATAACTAAACTCAAAATAGATATGCAAAACCGAAGAGATTTCCTCAAGACCGCTGCTTTTGCCGCCATAGGTTCGGGGCTGTCATTGCAAGGTGTTTTTGCCGGCGAGAAGAGCCCCGCTTCATTTGCGATCAACAAACTCGGTCTGGGAGCAAAGCTGAAATTGCGCTTTTTCCCTTACGAGCTGAAACTGAAACATGTGTTTACGGTGGCTACTTATTCGCGAACCACCACTCCCGATGTGCAGGTAGAGATAGAATATGACGGAGTCATCGGTTATGGCGAGGCTTCGATGCCTCCTTATCTGGGACAGACGGTAGACTCGGTGATGGCTTTTTTGAAGAAGGTCGATCTGGAACAGTTCGACGATCCGTTCCGACTGGAAGATATACTGGCTTATGTAGACGGTATCACTCCGGGAGATACGGCTGCCAAAGCTGCCATAGACATCGCCTTGCACGACTTGGTGGGTAAACTTCTGGGAGCACCCTGGTACAGGATCTGGGGACTGGATAAGGCTAAAGCACCTTCGACCACTTTCACGATAGGCATTGATACCCCCGAGGTGGTACGTGAAAAGACCCTTGAGGTGGCCGGGCAGTTCAATATCCTCAAAGTGAAGTTAGGGCGTGAGAATGACAAACAGATGATTGAAACGATCCGTTCGGTGAGCGATCTGCCTATTGCGGTCGATGCCAATCAGGGGTGGACGGATAAGAAATATGCATTGGACATGATTCAGTGGCTGAAAGAAAAAGGAATTGTAATGATTGAACAGCCTATGCCCAAAGCACAGTTGGACGATATTGCATGGGTGACCCAGCATAGTCCGTTACCTGTTTTTGCCGACGAATCTTTGCAACGGCTGACTGATGTGGCAGGATTGAAGGGAGCCTTTACGGGGATAAACATCAAACTGATGAAGTGTACCGGTATGCGGGAAGCCTGGAAGATGGTTACGTTGGCGCGTGCATTGGGAATGAAAGTGATGGTAGGCTGTATGACGGAAACTTCGTGTGCGGTCTCTGCCGCCGCACAATTCTCTCCGGCCGTCGATTTTGCCGATCTGGACGGAAACTTGCTGATAGCGAACGACCGCTTCAAAGGGATGGAGGTTGTAAAAGGCAAGATCACGCTCAACGACCTTCCGGGAATTGGTGTGGTTAAATTATGAATGCGGGTAAACCTTTGAAACTGTTTTGATAATGAAAAAACTACTTTATATAATTGCCGTATTTATCAGCCTTTCAGCCTGTACTTCGCGGCAGGCTCCCAAGCCTTACAACTGGGACGATGACTTGCACCAACGGTTGCTGGCGGACTTCTGTCTGACCGAATCTCAGGTGAAAGACTATATCCGCAAATACATTCCCGACGTGACGGACGAACAGATGCGCCAATGGGAAGAGAGTAAAGCGCTTGAATGCCGGATGATCGACGGGGAGAAACGTTATTTCCGCAATGCCGGTCCCAACCTGTTCCGGATAGACTCTGCTTGCTGTGCCGTCAAAATGGAGAAAGAAGGCACTTCACTGAGCACGAGCGAACAAGTCAATAAAGAACATCTGCCCGAAGTGATGGCCGCTGTCAGGAAAGAAAGAACGCCTGTCGTGCAGCCCAAGCGGATGCGGGTCACCTACACGCTGACGGTGGACAGCAACGCGGTTCCTGCCGGAAAAACGATCCGCTGCTGGCTGCCCTATCCCCGTACGGATCAGGCCCGTCAGCAAAACGTGAAACTGATACGTACCAGCGAGCTCCGCTATACATTGGCTCCGCCTTCATGCCGGCACAGCACCCTCTATATGGAGAAGCAGGCCATTCCCGGTGAGCCGACGGTCTTTTCGGAAACCTTTGAATATACCTCGTGTGCCGAATGGCATCCGTTGAAGCCCGAAAATATACTGCCTTATGATACTGTCGGTGCTCTTTATAAAGAATATACTGCCGAACGGGACACACATATCCGTTTTTCACCCCGTATCAAAGAGCTGGCTGCCAATCTGACAGCCGGTGAAACCAATCCTTTGTTGAAGGCGCAACGCATTTTCCGTTGGATAAACGATCATTTTCCCTGGGCCTCGGCCCGCGAATATTCCACTATTGAGAATATTCCGGAATATGTGCTCGACAATCGTCACGGCGATTGTGGCCAGGTGAGCCTGTTGTTTATCACCCTCTGCCGTTGCAGTGGCATTCCTGCCCGTTTCCAGAGCGGCTTTATGATGCATCCCCGTGCATGGAACCTGCACGACTGGGCGGAAGTCTATTTCGAAGGCGCGGGCTGGGTGCCGGTAGATCAATCATTCGGCATTCCCGCATTTGCCGGCAATCCCGAAGAAAAGATGTTCTTTCTGGGAGGTATCGATTCCTGGCGTATGATAGTCAACAGTGACTATTCCATGCCGTTGGTTCCCGAGAAGAAATATCCGCGTAGTGAAACGGTTGATTTCCAGCGTGGGGAGGTAGAGTGGGAAGGGGGAAACCTGTACTTCCCGCAATGGAGTTATCATATGGATATAGACTACTTGAATTATTAAGTTCATTCTCTATAAAAGGCTTAAGCGTTTTCCGAAAAGACTTAAGTGTTTCTCAAAAAGACTTTAGTCTTTCGAGGGAAACGCTTAAGTCTTTTTTCTGCCTTCTAAATACTTGTGTGTCATGCAACGAATGCTAATTTGTCAGTCTCTGCCGTTAACCGCTGTTAAGCTCTGCAGATTCACTGTTAAAAGAGAACAAAAAAGAGTGACAAGGAGAATAACAGAATGATTTTTGTCGTTATTTTAACGTCGTAAATGTTAAATGAAAGTAGAATATTAACAATTAAATGAATAAAAAGAATAGTATGAAACAGACAACAAAAAACATTCTTGGGGTAGGAGCGGTTGTTCTTCTCAGCGCAGGAGTTGCCGGAGTGACAACGTATACGATGTTGAAACCGGAAAACAGAGACAGCCTGTCGTTCAGCGAACAGTTCCGCCAGAATCCCAATGCCCGCTTGGCTGCTTATGACGCCATTAATGCACAGCCTGTGGATCTGACGCAGGCAGCAGAAAATTCGCTTCATGCTGTGGTACATATAAAATCGACTCAACAAGCTAAAGAACAAACAGTCACCGTGCGAGATCCGTTTGCCGAGATCTTCGGAGATATTTTCGGTAATGGAGGCAGACAGCAGCGCCGTGTACAAACCCAGCCGCGTGTCGGTTTCGGTTCGGGAGTCATCATTTCGAAGGATGGCTATATCGTAACCAACAACCATGTGATTGACGGGGCGGACGAGATTGTTGTGAAGTTGAATGACAACCGTGAGTTTAAAGGCCGTGTGATCGGTACCGACCCGAATTCGGATCTGGCTTTGGTCAAAATCGAAGGAGATGATTTTCCGACCGTTCCTATCGGCGATTCGGATGCCCTGAAAGTGGGAGAGTGGGTCTTGGCGGTAGGTAACCCCTTCAATCTGACTTCGACTGTAACCGCAGGTATTGTCAGCGCCAAGGCACGTACTTTGGGCGTATACGGTATTGGTGGTGTGGAGTCGTTTATCCAGACAGACGCCGCTATCAATCAGGGAAACAGTGGTGGAGCTTTGGTCAATGCAAAAGGTGAGTTGGTAGGTATCAATGCCGTTCTTTCTTCACCCACGGGTGCTTATGCCGGATATGGTTTTGCCATTCCGACGAGCGTGATGACCAAAGTGGTCAGTGACCTGAAACAATACGGAACCGTACAGCGTGCATTGCTGGGAATCAAGGGTACTTCTCTCGCGGGTGACGGCGACATGATGTCCGACCAGCCGATTGACAAGTCGGGAGCTACTTTGGCCGATAAACGCAAAGAGTTTGGCGTTGTAGACGGCGTGTGGGTTCGTGAGATTGTGGATGGCGGTTCTGCTGCCGGTTCCGATATCAAGGTGGACGACATCATCATCGGCATCGATGGTAAGAAAGTACAGAACTTCGCCGATTTGCAGGAAGCCATTGCACAGCACCGTCCGGGTGATAAAGTTACCGTGAAGGTGATGCGTGACAAGAAAGAAAAGAATATCGACGTAACGTTGAAGAATGAACAAGGTACAACAAAGATTGTGAAGGATGCAGGTATGGAGATTTTGGGTGCTGCCTTTAAGGAGTTGCCGGACGACTTGAAGAGACAACTCAATCTCGGATACGGCTTGCAGGTGACCGGAGTGACTTCGGGCAAGATGGCGGATGCCGGTGTACGAAAGGGCTTCATCATCCTGAAAGCCAACGATCAGCCGATGCGTAAAGTCAGCGATCTTGAAGAAGTGATGAAAGCTGCTGTGAAATCACCGAACCAGGTGCTCTTCCTCACAGGAGTATTCCCTTCAGGAAAACGCGGATATTACGCTGTAGACTTGACTCAGGAGTAAATTAGCTGAAAGCTGCTGTGTGGTGAGTATGGCCACACCAGCGAATCGTCTGCCGAAAAAAGTATTCGGTAGCTTAATAATAGCTAAGGAAATCGAAAAGAGAGTGCCGGCAATCAACCAGTCGACACTCTTTTTGTTTGTAGTAGTAGATAATTAATGGTGAAAAAGTTGTGGAAATTTATACGTTAACAAATAAATTGTCGTAACTTTGCACTCCAAATCTGTTTTATAAGAATGAGACAACTAAAGATTACCAAAAGTATCACTAACAGAGAGAGCGCTTCTCTTGACAAGTATTTGCAGGAAATCGGTCGCGAGGACCTTATTACTGTGGAAGAAGAGGTAGAACTCGCTCAACGCATTCGTAAGGGTGACCGTGTAGCATTAGAGAAACTGACACGTGCCAATCTTCGTTTCGTCGTATCCGTAGCCAAGCAGTACCAGAACCAAGGTTTGAGTTTGCCCGACTTGATTAATGAAGGCAATTTAGGACTGATCAAAGCTGCCGAGAAGTTTGATGAAACACGTGGTTTTAAGTTTATCAGTTATGCTGTATGGTGGATTCGCCAGTCTATTTTGCAGGCATTGGCAGAGCAATCCCGTATCGTTCGTCTTCCGTTGAACCAGGTTGGTTCGCTGAACAAAATCAGCAAGGCCTTCTCTAAGTTCGAACAGGAGAACGAGCGTCGTCCGTCTCCCGAAGAGCTGGCAGGTGAACTGGACATTCCGGTTGACAAGATCTCCGATACGCTGAAAGTATCCGGCCGTCATATTTCGGTGGATGCACCTTTTGTTGAAGGAGAAGACAACAGCCTGCTCGATGTGTTGGTGAACGATGATTCGCCCATGGCAGACCGTTCTCTGGTTAATGAGTCTCTTGCGAGGGAAATTGATAGAGCTCTTTCTACGTTAACCGATAGGGAAAAAGAAATCATTCAGATGTTTTTCGGTATCGGACAACAGGAAATGACATTAGAGGAAATCGGCGACAAATTTGGTCTCACACGTGAGCGTGTTCGTCAGATTAAGGAAAAAGCAATCAGAAGATTAAGACAAAGTAATCGTAGTAAATTGCTCAAATCTTACTTGGGATAAGCAAGATATATCAGTTTCCGAAAAGAATTTAAAAAACGCTTCATCTTTTGATGGGCGTTTTTTTTTGTTATCTTTGCGAAGTTAAAATAATAACAGAATATGAAATACGTAAAAATACTGTTTGCCGTAGCGTTAGTGTTTACATTGTGCTCGGCGTTTTCGTTGAAAAAAGGAGAACATAAGCCCGTTTATGCTTTTGGAGTATCGGCGTCATTTACCGATACAGTGGTATACTACACCGAGATTCAGGTACTCGATAGCGTGGCGTTGGATAAAAACGGATTTCTGCCGCATAGAGAGATATACAGCTATCAACTGAAAAACTATCTGGAGATTGATAAAGGGCAACCCAACCGTACTTGCATGATCTACTTCTCGGAGAATCAGAAGAAACTTGAAAAGGAGGCTGCAAAGGTATTGGGCAAATATAAAAAGAATAAATCGGTGGCTCTTGAGAAAATAGATACCCAAAGTTTTAAATTCACTAAACCGGAAGAATAACTTAAACGTTATATAAGAAGGGGATGCTTAGAAGCTCCTGATGGAGGAGCTTTTAGGCATCCTTTTTTTTAGGTTTTAAATTCAATACAGCTATGAAATCAAAAATGATTCTTTTTCTTGCAAGCTTTATCGTGTTGTTTAGCGCTTGCCGGAATGAAGATGAACCTACTCTTCCGGCGTATGGTTCGCGTACGGTTTTAATTTATATGATGGCGCAAAACTCTTTGTCTCCATTTGCCCGGGTGGATATGGAAGAAATGATAAAAGGAATGAAGCAGGTCGATGCAACATCTAATAATCTGTTGGTTTATATCGATGATTATTCGGCTCCCCGTCTGGTTCGTTTGGGTAAAAACAGAAAAGGGCAGGTTGTGGAAGAAGTAGTTGCCAACTATCCGGAACAGAACTCAACGGATGTGGCTGTTATGAAAAAAGTCATTTCAACCGCCTTCAATACTTATAAGGCAGAGAGTTACGGGATGGGCTTCTGGTCGCATGGAGAAGGATGGATACCCTCGCCGGCCAAAACGCGCTGGTTCGGACAAGACGGCAATGATTATATGAATATAGACGATCTGCACGAAGCCTTACAGGTGGCTCCAAAGCTTGATTTCTTGTTCTTCGATGCCTGTTTCATGGAGTCGGTGGAAGTGGCTTATGCTTTACGTGACTGCGGTGACTATATGATCAGCTCGCCTACTGAAATTCCCGGTCCGGGAGCTCCTTATGAAGACGTGGTTCCCGCTATGTTTACTGCCGGAAACCCGACCATGAAGATTGCCTCTGCTTATTATGCCTACTATGAAAACAGGTATAACGACGGAGTAGGGCTGGCTAATGACAACTGGACCGGTGGGGTTTCGGTGGGAGTCGCAAAAATGAGTGAACTTGAAAATCTGGCAGCTGCCACAGCAAAGATACTTACCAAATATGTGACGGGAAAGACTGATTTCGATCTTTCAGGGGTGATGTGTTATGATCGGAGGTACCTGGCGTTATATCATGACCTCGATCAGTATATTTACAAGCTGACAGCCGGTAACAGCGATTATGATGCATGGAAGGCGGCTTTTGATAAGGTAATGGTTTACTGGAAGTCGACTCCGCGCAACTATTCGGCATATGCCGGCATGTTTACCATGGATTCAAAGGCGAAAGGGCTTTCCACTTATATTCCAATGACGAATAGGGAGTCTACCAATACGTCCTACCGGGATACGGGATGGTATAAGGCTTCCGGTTGGGCAGATACCGGTTGGTATAAATAAGCAATAGAAGTGAGGCTGTGTCGAAACTCACCACAGAGGACACAGAGTAACACAGAGGCGATTTTAAGTTATTGATTATTAGTTAAAAGACTCTGTGCTACTCTGTGTTACTCCGTGGTGAAAAGAGTTTTGACTCAGCCTCCCTTTTTATGCATTGTGTCAGGTTGGCCACCTGTCGCGGTTTTAGTACTTATGGGATGAATTCTCCTTTTTCGGTAATTTTCACTTTTACTTCCAGCTCTCCTTTTTCCAGTTCAACCAGATAGTATTCGCCTGTGGGAGTTTCAAAAAAGTCGGCTTCATCTACGTGATATCCGGCATATTGTGGTGAAGAGGCAATTGCACTGGTCACCTCAACCGGTAGTGCATTCCGGTGTACGTCCCAGGAAGTGTATGCCCATTGGTTGGAGCTGTTGAATACAACCTCTTTGCTGATATTGTTGTGGATAATATCGACTTCTGTCATTCCATGTTCCACTTCAATCTCTGCCAGTCGCGCATCCGGATACTTCTCTTTTATAAAGTTCTCGATGGCTGCGGGGACTTCGGCCGGAAGGTAATTTCCCGAATCATTGTCCGTGTCTGCAACGTTTTTAATCAGGATTCCTTCTGCCGAATAATACAGGTCGAACTCTTGTTTGCCGGATTCTACTTCGATGACATATACGGTTTCCATATCCAGACGTTCCAGCATATCTACATCATCTATTTTCCATTTTGCATATTCACTGCTTTCAAAAGCACTTTTTACTGCTGAGGGCAGAGCCTGATATGGAATGTCGGTTTCTGTCATTTGCCATGTTCCGTCCGGAGTAAACCAAGCAGAGGTTTCATAGTTTTGATGGCGGAAGTCAGCCACATAATAGTTACCTTTTGTTTCCCACTTTTCATTGCTGACTGTCGGGTACTTTGCGGTGAATGCGTTTTTCAGTTCTGCCGGTACATAAGACAGATCATCATCATCATCGTTATCACAGCTTTGTAATCCCAGGGCACCCAGTGCCAAAAGAAGAAAATACATTTTCAGTTTCATTTCTACTATACTTTTTTAGTTGTCAATTCATGTTATGCGCATATTGTAATAAAGCGGAATTATACCCGTATATGTGCGTAACATCAGTTATCGATATCGATTAAGTTAAATTTAGAGTCGAATTTTAGTTCCCATCCGTTGGACAGTTTCACTTCATAATCCGCTTTATCACGTTCTATTTTCAGAATCTTCGCATCCGCATAGTTGGTGGTTACGTACTTCTGGATAGGAGCGGGTATTATGCCCTGTGGCACTACACTGAATTTGCAATTTACTTCAGTCCAGTTTCCTTTCTTGTCGAATTCCACTTTGTTGCCGTCGGTGAAAATGACGTCGTAGCTTTTCTGTAAGAAATCGCTTTCAACTTTGGCCATGGCAATGTTGTTGCCGGCAAAATGTTGTTTGATGAACTGCTGTGCCTTCTGCGGCATTTGGCTTACCTGGATAGGTTTATCATCGTCCGCTCTTGCGATGGTTTGCAGAGTGAACAGGCATACGAATAAAATAAGTAACTTTTTCATATTCATCCTTTTTTAATGGTTTTTACTGTTAGCAATTAATTTATATTGCAAAGATGAAGGTCGATTCTGAAAAGAATTGGGAATTCTCTCCATTTTGATACTTTTTTCTAAATAAAAGTTCGATTACTCTTGTTCATCCGGTTGAACTTATACTGTATATTTACACAACATTTAACGCTGAGCGGGAAGTCCTTCTCGCAATAGATATGAAAAGATTTTGTACAGGCAGGTGTGCCGGGGAGTCGTATTCACCACAGAATGAGGTTGTGTCGAAACTTCTTTCACCACGGAGTAACACAGAGTATCACAGAGTCTTTTTATTGATAATCAACAACCTAAAATCGTCTCTGTGTTACTCTGTGTCCTCTGTGGTGAGTTTTGACACATTCNCTGTGTTACTCTGTGTCCTCTGTGGTGAGTTTTGACACATTCTGTGGTGAAATTGTTCTTCCGCAATTCGAAACAGTGTTCATCTTTCTCAAAATAATACCTGAGTGTGAGATGCTGTAATTTACAGATGGAGTCGGCTATGGCAAGTCCCAGTCCGGTCGAACCTTCCTTTTTGCTTCCCTGATAGAATCGTTCAAAGATATGGGTCGCATCCAGGGGACGGTCTGTGCCGCTATTCCTGAAGGTCATGCTATGGCCGGTTATTTCAATCCGGATATGTCCACCGTCTACGTTGTGTACAAACGCATTTTTGAGCAGGTTCGTTATCAGGGCGACTGCTAATGATTCATTCATTTCCGCCCGGAATATTCCCTGTTCATCTAACGTCAGCTCAATTTCCCGATAGCCGTATACTTCTTTATAATCTTCTATATATCGCTTGAGCATGCTGTTGAATTCCACCGTTTGGGTCTCGGAGAATTGTCCGTTATCTATTTTGGATAGTAACAGCAGCGATTTATTGAGCTTGGTGATATGCTCCAGGGTCTGGTGCGTTTTTATCAGCTCTTCCAACTGTGCTTCAGACAAGGAGTCGTCTTCCATCAGCATTTCCAGGCGATTCCGGCAGATGGCTAACGGCGTTTGCATTTCGTGTGAAGCATTGCCGATGAATTGCTTTTGTTGTTCAAAGATGTGCTCGCTTCGTTCCGCGTTGCGGATGGCTGCTTCGTTCAGCTTCCTGAACTCCATAATTTGCGTTTCATTCTTCAAAGGGCGATTGGGACGGCCTATCCTGTAGGCATCCAGCCAGCGCAGCAGATTGTAAAGTGGCTTCATGCTGCGGTGAAATATCCAGATGCAGACAATCAGGATGGTGAGCAGCAGGGCGATGTACAGAAAAATAATCCATCCCAGCATGGCGTCTTTCAGGTCGTCCTTCTCGATCGTCGGTGTCGATACGGTAAGCTCGTAATATTGCCCTTCGTCATCTTTGAATAAGGTGGTCAGTATGCGTGCCGGTTCAGTCTCTTCCTTCTCCACAATATAAACCATGGAGTCTTTGTAGCAGATATCTTCGCGTTCGTCGGCATACTCTTTACTTACTTTTCTAAGATAGTATTGATTGTTCGACCCATTGTTTTTCGAGGGCAGTTCTTCTCCGGCCAGGGCACGGATAATGATGGTTTCCGAGTAATCCTCCAGAGAGTCGTCTACTTCGTCGTTCACTTCATCTATCACGGCTATATAGAAAAATACAGCCCATGCCCCGAGAACAACTGTCAGCATGAGTGCGATGCGGATTATAATACGGTATATCAACTTCATGGAGGTAGGGTCTTTTTTATTCAACAGTCATTTTGTAGCCGAATCCATATACAGCCTTAAGTTCTGCCAAGGCACCGGCATCTTTAAGTTTCTTTCTCAGATTCTTGATTTGCGCATAGATGAAATCAAAATTGTCTACCTGGTCGATATGATCTCCCCACACCGATTCGGCAAGTGTGTTTTTGTTTACCAGTCGTCCGGGACGGTTGGCAAAGTAAAGAAGAATATCATACTCTTTGCGGTTTAATTCTATTTCCTTGTCATCTACGAATACCTGGAATGTATCGGGAACGATACGTATGTTGGCCAGGCGTATGTCCATTTCTCCGTCGCGGCGCTGGCGTCGGATCACACTTTTGATGCGGGCATTTAATTCGGCCAGGTGAAAGGGTTTGGGCAGATAGTCGTCAGCGCCCAGTTCCAGTCCCAGTACTTTATCGTCCAGGGAGTCTTTGGCCGAGATGATAATTACATTTTCCCGTTTATGCATCTTCTTCAGTTGCTCCAGCAGATTCAGCCCATTGCCGTCAGGCAACATAATGTCCAGCAAGACGCAGTCGTAATCGTAGTCCTCTATCTTGCGTAATCCCGACTGGAAGTCTGCGGCAGCTTCCACTACGTAGCGTTCTTTTTCGAGCGAACGCTGGATAAGTTCCCTCAGTGAGGGTTCGTCTTCGATTATTAATATTTTCATAGGGCTTTTTATTTCTACCTGCAAAGAAAAGGCTTATTTCTGAAATAAAACTGAAAAGAAAAGCTATTTTATTTTTCTATCTCAACAGAAGTGTCTAATTTTGTTTCCAATAAACAAAAATAACACGAGTATGAATCTCTAATACTATAATTTATCATGTTGACTCAAATTATCAATGGACGCATATTTACTCCGCAAGGTTGGTTGAACGAAGGTTCTGTGTTGATGAGAGATGGAAAAATTCTGGAAGTAACTAATTGCGACCTGGCGCTGATCGGTGCCGATCTGGTGGATGCCAGAGGAATGTATATTGTTCCCGGTTTTGTTTGTATGCATGCCCATGGCGGGGGAGGACACGATTTTACGGAATGTACCGAAGAGGCTTTCCGCACGGCGATAGCTGCACACATGAAGCACGGCGCCACCAGTTTTTTCCCGACACTTTCTTCTTCTCCGTTTTCCGAAATACGCAAAGCTGTAGATATATGCGAAAAACTGATGGCCGAACCCGATAGCCCGATACTCGGCTTGCATGTGGAAGGCCCTTACCTGAACCGTAAGATGGCGGGAGAACAGTTTGCAAACCAAGTGAAAGAAGTCAATGTGGCAGAATACACCTCTTTGCTTGAAAGCACCGATTGCATCAAGCGTTGGGATGCCTCTCCCGAACTGCCCGGAGCACTTGACTTTGCACGTTGTCTGAGGTCGAAGGGTATTGTAGGAGCTGTTTCGCATACGGAAGCCGAATATGATGGCATAAAGGAAGCATACGAGGCAGGATTTACACATGCTGCGCACTTCTACAATGCAATGCCGGGCTTCCATAAGCGTCGCGAATATAAATACGAGGGAACGGTTGAGAGTGTCTATCTGACCGATGGCATGACTATCGAGCTGATTGCTGACGGCATTCATTTGCCTTCCACTATTTTGAAACTGGCTTATAAGCTGAAGGGAGTGGAGCATACTTGCCTGGTGACCGACGCACTTTCATATGCGGCTGCTGAAGGTAAGGCGATCGACGATCCCCGTATTATTATAGAAGACGGTGTGTGCAAGCTTGCCGACCGTTCGGCCTTGGCAGGTAGTATTGCTACCATGGATCAGTTGGTGCGTACGATGGTGAAGGCTGATATTCCCCTGGCAGATGCCATACGTATGGCTTCTGAGACTCCTGCCCGTATTATGGGAGTTTATGACCGTAAAGGATCTCTCCAGAAGGATAAAGATGCGGATATTCTGATCCTGGATCGTGATCTGAACGTCAAGGCGGTATGGGCTATGGGGCAGTTGGTGAAGGAGTCGTAAATAGTTCACTACGGATTATACAAATTTACTGTAGTCCTCTTATGCCGGTTATTTGTAAGAAGGGCTTTCAATAGAAATTGTTAGTGTCGTTACTATTCTTATTCTATTCTTATAAATGGAAGGGGAGGAGGATAAGAATAGTAACGACTTACTTTAATCTGTGGTTCAATTACCGTTAATTTTCAACTTCGTCTCTTCTTAAATCGGTATATCTCCTTATTCTCCCTTTTTCTCTGATCACCTCTCAATTTCCTGAAAAACGCCCCTATAGCCTCCTTATACGGCCATCCTTTTACTTTTAAAACCAAGACCCCTTTACCTTTAAAATCAACGCTTCCTTGGTTTTAAACCAACGAGCCTTTGGTTTAAAAGGTAGGCTTCTCCCGTTTCCGTCCCAAATTTTACTTGTGAAAATATTGTATAACTAGGCTTTCCGGATCACAAATGTGTTCTTCCGAATTGCATTGGCACTTGCTTTAATTGCATCTATACCTGCTCTGATTGCACCCATATCTGCTTTGATCGCAACTATACTTACTTCAATCGTAACCATCCTTTTCGGTCCTCCACTTATCCCTTTTCCCGGTAAACATTCCCTTGTCTCTCTATTGTCTTCATCTTCAATCTTTTTCTTCCTTTCGTTTCTTCTCTTCCTATTACCTGATTTAACAGGATGTTAAATCAAGGCTTTTGTCTCCAAATAACAAGTCTTTTCGAAGCAAAAGCCTTGTTATTTCCATCCCTGAAATAAATGTTTCCCCAACCGCATTAACAATGTTAACGCAGGATTCCGTTCAATTCCCGTCTGATTACTGTTTGATTCCTGCTCAATTTCCATTCAATCCCCGTATGATTCCTGTTTTAATTTCCGTCCAATCCTCGTCTGATTCCCACCGACTTTTCAGTTTAATCCCTGTTTGACTCCCATCTGATTCCCGTTCACTCTCCATTCAGTCCCTGTCCAATTCCAGTTTCATCCCCTCCAATTTTCCTCCAATTCCCTATTTTTCTCCGCAATTCCACCCCAAAACACTCGTTCTCCTCCCTTTCGTAGCACATATCCTTTCCTTTATCTCCTGAAAATTCCCCCTCTATATATTATAATAATGTGTCTCCTTGGCTCTCCCTTTTTCCTTCTTTTAAAAGTATGT